>JAJFJK010000212.1 GCA_021774075.1 Nitrosomonas sp. | reverse complement strand
TCTCTTAACTTGCTCATTTATAGTTGCTTTTAGATTGTCTTTGATGCCTCTACTTTACCATTTATGAGCAAGTTCTTTTCTTTCTTGGCTGTTCCAGCCACATAATTCCCTTTATTTTTATGAGTTTTGCAAGAGGCTCATAGTATTGAATAAATAAGCCCACATCAATCAACAGAAAAAAAACTGATATTAACGCTATACCAAATTATCTGGCTGTAAGAGCCCTTACCATTTTTTCAGCATGCTCAAGTCGAATTGGATTCATTTTAGATCTAAGGTTTTCCGCGCACTAATATCGAAAGAACCATTTTTTATCGCCATTTTCCGCCGGATAAAATTGAGCAACTCAGATCACAACATTAAAAACCCTATGTCGCATTACGCATCTTTATGGGGTTCAACCCCAAGTTGTATTCTTTCATTAATTGGGAGTGTTCGCAGATGAGTTGGTATATTTAATACCTTTTGTAAGTCTATAGCAAAATAGCGTGGATAAGTTTAGCGCCATCCACCATGTGACAAAATTAAAACATCATGTTGTTAAATTGTGTAGTTTCGCATTTTTTCGGCAGTACGGTAGCACATTTATTTAATTTTACCTTGCACTACAATTTGTATTTTCTCATACAAACTAAACAGTTCCAAAAATTGCAAACTATTATTAGGCCAAACCCGTAAAATTGTTAGAACGCCATTTCTATGTAACCGCAATGTGAACAAACTGAAATATTATCATTATGACTTCAAAGCCATGGGGTCGCCATGTGCAATTCAATTTTATGCAGGTAGCCCAAAGAAAGCCAAGCGTGCGGCGCGGGCGGCTATAAATGATGTTAATCGCCTAGAAAGCATTTATTCGCGCTACCGGGATGACAGTTTTTTGTCAGAAATTAATCGTGTTGCCGCAGTGAGTGGGCAGATTTCTGTTGATGAGGAAACTGCTGGATTATTGGATTATGCGGCAACCTGTTATCAACAGAGTGACGGGTTGTTTGATATTACTTCGGGTATTTTGCGCCAGGTCTGGAATTTTAAATCGGGTGATCTGCCAACAGAAGCGGCCATTCAGCAGATCATGGAGAGAGTAGGGTGGCATAAACTCACATGGCTGCGACCGATGCTTGCATTTACTGTGGCGGGTATGGAAATTGATTTTGGCGGCGTGGTTAAGGAATATGCCGTAGATCGCGCCGCAGCATTATGCTGGGAAAATGGCATTAAACATGGCATTGTGAATCTGGGCGGTGATATTAAAATCATCGGCCCACATCCCGATGGTAGCCCGTGGAGGGTTTCCATCAGTCATCCCAGAAAACCCGGTGCAGTACTGCGCACATTGTTACTGCATAACGGAGCATTGGCCAGCAGTGGCGACTATGAACGTTGTATTACATTGAACGGTACGCGCTATGGTCATGTGCTCAATCCGAAAACGGGCTGGCCGGTAAGTAACATGGCCGCCGTCAGTGTCGTCGGTGATTTTTGTGTGGTTGCAGGCAGTGCCTCAACCATCGGTATGCTCAAGGAGCAACAAGGCCCGGACTGGTTGAAAGAACTGGGTTTGCCACATTTATGGGTTGATGTGGATGGGCAATTGGGCGGTTCATTGTTGGAAACTGACGAGGCTAATGAACAGCGCTAAATTACGATGACCAGTTATTCCGCAGCTTTCGGCACAATCTTCAAAATCTTCCCATCTTTTTCGGCCGTCAACAGATAAATTGCGCCATCAGGCCCTTGCTCCACATCACGAAAGCGCAATGTATTTTTTAATAATTGTTCTTCACCGGCGATTTTATTGCCATCAACAATAAGCCTTGCCACATGGGTGCCAGCCAGTGCACCGATAAACAAATTGCCACGCCATCCGGGGAACAGGTTGCCGCTATAAAACATCATGCCGGAAGGGGCAATGGATGGCGTCCAATAATAGATGGGTTCTTCGAAACCTTGTTCAGCATGTTCATCTTTAATCGGTGCCATTGAATAATGCACGCCATAACTGGCTTCTGGCCAACCATAGTTTTTGCCGGGCTTGGGAATGTTGATTTCATCGCCACCACGTGGGCCATGTTCGTGTATCCATAGCTCGCCGGTGTTTGGATTTAACGCGGCGCCCTGGATATGACGGTGTCCATAAGACCAGATTTCAGGCTTGGCTTTGCTGTTTTTTACAAACGGATTGTCGTTAGGTACCGAGCCGTCAGGCCGGATGCGAATTAATTTGCCAAGATGGTTGCTGAGATTTTGCGCTTCTTCTCTATGGCTACCACGATCACCCAGTGTGATGAACAGATTGCCATCGCGTGCAAATACCAGTCGCGAGCCAAAATGCTGTGCGCCAACTGTTTTGGGTACTTGCCGAAAGATCACTTGAAGATTTTCCAATTTGCCATCAACTAGCTTGGCCTTGGCGACTGCTGTACCAGCTTTTGCACCTTCCGGCTCTGCGTATGAAAGATAAATGATGCTGTTTTGGGCGAAGTTTGGATCAATCTCAACGTCCAGCAAACCACCTTGTTGCATGGCGAATACCTTGGGTACGCCGGCTACGGGTTCAGATATACGACCATCCGGTGACACAATGCGCAGCCGACCCACGCGTTCCGTGACCAGCATGTTCCCGTCCGGCATAAAGGTCATGCCCCAAGGGGAATTTAACCCTCTGGCGACTAAACTGACGGTAGATTCAGTTTGAATGCGTTGTGCATGCGCATCGGCAGCGAAGAAATAATTGCCCGTCAAGGAGACAATGACAAAAGACAATAAGATTGAGAATGTGCGGATCATTGTGTTTTTCCTTTCAGCGGGCATGGTGAACGAATTGAACGGTTGGTTGTGAATGTACCATCCTTGCAAGAAACCCTCAAGGGCGCTTCTAAAAATCCAGATTTCATCCCAACTGGCTGTGTTGCGGAAAAAATTTCATGCTTACATATCAACCATAGGCTGCGCTGCAAAATTTTTTCCATGCCTTGTATTTGGGCGAACTCTGAATTTTTAGAAGCGCTCTTAATACTGTCGGCTTTAAACAGTTTAAAACGGCACAATGCGAATACTTAATCCACCGAAAACATTGATCGGCGCACCCGGTTCAAAGTAACGGCCAAAGGCCGCATTGATGCGGGTATTGGCGTTGTATTGTTCGTTAAACAGGTTGTTGATGCCGACAAATAATGAGCCGGTTATCCCATTGTGTTTTTTCTCCCATCCGAATAGCAACTGCCCCAGATTGTAGGCATTGTTTCTGGCGGTATTGGCGTCGTTCACATAAAAAGTGCCGACCCCTTGCACATGAAATTGACTGAATATACCGGAAGGGTGCGCGTAGCGTAACAGGCCTTCCCAGCGGTGCGTGGGAATGCCGGGGAATGCATTGCCTTTCAGATTGGTGTCGTTAACAACGAATTTTTCAAATTCAAAATTTGAATATGTATAACTGACTCCACCGCGCAAACCTTTCCATTCAGGCGTTGCCAGGCGTGTTTCCACCCCGATTCTGCGGGATTTTCCAGTGTTACGAAAAAATGCGCGCCCGGGTGATGAAGATAATTCAAAGGGCGTGATTTCGTCCCTTGAGTGAATGTGAAATACCGCTGTTTCGTATTGAAAGCCCACGTAATTACCACGCAAGCCGAGTTCCTTACTCAACGATGTTTGTGGTTTGAGGCCGGGATTAAAACCACCGGTGCCTGCCGGGTTATTGAGCAATTCAGTCGTCGTCGGCGCTTCAAATACCGAAGCGACATTGGTATAAATTTGTTGTTGCTCATTTAAGTGATACACCAGACCAAGCGTGCCGCTGGCCTGAGACACCGTTCTGGCGCCGGATTGATTGCCATCTGTGCGGAAAGTGTCTTTCACGTGATAACGCAGCCAATCCCAACGGCCACCCACGACCAAGTCCAGTTTATCCAACATACGCCACTCATTGCGCACAAATGGCCCAACACTTTGCACACGCTCAATCTGATTTAAAGACAATACGCCTCTAACCCCAGAATTATTATTGAAACGCTGGCGGTCATCGTTTTGTATGCCATAGTCGACACCCAACAAAAGGCGGTTTGGTCGGTTAAGCAGCGTATGATTATGCACAAATTGCACGGCTAACCCGCCCACCCAGCGATCAAACTGTACTTGCCCGCCACCTGTAAATGGCAGACGGTTCTGAAAATCACGGTGCAACATATGTGCGGTGACCGTTAATTCTTGATTTGCAGAAGGTCTTTTGCGATAGCGTATGGCCATTTGTTCCTGGCTGACTTCTTCGCCAGCATTAAATTGCACATTGCGCGGCGCGGCTTGTTGCCGATTTGAACGAACCTGATCACGCGTTAAACCACCCGGGTCTTTTGATTCGGGTGAATAGAATTCGCGAAACACCACCATCAAATCCGAATCATCGCTGATGTTAAAATTCATTTTCGCCTGAGAAAAGAAATTCTGCGCATTACTGTGCGCACGCCAGCCTCGTTGTTGCATGTGTGAACCGAACAACGTGTAATCAAAATTATCCTGCCGTCCTCCGGTAAACAGCTCGGATTTAAAATAACCGTATTGACCAAATACCTGGCGCGGCGACAAAACAAGCTTTTCACGCGGCGCACCCCGCGTGGTCATATTAATCATTCCGCCGGACGCATTGCCATACAGTGAAGCGGAAGGCCCGCGCATAATATCCATACTTTCAATCAGTGACGGATCAATAGAATCCAGTTGCGTCTGCCCATCAGGTAATGTCTGCGGAATGCCATCCACACGCATATGAATCCCGCGCACCCCAAACGGCGAACGCGCCCCAAAACCACGAATAGAAATACGCATATCCTGTGCAAAATTAAATTGGTTTTGAAAAAAAACACCGGGCGTGCCACGAGCGAATTCATCCAGCGTGGCGCCGGGCAGATAGTCCTGCTGTTTACCCCGCTCATGATGAGTAATGGCGTTGGGAATTTCACTGACTTGTTTTTCACTGCGGGTAGCGGTGACGTTGATGGGGTTAAGGGTAATAGGTGCTGATGTTGCGGGGTCTTGTGCCTGCACAAAGGAGATTGTCAGAATAATACCGATCAGAATGAGAAAACAATTCACTGGGAAGTGAGTTAAATTAAAATTAAAATGATGATAACTAAGTGACCGGATCCAAAATCCATTTGAGTTTTACTTTTCTCTGTTGCGATTAAAGAACAGTTATCGCTAGTGTACAATTTATGGGAAATCCAGGCTAGTTTTAACCTATTTCCAACTTTTTAGTTAGGTAGGGCGGATAAACTTACGTCATCCGCCGTATAGTATAAGATGTATTAGTTCAGACCTGTTTCTGTTATGTTTCCTTAGTTTGCAAAAATTTTGCGTACTACTGTTTAATTTACATTCCAATCATTAATTTAGTTGCGGTTTAATCTTGGTCTTGTTTCTTCAGTTTTTTAGTGAATTCTTCTAATTCTTCATGAAATTCAACAATCGTATTATTTACTGAATCACTCATGTCTTCGATTGCATCTCGAGCTTTCTCATTCGGGCGACGGTCAAGCGCATCATCGATTTTGTCCATTATCAGTTCTGAGGTATCTTGTTCTTTTTGTTCGCAGGCTGATAGTGTTAACAGCGCAATAGTGATTATTAGGAAGTAGCTAAGTTTCATTTCCATTCTTTCCTTATTGGTTTTGATAATATTCCAACTTTTATTACTTTGGTTATTATTGAAAAAGAGTGTTCGTTTTTCCAATATCCAGCTGGTTATATGTTTGGTAAATAAATAGGCTATGTCGTAGTTAATTGTTGAATTTTACAGCCATCTGATTACAAATGATTTTTTGGCTACTAAAAAGTAGCATAACTTAATGATTAATAAGATATCAATTAATTTTACAAATCATTTTCAACAACTAATTGCGACATAGCCAATAAATAGTTCTGTAGACTTTCAGACCGATACTTTCAATGTTTAAACATAGAAGAACGAGGAAAACATGGCCAACAATATAGCAATTAAAAAAGCGTCTTTTTTCAACACTACTTTTTTTGTTGCATTAGCAATAGGTATTATAATTTATTTTGCTTTAGCTTATCTATTTCCTGATTATAAAGAATATGCATTAATACTTGCTCCATTTGTAATTATCGGTTTATGGCTTCCCAGATTTGTCGGTAGCAAAATAAGAGAAGAAAGAGCGCACCAAGCTAAGGAAAACGAATTTAATAAATGGGACTTCTATAGCCGTGATCGCGAAGGCCCATGGATTAATTACATTGACTACCCTTTAATTAAAGATATTAGTGATATTAAATTTATTAAAGATGCTAAAGATAAGAAGTTTTATAGCGAATGGCTCATTATTCATAACGGTTTAATTACCGTTAATCCCGGCAATTCTAATGTTAATCTCATTAATAAAACGGTCGAATACAACCATGGAATAAGACGCACATATGCCTGGGATGGCTGCTCGCCGAAAGTATGGTTCTACTGGATTATTTTAATTGGTACGCCTGACTTATGGAATAAACTGGAAAAAATAACCTTCTTAAATGACAAGAATGAAATAGATACAAAAAAAGTATTTTGGCAAAAAACGCATCATGCTAGTCTAGTGCATGATGCGCTATATCAATATCAGGGTATTCACCCAATTTCTAAGCGTGCAACTGATTTATTGTTCTATCAAATGTTACGTGAGTCAGGAATGAGCATTATTGCCGCAAAGCTATATCATTTGGCTGTAATTTTTCTTGGAGCTAGGGACATAAAATACAAAGATCACGAACCGTCTAATAGTGATTTTACAATCAAGTCACTATCAAATTCAGGCTTTTGGACAAGGTTGGTGAACAGGATTTAATCAACAAATGATGGTGATTGTCCATCCATCTTTGCTGTTTATAAAAGACACTTTTTTGCATCGTCAACTGTAACCCGTTGAGAAGATTTAGTTAAGGAAATAATGCCGGTCCCGCTACAAACTGTATTAGATAACGGATTAACATGGACACCCGAGTCATTGATGAAGGCCATAGGAATGCCTGCGCCAGAGGTTACAAATCGGCAAACAATGTCTGACCAGATTTTATCCTTAAAAGGAAAATCTAGGCGAATCATATGATCACCTTCGTGAGTAAAAAGATTTTCCAATACTTCTTCAGTACCCGATGCAACTAGTGAGCGAACCAGCAGTTCAGGATAGACTCTGATTGGGCGAATAACGACATCAGCACCTAATTTTTTCATGCGTTCACGATTAATGTCCTGAGAAACTTCGACGACAACGGTCGCGTTCGTGCCTATTTCATTAATTCGGCTTAGTACATCAAATGTCAGACTATCAGAGATTGGGTCAGCTGCATCTCTGGCGATGAGAATAATGTATTTGGCTGTGGTGACATTCACTGCCTGTAAATTTTCATTATTCTCGGCAACGCCACGATGGTGGACAACGCCTCTGCTGGCGATGGAGTCGGGTAGTCCTTTTTCATATTTCCTTGTCAGAATCTGTATTGGAATCGCTTCGAGCTTGGGTGTCAGCCTGATTTGTTCGACGAGTTGATGCAAATAGTGTTCGGTGTGGTCGTTCGGTGTATTAATAATGAGTAAGTGGTCTTTCATATCCTTCCATCTCCATAAACCCTTTATCTTTCTATTGCGGTTCAGTGTTCGATAATCAAAAAATTCCGCAGCGAGCTGTGCCAGTAAAGCAATAGCAAAAATGTAGAGAAAAACAGTTGTGATGACTCTGCCTTGCCATGTGCTGGCAGAATAATCACCATAGCCTACCGTAGTGACGGTAGTGATGGACAACCATAAGGCATTACCGAAAGACATTTCCTCCAGTAACATCATACCCGCAGCATGAACGAGAACTAACGCAAGAAGTAGTAACGCTGATTTGAAGAGTCTGAAGAGGAAACGTTCTTCATAATAGGGCGAGTAATTTAAATAAAGTTTGCGCTTCCAGTATGAGCGGATTAAACGGCTTTGTATCATTCGGATGCATTCTCGCTGTTGGATTATCTGATATATGGTATCAACAAAGCGATTTGAGTGGTAAAGAAGTGATGGTTTTGCAAGTGCAATGATTTTTTAGACACTAATAATAATTTGCAAGCAAAGCGTTAACCGCCGCTCATTGCAGTTCATCATGATAACGTCCAGAATAAAACTTCAGCTGTCAGTTATTGGTTTGTGAATTATCGGGTATTTATTTTTATTTTTTTTGAAACTTCTGGATAAGGATACAAAATATTCAATGCAACACTTTTACCTGCAGTTTCGACAATACGCACATGTTCTCTTCTAAATTCACGTGCATGGCGTAGGCCGCATGAGTGTGCGATCATGTTGATTTCCTTATTTACATTTTTTGCATAATTTGCAACACGTAAATATTTTTCTTCAACAACTAAGCCTTTTTGTAAGCGAGGATTATGCGTGGTGACACCAGTGGGGCAGGTATTTTGATGGCAGCGTAGGGCCTGAATACAACCGAGAGAAAACATAAAACCACGTGCAGTATTGACAAAATCCGCACCAGTGCAAAGCGCCCACGCGCCATCTGCTGAAGTAACCAGTTTGCCTGCTGCAATGACACGGATGCGGTTTTTTAAGCCTGATTCCAGTAATGAATCAACAACCCGTGGCAATGCCTCCGTAATGGGTAAGCTCATATGATCGAATAAGGTCTGTGGCGCAGCGCCGCTGCCGCCTTCTCCACCGTCAATGGTTATAAAATCCGGTGCATACTCAAGGCCTCGTCGGTGAATAATGTCACATAATTCATTCACAAAATGCCAGCCGCCAATGGCGGTTTTTATGCCCACCGGTCTGCCTGTAAGTTCTCGAATATAATGAATCTTGTCGAGTAATTCATCAATATTATCGATGTCTTGGTGACGATTGGGGCTGATTGAATCTTTGAATGCCGGAATGCCGCGGATAGTGGCGATTTCTTCGTTAATTTTAGTGCCGGGAAGTAATCCGCCTTTACCCGGCTTTGCGCCCTGAGAGAGCTTTATTTCAAAAGCTTTAACAAACTTGCCCAATTCTTTTGCACGTTGTGGAGAGAAATTACCGTTTTCATCACGAATGCCATATTTGGCTGTGCCGATTTGCATGACCAGATCGCATTCGCCCTCCAAGTGATAGGGTGAGACACCACCTTCGCCGGTATTTAACCAGCAACCTGCATCAGCAGCACCAAGTGACAGGGCACGCACAGCAGGTTTCGAGATTGCGCCATAGCTCATGCCACTGATATTAATGATTGATTTGGCTTCAAATGGATGCGTACAATAGCGTTCACCAATTAGCAGCGGGGGAGGGGGTAATTGGTCTTCTTCCAGAATTGGGAAAGCGGCGTTGACAAAAAGAATTGAACCAGGGACACGTAAATCATTGGTGGAACCAAAACCAATTAAGCTGCCTTTATTTTTCGCGTTCTTATAGATCCAACCGCGTGTTGCACGGTTAAAAGGCATTTCATCTCTATCATTTGCGAAAAAGTATTGACGGAAATAGGTGCCTTGCCTTTCCAGAATAAAACGCAAACGACCTATTACCGGGTAATTGCGTAAGACAGAATGTTTTTTTTGTGTGATATCCTGAATGAACCACAATATGATCACGCCAATAATGACAAGACCTAACATTGTGGAAATACTATAAATGAGCAAATCGGCTACGTTAAACATATTTGTCAGGCCTTCAGTTTGTGTGTACTTAACATGTAAATATACGGCCTAGCCAGGAAAAATTACAATAAATTTACGTTACCATAATCTTAGGCGCTACAGTTGAAGGAAAACCAGATCAAATTGTTGAGGTTGAAAGCTATTGAAAGACTTAAGCGAAGAAATTAAAAATAATGTCAGCCTGGCACTGGCCGAGGATATCGGGCCGGGTGATTTGACAGCAAGTTTGATACCTGCCGACAAGGAACTTGTTGCGACTGTTGTGAGCAGGGAACCAGCAATATTATGCGGCATGCAATGGTTTGAGCGCTGTTTTCAGACACTGTGTGAGGATACGCAAGTGTATTGGTCCGCTAAAGATGGTGATGAGTTACAGGCTTTGCAGGAAGTTTGTCGAATAAAAGGAAATGCCCGTGTTTTGCTTTCAGCGGAACGACCCGCGCTGAATTTTTTGCAAACCTTATCAGCGGTCGCAACACAGACCAAGCGTTTTGTTGATGCCGTGTCCGGCACAAGTGTATCGATTGTTGATACCAGAAAGACCATACCCGGTTTGCGGCTGGCACAAAAATATGCGGTGAAATGTGGTGGTGGTACCAATCATCGATTTGGTTTGTACGATGGTATTTTGATCAAGGAAAATCATGTTGCAGCAGCCGGTGGTGTTGATTTGGCGCTGAAAAAGGCGCAAGAAGTTGCGCCGCCTGATGTGTTTATTCAAATTGAAGTGGAATCCCTGCAGGAATTACAGATTGCCTTAAAGGCCGGTGCAAGCATGATTCTGCTGGATAATTTTGGCATCGACCAATTGCGCGATGCGGTAAAGTTTACCCGTTTGCAGTCTGGCGAGCATGTGGTGTTGGAAGCGTCAGGTAATATTACGCTGGAAAACGTGCGTCAAATGGCTGTCACCGGCGTGGACAGAATCTCCATTGGTGGTTTGACCAAAGATATCAAAGCGATTGATTTGTCGATGCGTTTTTAGGGCACTTCTAAAAACCCCGATTTCATCCCAACTGCTGTGTTACAGAAAAAAATTATTGCTGTCATATCTAACATATGCTGCGCTGCAAAATTTTTTCTGCGCCTTGCATTTGGGCGAACTCTGAATTTTTAGAAGCGCCCTTTAATTTCAGTTTTGAATTATGTATAAAAGGATATGAATATGATCACAAAACACATTGATTACCAGGATGGCAATACCCCATTGGAAGGCCATCTGGCGTATAACGAAACCGACATGCCAAAACCCGCAGTACTAGTCGCGCATGACTGGAGCGGGCGGCGTGAATTTGCCTGTAAGGCGGCTGAACGGATCGCCGCGATGGGCTATGTGGGTTTTGCGCTGGATATGTACGGCAAAGGTGTTTTTGGTGCGGATGGTGATGTTGAAGGTAATAGTGCATTAATGAATCCCTACTTCACAGACCGCGCCCTGCTTAGACAACGCATCAACGCAGCACTGCAAGCCGTGCGTCAACTGCCGCAAGTTGATACATCACGGGTGGCTGCAATGGGCTATTGTTTTGGTGGCCTGTGCGTACTCGAACTGGCCCGCTCAGGCGCGGATGTGCAAGGCGTCATCAGCATACATGGCATTTTTGCGCCCGGTAATGCCGCGAATGAAAACATAAGCGCCAAAGTGCTGTGCCTGCATGGTCACGATGACCCGATGGTGCCGCCGGAGCAAGTGCTGGCTTTCGAGTCGGAAATGACGCAGGCAAGCGTCGACTGGCAAGTGCATGTGTATGGCGGTACCATGCACGCGTTTACTAACCCCGTGGCGAATAATCCGGATTTTGGGACGGTTTATAAGGAAGTTGCGGCTAATCGGGCGTATCAGTCAATTGCTAATTTTTTGGGTGAGATTTTTTAATCCTAGGAGGCTGTCTGAGAATAGTAATCGTAGCGAGGGAAAGCCATTTTGAGGCAGATTTTTTGATCATTTGAGGCGAATAGTTGTTCTATTTAACGAAAATTATCAGGAAATATGACCAAAATGGCTTTTCCGCAGTAGATTATTCTATTCTCGGACAGCCTCCTTTAGGGCGCAATCGTTATTGCGCCGATTGAAATATATCTGGTGCAATGTGCTTCGCTTATTGGCACCCTACGTTACGCCTTACGTGTTGTATTGGTTCACTTTGACAGGTACATATAACAATAGGTATTTCATCTCTTAATTAATTTTGTTATATTCATATATAACAAATATGAATGCATGGAGATTGGTTAAATGGCAACTACAAGTCTAAGTTTAGGCGAACATTGGGAAGTGTTCATTAAAAATGAGATTGCGAGTGGTCGGTATGGTTCTGCAAGTGAAGTCGTTCGTGATGCGCTACGTGGGATGGAAGAACGTAAAAGCAAACTTGAAGCGCTTCGTATACATTTGAGAGAAGGAGCAGCGCAAGCAGAGCGCGGCGAATTTGTTAAAGATTATTCTATCGATAATATTATTGGAGAACTGGACACCGAGGAATGACCCCCACCTTTCGAGTTACTCCACGCGCACAAGAAGACCTTAAAAATATTGGGCGTTATACGCTGCGTAAATGGGGAAAAAAGAAAAGAGATAGCTACTTATATGATCTTGATAATCGTTTCGGTTGGTTGGCTCAAAATCCAAAAATAGGTAAGCATAGACTTGACATCGAAGAAGGCTATTATTGCTATTTACAGGGGTCACATTTGATATTCTATACAATTGGTGAGAATTGTATCAACATTATTGGCATACCGCATAAAGTCATGGATATATTAAATTATTTTGCCCCTAATTAACTATTTTTTGTCCACTGATAGAAATTCTGGGGATACATTACGTAATTCCTTGCACAATTAAATAATGTAATGTAATGGAATGGACGCCCACTATCTGAAACGGCATCAATGTGCCAAAGTAGTGATTTTAAACCACTAGAGATCAGAGAGGAGCGTCCGAAATGAAGATTACAACAATAGGTATTGATTTGGCAAAGGAAGTATTTC
>JAJFJK010000211.1 GCA_021774075.1 Nitrosomonas sp. | reverse complement strand
TCTCTTAACTTGCTCATTTATAGTTGCTTTTAGATTGTCTTTGATGCCTCTACTTTACCATTTATGAGCAAGTTCTTTTCTTTCTTGGCTGTTCCAGCCACATAATTCCCTTTATTTTTATGAGTTTTGCAAGAGGCTCATCTTATTAATCATTAAGTTATGCTATTTTTCAGCAACCAAAAAATCATTTGTAATCAGATGGCTGGAAAATTCAACAATTAACTACGACATAGCCTTTATATTGATCGTTGTGATAGTCCGTATAATCAAATGCTCACGTTGTTTGGCTATCTGCATGTCGCATTTTAACCGTTTTTTGCAAATATGGTTGCCATGTATTTTATTCTGGAGCACATCAAACAAAAAATCTCGACCACGGTATATAGTCTGTGTGGCGTTGCTGCAGTTGCCATACTTGTAAAAATGTTTCCGTTTGATTGGGCGGGAACTTGTAATATCGGTGTGGAAGGTTTCTGTGGCGCTTATACCTGCTCTACTTCGGGCGAATGGCATATCGCCTGGCAATTACCTTTAAACGAGTTACTGTCTGAACCTCAACATTATCTGTTTGGCTTTGACTGGGGGTTGCACGCTTTAGTTTATATCCTCGCGGCATTCATTCTGCCTTTAATATATGGTTCCTGCCGTTTTGTCGGTTTTCATTTTTTGGTCGGTCCATTAATTTCTGATATTTTGACCACGGATCCAAATGAATTCTCAGCAGTATGGTGCTTATTTTCAATTGCCCTATGCGTTTCTGTCATCAAAACACCGATCAGAAAGCATTTGCACGTTAAAAACTGGCCTTATTACAAACGCATATCCAAACATCAATTTGAAGGAGTGCGAGGAGGCTGACCTTAATTTCTGGGCAAACACCATTGCAACGGGTCAGTTCACCCAGACCTCATTAGCAATATTTGCAGCTGATCACGATATTAATACCACCAATATCGACCTTGTAGGCTTGATGCAAACAGGTAATGAATATCTTTAGGGCACTTCTAAAAATCCAGATTTCATCCCAACTGCTGTGTTACAGGAAAAATTTATTGTTTACATATCAACCATATGCTGCACTGTTAAATTTTTTCTGCGCCTTGCATTTGGGCGAGCTCTGAATTTTCAGAAGCGCCCTTTAATTGACCAACAGGATCTCGATCAATTCAAACACAAATCCTTCAGGTGTGTCTGTTTTCTGCAGCTCAGCAGAAAATGTCGAGATGTTTCCCTGCCCGTCTGGAACATCAACAAAAGGAAGTATCAAACGACCCGTGCTTGATTCAAATGTTGCGTTGTCACCTTGTCACCCGCATATTCCTGTGGTAATACAGAAACCATTGATGTTAATTCAAACAAGGCCGGTTCGCTGCCAGCAACAAGTCTTAATTCCGCCTGAAAAACATCGACCAACGTGCCTGACTGGAGCACATCTACCGTCGGAATCGTAACCAGGCTACCGTCAAAACTTGTATTGGCGACAATCTTGAGAACCACGCCCGTGTCTCCAAAAGGTGTGCCGGTCGTATTACCCAGCAAATAAATCTCGCCATGAGCATCCTGGGCAAAGCCCATTACATTGACACTCAGATTGTCGGACAAGGTGAGTTGAAATTCTTCAACTTTTCCATTGTTGTTATAAAACAGCCTGCCGGTGGAAGACCCAGGCCGCACAAAATCGCCAAATACATATTTGCCATTAATCGAGGAAATTGTTTTTCCACGATAAACAAACCCACCAATAATTGCCGTGCCATCACTATGATTGTATTCGGCAATCGGGTTGATTGTTCCATCTGCAGCTATTGCTTCGGTAATAAAGCCGGCATCATTGCCATTTGGGTTAAAAGCAAAACTGCCTTCTCTCTTATTCCAACCATAGTTGCCGCCAGCAGTAATGATATTGACCTCCTCTATATCATTCTGCCCCACATCGGCCAGGTAAAGATCACCATTCTCCTTATCGAAGGAGAATCGAAACGGGTTACGCAAACCATAGGCATAAATCTCATCCAACGCACTATTTTGTGCAACAAACGGATTATCAGCCGGTATGCCATAGCTTCCATTCGCTGCATTACTGCCAGCCGGGTCGATACGTAACAATGCGCCCAAAGGATTGGAGGTATCTTGACCGTTGCCTGTGCCATGCCCAATTATGGGTGCACCAGCAAACGTCTGTCCATCAACATCATCAGCACCGCCACCATCACCCAGGGAAATATACAAAAAACCATCCACACCAAAATTCAAGCCACCGCCATCATGGTTAAACTGGGGTTGTTCAATTTCAAGAATACTGCGGAAACTCTCCGGCTGAACGGGCGTGGATGTAATATCGTTAGGGTTTACTTTCCATTCCAGCACCACACTTTTATGATTGGCTTGAGTACCAACCGGCATGGTTGAAAAGTCACTGTTGCCATCTACCGACTCTGACGTATAGGTGTAAATCAAACCACTGGTGGGGTAATCAGGCGCAAAGGCAAACCCCAAAAACCCTCTTTCATCAAATGAATCAGGGCCAGAAACACCGAGCGGCACCAGACGACTGGAAACATCCAGAAATTTAGTTTTTTCACCGCTGGCTAAGTTAATTCTCCAAAGCGTCCCGACCTGATCACCCACATAGAGATGTTCATTGTCTCCGGGTGCAGCAAAGCCCCAGTTTGGTGCAACCAGTCCGCTGGCAATCGTTTTTAAACGAACGCGCACTGAGCCTGTTTCAATTAACGTCAGCATCGGGCTGTTATCCGCCACACTCGTCTCGGCACTAAAGTCATCAATAACCGTATAACCACTCGCGCCATTATTTTGCAGCGTTATACGGGTGACAAGCGCACCAGAATGACTTACTTCAGTCCAACCTGTTGACCCATTAAAGCTATTTAATTCAATACCTTCTGCGTCAAAGATTTTTAATACACTATTGATCGATGCACTCTGATCTTTTACAAAAAGCATCACTGATTCTGCGGGAATGGAAAACTCTATGACACCAGTCTGACCTGCATCAATCATCCATGCATTAGTACCTGACCGATACAAGCTAAAATTACCAACTGACTTTGCCTCACCGTTCGTGAAGGTGACTATGTCCGATTCCTGAGTCAGTACAAATGAACCCGTAGTATCTGAGAATTCGAAGTTTGTTGAAAAACTTGCAGCGATAACAGGAAGCCCGTACAAAAACATAACGACTGCAATGAAAAAAGGACCGATTGATGTTGACTTGAATGTACTCATCTTCTCCTCCTGAATCTATTAGTTACACCATAATCATGATTATTGCAAAATAACAGCGCTTTGTAGCTCGATGCTGCAGAATGTCTGAACCTAAGATTGTCATCAACCGCTTGAGTTGTCAAATGAGCCAATGCGTGTAATCTGTGGGTCACGATGACTATGCACACCCAAATAAAATAAATACACAACAATTATTTAACTGGATTATTATATATGCGCAACCATAAACCAGGAGAGCGAACATGGCTAAAGGACAACAACGAAAAACCAAAGAGGCGAAGAAACCTAAAAAGGAAGCACCACCTGCCAAAATGACCCGCATAATCTGACATAAAACACACGTCGCGAATTAGCTGAAACACAGAACATTCTGCCATGTCAGTGTTGATTCGCGACACCAAAAACACATTCAGTTCTCATCAGATGGGATAGTCTCCTGCTGCATCACAACCCTGTTTGTCATCTTGGCCCCAAACCCAAGCCTTCTTTAGGGCGCCTCTAAAAATTCAGAGTTCGCCCAAATGCAAGGCGCAGAAAAAAATTTTGCAGCGCAGCATATGGTTGATATGACAGCAAGAAATCTTTTTCGTAACGCAGCAGTGGGATGGAATCTGGATTTTTAGAAGCGCCCTTTATATGAACGGTATGCCCGTCTGGGATAACCCAACCAAATCTATATTACTGGCATTCAAGTCCAAATCAATCGCCATCTCAGCCAATGAGTTTTGCGTAAATTCTCCACTATCGAGCCTACCAGTCCAGAAGTTAAGCGCATCAGTATCTGGCAACACACCAACCAAATTCTCATACAGCAGATTGACTTCATCAGCATCAGAAAAACCCGCGCCGAGTTTTGCATTGAGTGCCAATTGCACCAAGTCTTCGAAGACCATGCCGTCATCTAGTAATTGCAAGCCAATCCCGACAAATTCTTTATTGGATACCGACGCCACACCGAAGACTGCACCCAATATTTTGCTGGTTGTGCCTGCGTGACCATCCAAATCAAGCGCTAACTGGTTATCTGCGAATTCCAGTCGCTCTATATTTGTGACCACATCACTTCCATCCGTTCCATTATTCGCTGTAACCGTGAAGTGATCGCCTACTTTGTTGATACTGTAATTCGCATACGATCCAGTGTAATGTGCCGTATCAATACCATCACCCCCATCCATGGCATCATTGCCAGCACCGCCATGTAGCGTGTCATTGCCGCCATGTCCGAGGATTTCATCGTCGCCGGAAGTACCGTCCAGATTATCTGAACTCAATGTGCCGGAGATCGTATTAGGTTGGGGTGTGGGTGTACCACTATCATCCGGATTGATAAGATCCAACTTCACATTTTTATTATTGATGCTGGTTTGCAGCGCTGTGGTGGTAAAGTCACCACCAGAAAAACTCACGGTATAAGTGCCATTGGCGAGTTCCATATCGTAACCACCACCCGCATTTGTCGTCGTCGCAACTTCCGCGCCGGTTTCATTATTCTTGGCACTCACCGTCACATTGCCAAACCCTTCCCCAACATCATACTGATTATCACGGTCCTGATCGTTAAAAGCGACGCCGATCAAAAAGAAATCTGATGCCGTGCGGGCAAAGTTTTGTGTCACCATTGCAGCGTCGAAATTTTCAAACCGACCGGTCTCCACACCCACGCCAATTTCGCGAAAGCCATCCTTTAACAAGTTTGCGCGGTGACCCGGAGAATTCATCAGGTTATTGTGCAACTGCTGCACCTCAGTCTGAATGCTCACAGTACCGTTGAAGCTTTTCCAAGCGACGTTTTCCCCCCACGTCCAATTGCCTGAAAAATTATAACCCGCCGCGTCCATGCGATCACCAGCATTCGACCCACCTACGCCGGTGTGAGAAAAAGTATCGGTCGAGAGCATCCAGTTGCTGTGATTCTCGGAGGATTCGTTCAAATCGCCGTCAAAGGCAAGAGGTTGCACACTGGCCTGGGCGCGTGCGGCATTGATGAGTTCAAGCATATACTGCTCGGCTGTGCTGGCTTGAGACATAAAATTAACTCCAGTTTAGATTATTAAGCACATGAAATATACATATACTAAAATCTAAAGCAGGATTCATGCCATATTTTATATTACATTTATAATCAGATAGTTGAGTATATTATCTGCAAATCACATACAGACAAATTGTTGCCAACTTTTGATGCAAGCATATTTCATTGATTAATACCTTGTTTTATCTGTATCTTTATTGTTACCAATGAACGACAGCCAGCCTGGATATTGCACCAGTCGCTGGAATTTAAACGCCCGCATCAACCTTCCCCCAGGAATCCCGCAATGTCACCGCACGATTAAATACCGGTTTACCCGGTTTGCTATCAATGCGATCCGCAATAAAATAGCCATTACGTTCGAACTGGAAAGCTTGTTCGGGTTCCGCGTCACAGAGTGACTGCTCCAAATAAGCCGTGATGATTTCCTTTGAATCTGGATTCAATGATGTTTTGTAATCTTTGTCGCCACTATCCGGATAAGGGTCGGAGAATAGTCGGTCATACAGCCGCACTTCTGCTGGCTGTGCGTGTTTGACGGATAGCCAGTGAATATTACCTTTGACTTTACGCTTTGTGGCACCTTCCGTGCCACTTTTGGTTTCAGCGTCATAGGTGCAATGAATCGCTTCTATTTCACCGACTGCATTTTTATCTACTGCAACACATTTTACGATATAACCATAGCGCAGGCGGACTTCTGCGCCTGGAGAAAGACGGAAGTAGCCTTTGGTAGGCTCTTCCATAAAGTCATCGCGCTCGATATAAAGCGTTTTCGATAGCGGAACGACACGTTTTCCCCATTCCGGTTTTTTTGGATGGTTAGGGGCAAAACAGTCCTCTTCCAAATCTTCCGGGTAATTATCAATAATCAGTTTCAGCGGCCTTAAAATGGCGACACGACGTGGTGCTGATTCATTCAGGTCTTCACGCAGACAATCTTCCAACACGCTCACATCAATCCACGAATCGGCTTTACTGACACCGATACGTTCGATGAACTGACGAATCGATTTGGGTGTGTACCCCCGCCTGCGCACACCGGCTAATGTACTCAAGCGCGGATCGTCCCAATCATCCACAAGGTCACTTTCCACCAATTCGATCAATTTGCGTTTACTCATGACGGTATACGTCAGATTAAGGCGCGCGAATTCTATTTGCTGCGGATGGCAGGGTACTTTGCCTTCCAATTGATCCAACACCCAATCATACAGTGGCCGGTGGTCTTCAAATTCGAGCGTACACAGGGAATGGGTAATCTTCTCCAGCGCGTCAGATATACAATGCGTGTAGTCGTACATGGGATAAATACACCATTGGTCACCCGTGCGCTGATGATGAATGTGACGAATACGGTAAATAACAGGATCACGCATGTTCATATTGGGTGAAGCCATGTCTATTTTGGCGCGCAGTACATACTTACCATCTGGAAACTCACCGGCTTTCATACACCGAAATAAATCCAGGCTCTCATCTGGCAGGCGATCACGATACGGACTATTCTGCCCAGGACTGGTCAGAGTGCCCCGCTGCTCGCGGATTTCATCTGCTGTGAGGCTTTCCACATAGGCCTTTCCCTGAGTAATCAAATATTCTGCAAAGGCATACAGCTGGTCAAAATAATCCGATGAGTAATGCAGATGCTCACCCCAATCGAATCCCAACCAGGCAACATTCTCACAGATGGCGTCAACATATTCCTGCGCTTCTTTCTCCGGATTGGTATCGTCAAAACGCAAGTGGCACACGCCGTTATAATCATGTGCAATACCAAAATTCAAACAGATACTTTTGGCATGACCAATATGTAAGTAACCATTGGGTTCTGGCGGAAATCTGGTTTCCACACGCTGATTCCATTTGCCAGTACGATTATCTTCATCAATAATGCTGCGAATAAAGTTAGAAACAACCGCGTCAGTTGGCAAATTGGTTACAGATTTATCTTTCAAGTTAGTCTCTCGGTAAAATTGTTGCAATACGATTCAATTAACCTAAAATCCTCAGTTGGTCGCTTAAGTTTTGTCAAATGCGAGCCTCCCTAAAGGTGAACCACACTATGATGCTTATAGCACACTGTTCTTTATCTTTTGCTACGTTGCAATAACTAATTATTACACCTCACCGCGCCTTGCTAAAAATAAACAACAATGCACACTAAGCATCATCCAACTGAGAATTTTAAGTTTAAAGACTGATTATAACGACGATCAATTGAAAATCCACTAAAACTAGGAAGTACAAATGGTCCTGATTTTATTATCCATAGCCAGCATCCTTTATTTTGCCTTGCAACTTGAGGATAAATTTAAAATTCCCTCTCCACTGGGATTGATCGCGCTGTCGTTTTTCTTTCATTATTTCTTGCATGCTTCACCGCTTTTCACCAGCAATCCCGCAGATTTCGCCGTATTGGTTCTGTTTTTGTTACCCGTATTATTGATCTCCGATTCGCTTGAACTCACGGTACAAGATCTCAAAGAAAACGGTTTGAGCTTATTTTATCTGTCCGTTGTGGCCGTTGCACTATCTGTACTTACCGCCATTTTCACGGCTGATCTCATTTTCGCTGATTATCATTTATCTTCAGCAGCAGTGATTATTTTATTCGCCATGGTTTTGGCAACCGACCCCGTTTCAGTGGTCAGTATTTTCTCAAAATTCACATTACCGCACCGGCTCAAAATTCTGGCAGAAGGTGAAAGCCTTTTTAACGATGCAACTGCCTTAATTATATTTGTATTTATCGGGCTTTATGCGCTGGATGGCGGCGCCATAACTTTTGGCTATGTATCAGAAACCAGCGTCATTGTCATTTTAGGCTCTGCCGTATTGGGCATTTTTATTGGTTATCTCGGACTGCTTGTGCTAAAAACAACGGAAAACCGAACTGCCGAGATCATGGTGATACTTTGTACGGGCTATGGCGCTTTTGAAATTGCCGAACATTTTTACACACTGCTTAATTTGTTTGGCGGCCATTCTCATATGCATTTATCAGGTATTTTGTCGTGCATTATCGCAACAATCACCGTACAGCACATGATGGTAACAGCGCTTGACAAAGAAGCGCTACGTCTGGACGCAGACGAAGAAGCCCTGCAACAAGAAGCGCTGAACAACAAACCCTCGCGCAAGCTCATCACCAGCCTATTAACACGGATTAAAACCACTGTTGAAGAACGCGACCGGCATATTCGCACCAAGGAAGATATTCAATTATTGGCCATCATAGCCAATACGATTTTGTTCGTGGCAATGGCAGAGATTGTTGATCTCAAGCTACTATGGCAATACAAAACTGAGATTTTGGGTATGTTTGTGGCAACCACCATCATTCGCGCATTAATGATGGGAAAATTCGCCATTATTACCAATCAAACCACAAAAATGACGAATGTAAATTTTCGTTGGTGGGGCATCCTCACCTTTGCGGGCATCAAGGGCGGCTTGTCTATTGTTATGTTGATGATGATTCCCCCTTCATTTGAGCATCTGCAAATGTTCCAGGCCGTGGTGATCGGTGTCATTCTTTTGTCTACATTTATTTACTCAGCGATTCTCATCACCATTATCACAAAAAATAAACACGCGTTCAGTTTGGAAATGGAAGCCGAACAACACAATAATAACTGAAAAAATAGATGATTCAATGTTTGACTTTTAATCATGTCTGGCATAGAATCTCCGGCTCTCTTTGAATACGCAGGACAGGTTTTCGTGAAAACATTTTCAGCTAAGCCACACGAAGTAAATCATGACTGGTTTGTTATTGATGCAACCGATAAAGTACTCGGTCGTCTCGCATCAGCAATCGCGCATCGTTTACGTGGAAAACATAAGCCCATTTACACACCGCATGTTGATACCGGCGACTATATTGTTGTCATTAATGTGGATAAACTACGCGTCACCGGGAATAAAGCAGAAGACAAAATATATTATCGTCATAGTGGCTATCCCGGCGGGTTGTATGAAACAAACTTCAAGAAAATGCACGCGCGTTTTCCTGGTCGCCCGCTTGAAAAAGCAGTAAAAGGTATGTTACCTAAAGGGCCACTCGGTAACGCCATGTTAAAAAAACTCAGGCTCTATGCGGGTGATTTGCATCCTCATGCAGCACAACAACCGCAATCACTTGAAGTTAGGGCTTAATCTATGAGCACTCAATATAATTACGGAACTGGCCGACGTAAAAGCGCTGTTGCACGTGTTTTTATCAAGCCCGGCACAGGCGCAATAATTATTAACAGTAAACCTGTTGATGAATTTTTCTCACGCGAGACCGGACGTATGATTGTACGCCAACCACTCGAATTAACGGAAAACCTGACATCATTCGACATCATGGTTAATATCCATGGCGGTGGTGAATCAGGTCAAGCTGGTGCGGTTCGTCATGGCATTACTCGTGCATTGATTGATTATGACGCAACACTCAAACCGGTACTCAGCAAAGCTGGATTGGTTACCCGTGATGCACGAGAAGTTGAAAGAAAGAAAGTAGGCTTACGTAAAGCGCGGCGTCGCAAGCAATTCTCTAAACGATAGTATCAATTATCTACAAAAAAGCCGCCTTTCTTATGGCGGCTTTTTTGTTTTATCTACTGAAAAAACCAATCCAGTACTACACTAGGAGGCTAGTCCGAGAATAGTGGTCGTAGCGAGGGGAAGTAATTTTGAGGTAGATTTTCGATCATTTGAGGCGAATAGTTGTTCTATTTAACGAAAATTATCGGGAAACCTGACCAAAATAGCTTTCCCGCAGTAGATCATTCTATTCTCGGACAACCTCCTAGATTGATTATGCGATAAAATTATTTAAACTAAACATAAATTTTGCATAATGAGTCAGCCATACTTCAAATGAGAGAAAAATATTTTCAATCTCTGAAATAATAAAACGGAGTCACTATGATTAACGTAGGCATCGTTGGCGGAACAGGTTATACCGGCGTGGAATTATTGCGCCTTCTAGCGCAACACCCTGAAGTAAATATCCAGACGATTACATCACGTAGCGAGGCAGGTATAGATGTCGCCGAGATTTTTACTAATCTAAGGGGACATATTAATCTCAAATTCAGTGACCCAGCCGAATCAAAACTTGATACCTGCGATGTTGTTTTCTTTGCCACACCCAATGGTATTGCCATGCAGGAAACCGAAGTATTAATTAATGCTGGCGTTAAAGTGATTGATCTAGCCGCAGATTTTCGCATCAAAAATATAGCCGAATGGGAAAAATGGTATGGTATGCAACATGCATGCCCGGATTTAGTCGCCGAAGCGGTGTATGGTTTGCCTGAAATTAACCGCACACAAATCACAACGGCACGTTTAATTGCCAATCCAGGCTGCTATCCAACCGCTGTACAACTTGGCTTCTTACCACTGATAGAGTCTGGTATCGTTGATATGGAACATCTTATTGCGGATGTAAAATCAGGTGTTTCCGGAGCAGGCAGAAAAGCTGAAGTCCACACGCTGCATGCAGAAGCTTCTGACAATTTCAAGGCCTATGGCGTACCAGGACACCGGCATCTGCCGGAAATCAAACAAGGCCTATCTAATGTTGCCGGCAAGCCTGTTGGCTTAACATTTGTACCGCATCTTGTACCAATGATCAGAGGCATCCATGCAACGCTGTATGCAAAATTAACAAAAGACATAGATTTGCAAACGCTCTATGAGAAACGTTATGCTGACGAAGCGTTTGTTGATGTTTTGCCCAGTGGCAAACACCCTGAAACCCGTTCCGTGCGCGGTTCTAATTTATGCCGCATTGCAGTTCATCAACCACAAAATAGTGATACCGCTGTCATCCTATCGGTTACTGACAACTTGGTAAAAGGCGCGGCAGGGCAAGCAATACAAAATATGAATCTTATGTTTAACTTGCCTGAAACAATGGGCATCAATCAGGTTCCATTATTACCTTAAAACACAAATGATTAACTATCAGCGGATCTAAACGAAATAATGTTGCCATCCTGATGATATTAAACAGTGAACAAATTGACAGACACAGAATATATAAAGTATGCGCCACCTTATCCGATATATCTTAGATAACTTGGTATTCGTTTAAATCGCAGCAGCTTTAAATCTATAGAGCCTTACATTTGAGTAAACTACTTAGCAAAAACTCCAGCATTTCATCTTCACGTGTTGTGGTTCGCCCACATATTCCCTGGCATTTTAGTTTATTAGCCGTAGCTATTACTGCCCTGCTATTGCTACTATTATCCTGGGGCATGTATGAAGCTGGAAGCAGATCTAGTATTCCGAAAGAAGAAATTGCCCAAGAAAAACTGGATGAGCTATTTGATTCAGGAACCTGCCTGCCAGAAGACCGGCAAGAATTATGCACGCAACTCGCCGGATTAATACGACAACTGCAAATTAGTCAAACAACAAGTGAAAACCTTACCAATAAGGTCAAAAAACTTGGCACTGAAAATAACCGCCTAGAAGAAGAGTTAGTCTTTTTCCGGCACCTTATGTCAGGCAATGCGAAAATAGACAACGACGTGTCAATCTATAGCTTCAATTTGAAGAAAGCAGCAACGGCTGGTATATACCGCTATTCCATATCATTGGCTCAGGGTGGACAACGACCCACAGACTTTAGTGGCAGCCTAAAATTTTCAGTCAAGCTGCAACACAACAATCAAAATAAAACTGTACCACTGACCAATAAAAACACCGGCCAAGGCTTTCCTGTAAACTTCAAGTTCTTTCACAAAATGGAAGAAAATTTCAAGATTCCACCTGATGCTAAGGTGGAAAGCATGCATGTACAAGTTTTTGAAAAAGATGCTGATACAGCAATATTAACGCAAACGATTAAACCATCCTTGTGAAGGAGAAAATATGTTTGGACGCAAAAAGAAAGGGAAACTTCACAGTCACATTGATACTCTAATTGGAATAAAAACAAATGTTACTGGAGACATCAGTTTCAGCGGTGGGTTACGGATAGACGGTCATGTTCGCGGCAATATTACGGCCACGGAGGATGAACAAAGCATATTAGTACTCAGCGATGAGGGCAGTGTTGAAGGTGAAGTTAAAGTTGCCAATGTCATTATCAACGGCACGGTAACAGGCCATATCCATGCAAAAGAATATTTGGAGCTACAAACAAAGGCAAAAGTCTTTGGTGACGTGCATTATGGCTCAATGGAGATCCATCTTGGCGCCTCAGTTGAGGGTAAAATGATTCATAAGGATAAAGCGCAACCTGAAAAAATGGTAACATTACTTCCCGCTACACCAGACTAACGAATATATTGTGATCATCAATCAAAAACCTTGCAAACAACCAATATGAGTATGACTGTAGAAACTAACTTAACCACTGAAGCAAATAGCCCACTGTTATTTACTGACAGCGCCGCCTCCAAGGTTAAACAATTGATTGAAGAAGAAGGCAACGATGATCTCAATCTCCGGGTGTTTATCAGCGGTGGTGGATGCTCTGGTTTTCAGTATGGGTTTACATTTGATGAATCAGTCAATGAAGATGATACTATTATGGAAAAAAACGGTGTCAAACTATTGGTTGATGCGATGAGTTTTCAATACCTCATTGGGGCCGAAATTGATTACCAGGAAAATTTACAAGGCGCCCAATTCATAATCAAGAACCCTGGTGCCACAAGCACCTGCGGCTGTGGCTCTTCCTTTTCAGTCTAAGAAAATACAAAACTTAAAACCGGTTACTACAAAAATAGACTAAGCGGGATATATTGCACCTAGAATCCGCTCCCCTTTCGCACCGGTAACTGCAGACAGATTAATTGGCATAGCCAATATTGCCTGTTGCGCCAACCAAGCAAAAGCATAAGCCTCCACCCAATCTGCAGCAACACCCAATTCATCCGTTAACGATACTTTCCTGTCTGGCAGCGCTTCTCTTATACGTTCAATGAGCAACTTGTTATGTGCTCCACCGCCACAAATATAAACTTCCTTCGCAGTTTGGCAATCTCTATGTATAGAATCAGCAATTGTTATGGCCGTTAATTGTAGCAATGTTGCCTGCACATCCACCGCAGCCTCACCCCCTGACAAATAACCCTCAAGCCATTCGATATTAAAGAAATCTCTACCCGTACTCTTAGGTGGTGAAAGCGAAAAGAATTGGCTTGCCAAGAGCTTCTCAAGTAACTCAGGGATAACTTTACCTCGCGCCGCCCAATCTCCATTCTTATCATATGCTTGCCCTGTATGGCGCAAACACCATGCATCCAACAACAAATTACCTGGACCGCAATCGAAACCAATCACAGGCTGATCAGATTGAAGACTGGTGATGTTTGCAATGCCACCAATATTAACGATCGCACGCGAAGCATATGCACTTTTGAAAATTGCTTGATGAAAAGCAGGAACCAGCGGTGCACCTTGTCCACCTGCTGCAATATCACGACTTCTGAAATCGGCAACCACTGTAATTTGTGTCAACTCAGCTAATAACGCTGCGTTGACAAGCTGTATGGTGTAATTCTTTTCGGCTTCCGGGCAATGTCGTACAGTCTGTCCATGGCAACCAATTGCGACCACCTGATCAAAGGCGACATTACTTTGCCATAATAAACTTTTAACCGCCCCAGCATAAAGATGAGATAACTGGTTGCTCAGTAATGCAGAACGGTTTAGCTCATCTTCACCGGGTTGATGTAACGCCAATAGCTGCGCACGTAATGTTTCATCATAGGGCGTGAAGAAAGTCTGGTGTAGTGCAGGAGCCGGCCCACTAAAATCCGCCAAAACAACATCGATACCATCCAGGCTTGTGCCTGACATGATACCAATATAGTAAACAGGCTTCAAATGTGAATGGTCCTCTTTGGAATTTAGTTCAAGGCAGCAAAATGAATATTACGCATGATATTTAAGCGTGCCACCAATGATTTAGTTGCCTTTTGAAAATCCTGCAAATCCTTTTGAGCAATTGGTGGGGCAGTCGGCAAGATAACTTTTGAAGGATCACGCTGCACGCCATCGACCCGTAATTCATAATGCAAATGGGGGCCAGTGGCCATACCCGTTGCACCAACATGGCCAATGGTGTCACCTTGGGTAACACGTGAGCCTTTCTTCAGACCCTTGGCAAAACGGGAAAGATGCCCATATGCTGTTTCATATTGACCATTATGCTTAACAATAATAATTTTTCCATAGCCTCTTTGTGTGCCCGCAAAGCTAACAACACCATTTGCTGTTGTCATGACAGGTGTACCTGTCGGCGCTGCGTAATCTATACCTCTGTGTGCACGCCATTCTTTTAATACTGGGTGGAAACGCGAATTTGTGAAACCTGAGCTAATACGAGAGAATGTCAGCGGTGAAAGCAAGAAAGCTTTACGCAGACTCTCGCCATTTGGTGTGTAATACCCCCCGTCACCATTACGTGATTCGAAATACACCGCGTGATGAGATTTACCTCTATTGACAAACTCAACCGCTAAAACCCGTCCGCTTTTGGCATGCTCACCATTATTATCCTGTAATGTTTCATAAACAATTGTGAAACGATCACCCTTCCGAATATCCCGATAAAAATCAATATCTGAGGCAAATATTTCAGGAAGCTGCATAGCAATATTATTAGGAATTTCAGCACTATCTGTCGCACCAAATAGTGAGCTTTTAACAACACCAGACTTCATCTGAATTTTGGAATCAAGCTCAACGGCTTGTTCAGACATTTTGAATTCTTGATCCACCTTCTCCATCAAGAACAGTTCTTCATTACCGAAAAAATAACGCAGCACTAATAGCTCGCCATTAGCTGCTGTTTGCGCAAAAACTGTTTTACCTGGCCTTAATTGACGCATTGCCCGGCTGTCTCGAGCTGCACCTAAAAAAGCTGCTGTGTCCTGTTTTCTGACATCCAAGCGGCCCAAAACTGCCGCAATGGTATCACCACGTTGAATAGTCTCCTGATGCCAAAAGGTATGATTGTGTTGCGTTTCTACAACGAAATCTGGAATTGACAGATCCTGGATGACTTCTTCAATGTGAATTTGTTCCAATGAGGGTGCGTTAGGCGCGATACCAAATGCTGTAACAAAACCAAATAGTGGTATGCTGGATATGACAATCAACCATCGCAATGTTTTTTTTGTTAGTCTTGAGGACTTTTGAACTAGAATTTCTTTTTTACTGCGGATCGGCATAAATAGCATAATGAGTATGTATCTCCTGTCAATTCTAGATTATTATGAGTCTAGCATGAAAAAAGCCTGACTAGTACCAAAGTACAATTGAAAACCAATAAAACGTCTGAAACCCGCAAAACTTAAGCTGAATAAGTATATTTTTATCTATCGTGAACAAATCTATCCAAACGAACCTTGAAATTATAAAACGTGGTAGCCATGAGCTATTAGTAGAAAAAGAGTTAGAAACCAAGCTAATTACCAATCGTCCCCTGCGCGTAAAAGCCGGATTTGATCCAACTGCGCCAGATTTACACCTGGGTCACGCGGTTTTATTGAACAAGCTACGCCAATTACAGGATATGGGACACCATATCCTTTTTCTAATTGGTGACTTTACGGGCATGATCGGTGATCCAAGTGGAAAAAATACCACCCGCCCGCCGCTAACTCGTGAGCAAGTTGCCGAAAACGCGCAATCTTATACCACTCAAGTATTTAAAATACTGAAGCCCGAACAAACAGAAGTCGTTTTCAACTCAACCTGGATGAATGAATTCAGTGCCGCTGATCTGATCAAACTTGCAGCCACACATACCGTCGCACGCATGCTTGAGCGAGATGATTTCGACAAACGCTATCGAAATAATCAGGCCATTGCAATCCACGAATTTCTATACCCACTCATCCAGGGCTATGACTCCGTAGCACTCAAAGCCGACCTTGAGCTAGGTGGAACCGATCAAAAATTCAACCTCTTAATGGGACGGGAATTACAAAAACATTTTGGACAATCCCAGCAATGCATCCTGACAATGCCACTATTGGAAGGGCTTGACGGCGTCAATAAAATGTCCAAATCCTTGAATAATTACGTGGGCATTACTGAAAGCCCCAAAGAAATATTTGGCAAACTAATGTCTGCCTCAGACCAGTTGATGTGGCGTTATATCGAACTGTTATCTTTTGAATCACTCGACACTATACAGCAATGGCAACAAGAAGTTGAAGCAGGGCGCAACCCACGCGACATTAAAATCATCTTTGCCCAAGAAATTGTCGCACGCTTCCATAGTCAACACGATGCAGAAACAGCGCTAATTGACTTTGAAACACGCTTTAAGCGTGGCGCACTGCCAGATGACATTCCAGAACAAACCATTCAAACAGACGGCAATACACTACCCTTAACACAATTATTAAAACAAAGCGGACTCACCGCCAGTACCAGCGAAGCTTTACGCATGATTGGTCAAAGTGCAGTCAAAATAAATGGTGAAAAAGTAGAAGACAAAGCAACCAAAATACCTTGTGGCGAAACAATTATCGTACAGGTGGGAAAGCGCAAATTTGCCAAAGTCACTCTTTCATAAAGAGTGAAACTTTTACTACAAATCCAAACAGTTTATTAGTTCTTTACACAATAAACACAAATTACTGGCGCTCCGGCTTAAAGCAAGTTATACTTACTGGTTAGCTAGATTCAACACTCATTCTTTTCTAGCTTCATCGTTCCCGACCTCTCTTCATTTTTAAGATTTAATGAAAAATATGCGGTAAATCTGGTTATCGGCGATGTTCCATATGCGGCGGCAGTTCTTACTTTGCTCAATTTTCAGGCTACCATTCTCTGCTTGCGCGTATCTTTTTTTCATTTTTTAGGAAAATAACGTGTCATTTGAAGATCTAAAATTACACCCTCTTATTATTAAAGCACTAGACGAAGCCGGTTACCAAAAACCAACCCCAATACAGGAACAAGCCATACCAGAACTACTATCTGGCAGTGACGTCATGGCATCCGCACAGACAGGAACAGGCAAAACCGCCGCATTTATGCTACCCGCATTGCATCACCTGGCAACCCCATCTAAAATACGCAGCCGTGGGCCGCGTGTGTTAGTGTTAACGCCAACACGCGAATTGGCACTTCAAGTATCTGAAGCCGCCAAGAAATATGGCAAGAATCTGCCACACACCAAAGTGGTCAGCATACTTGGCGGCATGCCATACCCATTGCAAAACAAACTGCTATCGCAACCCGTAGATATTCTTGTTGCCACACCAGGGCGATTAATTGATCATATCCAACGTGGGCGCATTGATTTCTCCCGGCTAGAAATGCTCGTGTTAGACGAAGCAGACCGCATGCTGGACATGGGCTTTATCGAAGATGTTGAAACCATCGCATCCGCAACACCTGCCACACGGCAAACCCTGTTATTCTCCGCCACACTAGATGGCGCGATTGATAAAGTAGCCGCACGTCTTTTAAAATCGCCCAAGAAAATTCAGGTGGCTTCTCAAAAAGCAAGACTGGATAACATTGAACAGCGATTACATTATTCGGACGATCTCTCACATAAAAACAAATTACTGGATCATCTGCTGCATGATGACACACTGAAACAAGCCATTGTTTTCACTGCCACCAAGCGTGACGCCAATACATTGGCTGACAAGCTTCATGCCAATGGCTACTCTGCCGCAGCATTACATGGCGACATGAATCAGCGTGAACGCACCCGCACATTAACCAAACTTCGCCGTGGTGGCTTACGTGTTCTGGTAGCTACCGATGTCGCAGCCAGAGGTATAGATGTTGCAGATATTACCCATGTCATCAACTTTGATTTACCAAAATTTGCCGAAGACTATGTACACCGCATCGGTCGTACAGGACGTGCGGGCGCTTCCGGGACTGCAATATCTTTTGCCTCCAACAAGGATGAGATTCACCTTAAAAAGATTGAACGCTATACCGGCCAACGCATTACATCCCATGTTATCGAAGGATTGGAACCACGCTTCAAACCGCGTTCACAAAACAGTGGCTTTAAAGGCAAAAGCACCCCTACCAATGTTGCGCATAAACGGAGGCGGTCACCATCATCAGCAACACCTAATGGTAATCGACACAGCTTCAATACAGAGCGTGAAGCCAATGGTAACCGCAGTGGCCAGCGTAATCGCTCGTATGGTCAAGAAAATAAAACAGGTTCTTATAGAAACGGCAACGGGAATAGTAACAGCTCCGGCTATAGTAACCACGCAAGATCGAAATAATCCAGCAACAAAGCTCATGTACTCCGATTTCTTCGGGCCACATGAGCTTTGCATTACTGGATTAAGTTTTTGGCATAAGCGTCCTTTTCTGCAACATACGTACGATCAAGAAAATAGCCACCGCTGCCAGCAAATGCTTGGTGGTATGACCACTAACCACCTGACCTAAATCATATATCTCGCGATCAAATGTTTCAGCCACTTTGGCGATAGCATATAAACCTATTACTTTATACATATCACCACCCCGCGTGTAATTTGATGGAAAAAACGCGCTCAGCAAGACAATCAACAGTAACGAATAGAACTGCACAACAATATAATAATTTAAATTTCCAGCACCCCGTTGTTCCGTCCAGTACCAATACAACACACTGGCTACGCCCAAAACAACCAAACATGGCAATACCAACAAAACCATTCTTGCACTAACCCGCTCGACCAATACCGCTGCAAGCAATGCCGTCACACCCACCGCTATCGGCAATCGATCCCATAGCAAACTTGCATTGTCTGGTACCCAATGATAAAAAGCTGAGCCAAAACCGGTCATCACAACACTCAGAAATATAACCAAATAGGGCCAACACTCTGCTTTTTGAATAAAACTGTGCTGCATTGGCGATTGATAGCAACGCAAAACAAACAGCAAACCCACCATACCGCTGAAGAAAATAGCTAAATTAGAAACAACATTAAGGAAATTTGGAATATCAAGAAATGACTTTTGATCGGCAAACTGATGATAGGCAACCGGTTGAGCAGTCGGTGGAAAAATAGCAGCCAGCAACAAAACAAAAATAGAAGAAACACCTAATATCCAGAATCTTAACCGCATCGTTTTATTCTCCTGAGGTCGAGTGCTCCGACTACTTGATATTGACGGGTTCAGCGACCCGGGAAGTGGCTAACCGCTAGGCACGTCCCGCAGGGCATGGCTAGGCCCTTTTCAAGAGGCGTAACACCGCGGGCAAGTGGCTTCCCGGGTCGCCCGAAGGGAGCTGCCCAGATGACCCAATACGGTGTTGCGGTCTTTGAAAATGGTTGACCATTCCCTGCAGACCACGCCTTGTCTTGGATCATCCGGACAACTCTGAACCCGTCAAAATCAAGTAATCGGAGCACTAGCAATCAAGCGTAATTGCGTCCTGACAGAAGATTATATGACATGCCGGTGTTATTATTGAGTAAATAGTAGTGCGTATAGTTTATATCGCCAAGTGTAATTAGCCTGAATATTGCACCAGTGCGTTAGATTTTGGCCTGTAATCGTTATGTCTATTGGTTTTTGGTGGTTTTTGAGAAAATACAGTTTGTACTTAAGGCTCACTTGATGGTTTTTAACTTGCCCTGTTTTAAATTGAACGTACATGCTCTCTACGCCGCAGAATAACTGCGTCTCCGGTCGCGAGCACGCTTAATTCAAAACAGTTCGGCGTTTAAATTCCACCAACTCGTACAATATTCAGGCTAGGAGGTAAATGAGAATGCAAGCATTCCTTAACGCAATCCAATTCGTTAGCGGCCCACTGACACTCGTTGCCTTTCTTGCTGTGGTGTTTCTGGCTATATTCCGCAGGTCAGTAAAAGACAAACGTGGCTTGGAATACATCTACAACCTATTCAAGGAAAAGCTGACTCGAGAACAGTTCTACCACTTAGCATTACACATTGTTGGTCGGGCTTTCTGGGCATTCATCATTGTATTCGTGGTATCAATGAGCGCTTTCGTTTTTCTGAAATGGGGAGAAGGCAACAAAACTAATCAGACAATTTATGGCGACATGATCTCTGGCGGCTCTGGCGATGATATCGTGATTACGAGTGATGGAGGTGCAGCATTCAATCGCCCGATGCCAAAACTTCAGGAATCCGATGGCCAAATGGTCGGGGGAAATATTCTCGATGGCGGTTCAGGCGACGACATTATTATTTCTGGCGACGGCAACACACCGCTATCCATTCCGAATTCAGGCAAACGTGCAGACAAAACACTTCGAGCAACTGCTGCCTACCGAATTGATGTCATTGCGGGTGAACGTACCACCGACATTATTCGGCAAGCCTATCGGTTACGGGCGATATCATCGAATGAAGAGGAAAAAGTAGTACAAGATCTGCCCAACGGAATCTACGGCTTTACTGTTCCATGGATCATTGGCCGCATGGATCTTAACACTGACAATTGGAGTTCCACCCCCGGTGGCGCAGTAACTCAGGAAGTGCACAAGCGCCCAAGTGGCATATTCGCTGTTGTGGGATTCCTATCCGCTGAACATGCCGCGATCCTGGCCAAACCAGACCGTGACCAACCTGTAGATGTACAACTTTATCCCAACCCGCAACAAAATGCAGATAATGTAGCATCCATCCCCGTTCCTCGGATCGAGTCCATCACACTTGGCCGCATGCAGGATTTTGGAGAGGAATCAATCGAAATGACAGTCTGGTAATCGATTTACTGGATATTACACCAGTGCGTTATATTTTAGCTTGAACGTATTATGTCTATTTGTTTTTAGGGGTTTTTATGAAAATTAAATTTGCACCCAAAGCCTAAATAACAAATCAACTGTTGCTATTCTGGAAGGCATGACGAAACTTATGTTATCTCAAAAAAAATTAATTCATCTCGTTTTATGTTTGTCTTTAATACTGCCAGCTTGCACCACGCATAAATTGATATCAGACAAGCGAAACAAGTTGTATACCCTACCTGGTCTAGAGCATGGCTTATTACAATCTCCCATCAACATCCTTTCCTCTAAAGAAGAAGAAACAGGAAATCATGAGGTTACCTTGCATTTTCAGGATGAGATAGAAGCTGTTAGTAATCTAGGGGATATGGTGCAATTAAATTTTTCTGAAGGTAGTATTATTTCATATCATGGGTTAACTTATAACTTCAAACAAATACATTTTCATACGCCGTCCGAGCACCTTATTGATGGCATGACCTTCCCAATGGAGATGCACGTTGTTGCAAGAAAACCCTCCAAGGATAAAAACGACATACCTCGTTATCTAGTGGTTGCATTTTTATTTAAAATGGGAGAAGCAAGTCAGTTTATTGATGATTTCTTAAATCTGATTCCACATACTAGTGACACCATAACACCATTAAAACCAGGCGCAATAAAATTGCGAGACTTATTTTCTGGCCTAGAACAGCGCGATATAGAAAACTTTTATCATTACAGTGGATCTTTAACAACGCCTCCGTATACTGAAACTGTCCAATGGTTTGTATTTAAATATATTTAGAGGCTTCTCAAGAGCAAATAAGAGCTATCAATCTCATCGGAGGGGATAATGCTCGCAGCATCCAAGGAACATTTGGTCGAAGCATACATTAAGTTATGGCGCATTTCTAAAATTTCAATTTTTGAATCATTGTGTTACACCCACTTCAGGGAGAAAACGGCGACGTCCCCTTTTCTCGTTCTTTTTCTCCGTTAGAAGCGCCCTATAATTTATCAAAGTCTTCAGGTTCATTTTTAGCGACTTTTAATAAAGCACGCTTGAATTTCGATTTTGACGACATTTCACCACGTTCTTCTAGATAGCTTGCCGTTAAAAATGCCGACGTCTTCTCAGCAACTGCAGATACAACAAATTGATTAATTGAAATCCCATCTTCTGCAGCCAATTTTTTTATTTGATCATGGAGAGAATCCGGCAACCTTAAGCTTAAAATACTCATTTTAATAAACCTCTTTTTTCCAAAAATTCCTTTGGTGTAAGAATCTCAATACCGAATTTGTGAACTTCAGAAAAATCCTTCTTGTTGTACGTCACGATTACTTTACTTTGCGACTCAACAGCCACTTCCAGGACTAAATCATCTTTTACATCCTTTAAAAATGGGCGCCATAAGAAGAAAATTTCTCTTTTGTTTGATACTTGAGCAATGTAATTGAGAACATCTAAAATATCAGCCTTACTTAGCGGAAGACTCAAGCTTTCACGCAAAGCAACTGCCTCATACTCTAAAAACAAAGGCACTGAAATATTTTGTTTGAAGCTACCCTTATCAATCAAAGTCAATAACTTAAAAGACGCACCTTTTCCAGAACGAAGTGCTGAAATCAAGATATTTGTGTCTAAGACTATATTTACCGGCCTCATTTGTTGGTATTATATACAACACCATAAACATATCAAGAGTTTATGTAAGTTATTGAGTTATGGTACATCAAATATCACTAACAAACAGGGCGTTTACTGTATAACCAGAAGAATACCATCAAAATGCTATCAACAAAATCCGGTGCAATGCACTTCGATTATTGCACCCTACCGGGCTTCAGAGTTAAATATGACGAAGAAAACGGCTACGACCCCTTTTCTCCGCATACCCATAAGTATTGAGTCCACCTGCCAGTCCAATCGGGTCACTAGATAGATATCTGCCAGTTTCAGGCTCATTCTAAAGAAATTGATTTAATATGTAGCAGATACTTTATTTGTATTTAAGTTTCTATTTCACAAATTATTATTTGTAGTTGCTTAATCTTTAGTCGAACGGGTCTGCCTTTACTATCCGTAACTTGAATGGTTTCATCTGCATCAGTACTGTCGAACCATTCTAACGTGCAGACCAACTCTTCTTCATTAGCAAATAGTTCTTCATTGTTATCTTCAGAATCAAAAGCCCTCAATGGAAACTCTGGTTTAATCGACATGTTAAAACCCTCCCTGCCATGGTCTATGCTTTTTCAGTTGGCTTTTGGTTGAGCCGCGATGATAATGTGGCCTATTTAGCATATTGCCTTTATGTTTAAATTTATGCCAATCAGCACCAAATTTTCGCTGCCCATCTTTAAGGACGTTAATACCACCTCCACCTGCATTTTTGTATCGATTAAAGTTAATTGTCCAGCCTAAAGTGCGAGCTATTACTGCTCCACCGAAACCGGTTCCGAATCCATAACCAGCATATCGACCACCTGAATATGCAGCTGAACACTGATTAACAGTACCATTAATATTTAAAGCTTCTCTGGCTAATTCAGTCAAGCTTGTGTCAAATAGGCCAAACCCTGAATGGGGGTTGACCAATACGCTTGACATTGTTCAACTTATCTTTTCAGATTTGTTCCTCATCTGTAGATGGATAAACTGATATTTCTATAGGCATTCTAAATTTAAGCAACTGATTGTAGGAATTAAGTTGTATAGTGCAAGTTGCTGTTTCATAAAAAATGCCAACTCTTAATACACGATCATAGTTATTAATCAACTCGACCAATGAGCTGATTGCCCCCAGAAAATCATCAATAGCAGCAGTAAAATCTTCAGGCAATTTTTGAGTGGTACGAATGACAAGCCCCCAGTTCCTATCAGATTTATCTTCTACATAGAATCCCCCTGGTAGATTGTCTTGAAAATATTTCAATTCGCTTACTGTTGCATTTACTAGTGCAAGCTCCACATCTATTTGCATTGATTTTTTTCCTCATAGTCTGGTATACCATTGCGATCACAATCAAGCTCGGCACAGCCAAGCTCTGACCACATTAACAGGCGTCTACCATCGTATTTTGCAGGATGACACGCCATAAAACCATAGGTTAATATAGAAATCGGACGGGGATGTGGCTCAAGGGGTCAGCGGCTGGGATTCTAGTTCGCTAGACTTGAAATGCCGTCCCCGTCCTCCTGCATCA
>JAJFJK010000022.1 GCA_021774075.1 Nitrosomonas sp. | reverse complement strand
CTTTTGCCGTGTGCGCAGTTATCTGTCAACCTGCAGAAAAAATGATATTTCTGCCTCCAAGGCACTTTCCTTGCTCTTCGATGGCAAGTTGCCTGATTTTATCTTGTAGAAGGATTGGAAGAAAATACGCTGAATAGTTACTTTTCTATTAGATCAATTACTTCTTGCAATTGATCTAATGTTTGCAGTTTTTCCACTAACGCTTGTCTCTGGTAAAAGTTAGTTTCTCAAGCTCAGATAACAGTAGTTGGAATGATTCTTTCTTCATATTTATACTCATTAATCCATTGATTCAATATAGTTTCATATTTATCAATAGTTAACGGTGATATAGCCAAACATTAAATATCCTTCTCAACAAAAAATCTATTGGACTAAAGTATTAGTTAATGAAAACATTTGCACCCGAAACCCAATAAGCGCCAACGCTCTCTACTCTGCTTTAGCCGAATTCCCTCTATGTGCAATTTGATATAATACAGGCAACACTAACAAAGTTAATGCTGTTGACGATAGAATACCCCCAATTACGACCGTTGCCAATGGTCGCTGTACTTCTGCACCAATACTAAGCGCTAGTGCCATCGGCACAAAACCAATTGCATCGGTCAAAGCAGTCATTAAAACCGGGCGCAACCTTGTTAGCGCTCCTGTTTGTATTGCATTATCCAACGTATAGCCTTGCTCCCGCAAATTTCTAATGAATGTTAGCAAGACCAAACCATTTAACACCGCTATGCCGGATAGCGCAATAGAGCCAACTGCCGCCGAAATTGATAACGGAATATCACGCAACCCCAGCACCATTTGTCCGATCCATTTGCATGGCAAGTATCGACAACCCAGTAATCTGCTCACCCGCAGACAGCAACGTATCCATATTATTGCTTAATACTTTTACCGCAACATCCGTACACATTCCTGATCACAGCTCATTTTAATGTAATTTTGTCTGCATTCGTGTCTGCAGCAGAAACATCTCGACTATGAACTAGCTGATACAGCACTGGCAAAACCAGCAGTGTTAACAGCGATTGAGAAAGAGTGCTGCCGACCATTACTGTTGCCAGTGTGCGCTGCACCTCAGCACCGGTACTGGTGCTAAGCGCCATTGGCAAAAAGCCGAGAGTTTCCACCCATGTTGTTATCAGAACCGGACGCAATCTAAGGAGAGATCCAGCTCGAACGGCATCGCTCAAACTCATACCCTGTTCTCGCAGATTACGAATAAACTGTATCAACACCAGACCATCCAATACGGCCACCCCAGACATGGCAACGAAACCCACCCCGGCGGAAACAGATAAGGGAATATCGCGTAACCACAGGGCCAAAATCCCACCAGTAACAGCTAGCGGAACCGCAGTAAACACCAGCATGCTATCGCGAAAATTTCCAAGCATGGTGTACATCAAAAGAAAGACCATACCCAAAGCAAGTGGAATCACTATCAAAAGGCGCTGTTTAGCGGAAATCATCTGTTCGAATTGACCTCCCCATGTCGTCCAGTATCCGGGGGGAATTCGTACTCTCTCTGCAATAAGTTCTTCCGCATCACTGACGAACGAACCCATATCCCGACCACGTACGTTTGCGGTGACCACCACTCGGCGCTTGCTGTTTTCGCGGCTTATCTGATTGGGACCCTGAACGATTTCAAACTCGGCCACTTCACCTAAGGCAACGTAAACAGGCAAACCAGGCTGAAGAGCGTTTGCGTTTGCGTCTCCACCAATATTCTGAGCAGGGAGAGCAATCGGTAAACGTTTCAGCTCTTCGATATCGCCGCGCACCTGCTCCGGCAGCCGCACCTGCAATTCAAAACGGCGGTCACCCTCATAAATAATACCTGTGCTCCTTCCACCGACGGAAATGGTAACAGCATCCTGCACATCAGCTACGTTCAAACCGTAACGCGCCATCTTGGCACGATTCATTTGAATGGAAAGCACAGGCAGGCCAGTAATCTGTTCTACTCTTACATCCGCCGCACCGGGGACGGTTTGAAGAATTGCTTCAATCTGCTCACCTACTTCGAACAGGGTATCCATGTTGTCGCCAAATATCTTTACCGCAACATCCGCCCGAACACCCGATATCAACTCATTAAAACGCATCTGTATCGGCTGGGTAAACTCATAGTTGTTGCCCGGCACCTTCCATACTGCCTGTTCCATTGCGGCTATCAGTTCTTCCTTGCTACCACGCGACTCCGGCCATTCCGACTTAGGTTTGAGAATGATGAATATGTCGGCAACGCTCGGCGGCATCGGATCAGTAGCAATCTCAGCGGTTCCGATCTTAGCAAAAACCCGTTTTACTTCGGGAAAGGCTTTCAGGGTTTTCTCCAGCTCATTTTGCATCTCAATAGCAGTACTCAGGCTGGTGCCCGGAATACGAATTGCATGAAGCGCAATATCCTCCTCATCAAGACTAGGCACAAATTCGCTACCCATGCGTGTTAACAGCAAACCTGACAGCACCACAATGACCACAGCAAGCGTGACAGTCAATCCCTTATTTCGCATTGCAACATCCAACGCTAATGAATAGACGCGCTTTACCCATACCAACGCTCCACCCTCTTTTTCTGTCACTTTACCAGAGAGAAAAAGAGCGACCGCCGCTGGAACAAATGTCACGGAAAGAATGAGCGCCCCCAGCAACGCGAACAAGACCGTGAAAGCCATGGGATGGAACATTTTCGCTTCCACTCCAGACAACGCAAAGACGGGCACATAGACCACCATGATAATAAGCTGTCCAAAGAGCAACGGTCGTCGCACTTCCTTGGATGCTTCAAAGACCACTGCAAAGCGCTCGTTACGGGTTAATTCCCGGCCCAACCGTCCCTGCTCATGAGACAAACGCCGAATACAGTTTTCGACAATGATGACAGCACCATCGACGATGATACCGAAATCGAGCGCTCCCAGACTTAGCAGGTTAGCACTAACCTGGTTAGACACCATGCCGCTGAAAGTGAAAAGCATCGACAACGGAATAACAAGCGCAGTGATTAGTGCCGCACGTAGATTACCGAGCGCCAAGAATAGCACCACAATTACCAGGAGCGCGCCCTCCGTTAAGTTATTAACGACAGTGCGAATAGTTTTGTCTACCAGGGTGGTACGATTATAGACAGGGGTTGCAATGACACCTTCAGGCAGGCTGCGATTAATCTCCGCCAGTTTTTCAGCCGCGGCCTGCGAAACAGTGCGACTGTTTGCTCCCATCAGCATATGCGCGGTACCCAATACCACTTCCTTGCCGTTTTGTGTCGCGGCGCCGGTACGCAACTCCTTACCTATCAGTATGTCTGCCACATCTTTAATGCGTATGGGCACACCCTGCCGCGAACCAAGAAAGACATTCCCAATTTCATCCAGGTTAACGATTTGCCCAGGCAAACGGACCAGATACTGTTCGCCACTTTTTTCGATATAACCGGCACCCACGTTGAGATTATTACGCTCCAAAGCAGTGGTAACATCTTGCAGCGTCAAACCAAACGCAATCAGTTTCTCGGGATAAGGTGTCACATGAAATTGCTTAACATACCCTCCGACCGAATTTACCTCTGTAACACCTTTTACAGTAAGCAGCTGCGGCCTAATGATCCAGTCTTGGATTTCACGTAAATCGGTTGGATTAAAAGCTGTGCCATCCGGTTTCTTGACGCCATCTACCGCATCAACCGTCCACATAAAAATTTCGCCCAGACCCGTAGAGATCGGTCCCATTTTGGGTTCTATGCCAACGGGCAAACGACCTTTTGCTTCTTGAATACGCTGGCTAACCAGCTGACGAGCAAAATAAATGTCAGTACCATCCTTGAAAACAACTGTAACCTGCGACAAACCATAACGAGAGAGTGATCGGGTATAATCAAGATTGGGAAGACCGGCCATAATTATTTCAATTGGAAAAGTTATCCTCTGTTCAGATTCTAGTGGCGAAAACCCAGGCGCCGTAGTATTGATTTGTACCTGCACATTGGTTATGTCTGGTACAGCGTCAATAGGAAGATTCTGATAGCTGTAAACTCCTAATGCTGCCATTGCAAACACCGCCACCAGGACAAGACCACGATAATTTATAGCCATCTGTATAATTCGCTCAAACATGACTTGGCTCCTGGGTGAATGTTTGATTTATTTCGGCAATCATTTATGAACTCGCCACATCTTAATGATCATGTGATGCACCTGCCTTGCCCAGCTCGGCCTTGATGGCAAAACTATTACCTGCCGCGTATTGCTCCTCAGCCGACAACCCATCCAGCACCTCGACCATGCTCCCATCACTACGACCAAGCTCCAATGGCCGCGCCTCAAAATATTCACCATAGCGCCCAAATACCACCGACCAGTCATATAATGTTTGCAGTGCATCAACCGAAACGGCAACAGGCACCTCTATTTCTTCAGTGATCAACGCGACATTTATAAACATTCCGGCTCGCCAATGCCCGTCTTCATTATCAAGTGTAACGCGTGCTTTTGCGGTACGTGTTTGTTCATCAATCAGTGCGCTGATATAGGACACCACCCCTTCACCCTCAAGATCTGATGCAGCAGCATTTATAGTTGCTTTCTGTCCAATCTTTATAACGCTCAAATCCTTTGGATAAATCGTTAAATTGGCATACATATCTGAAACATCTGCCAGCGTAAAAATCTCACTGTCTTCTTTAATAACCTGCCCTCTGGCAATGGCTTTAGTGATAACAAGCCCAGAAATCGGTGCACGCACTTCATAGCACGTAATATTCTTAATTTGCCCGACTGATTGTGGATCTTCACCAAATGAGCGTAATTTCGCCGCAGCAAGGTCCAATGTTATTTCCGCTTCACTTAATAACTGTTGCGCCACAAGATAATCCTGTTTAGCGGTAATTTTTTCTTCCCAGAGTTTTTTTTCCCGCGCATACGTAGTACCTGCCAGCACCAAACGTTTTTGAGCGGCAAGAAACTGACTTCTCATATCAGCCAATATTTGGCTCTCAATCACAGCCAATATTTCACCTTGCTCGACCTGCTGACCCAAATGTCGCTCAACTTCGATCACAATACCAGGTGCACGCGGCACGACACGCACCACATTATGATGGTTAAATGCAATAACACCCGGCATCTGAAGTGTTGGTTTAATAATGGCCGGGCCAGCGGTTTTTATTTCAATGCCAGTGCTCTGCAATGCTTCATCAGACATTTCTATACGCGCCTCAACCTGGCTGTACCCCCAATGGTAGGTCCTGTCCTGCCACTCAGCAGCGATTGCCACGTCAAAAGAATGAGGCTCTTCGACAACATGATCACCCAATAAATAACCACCTTGTGCTTGAAAACCAAATAACTGCGCTGGCGCGCCTAAACGCGATAATGTAATCGCCATTTTGACCTCAGCAGGCGGTAAAGGCTTGTCTTTATCGTAAACATACACGCGAAATTGTGGCTCTACCCCTTCTTCAAAAATAGTCACTTCCACACTAAAATCATCCGTTGTAAATATTTTTCCGCCTTTAGGGCCGGTTTCCAATTCATCTTCGTCCGCATCACCGAGCGCATTCGACACTTCACTGCTATCCGCATCATATGAACCAGGTTCATCCCAGCCAAGAATCAAACCACCCAGTATCAAACCAATGACAACCGTAATAATAATTGGCTTCAGATTGGTCTCACTCACATTTCACTCCTTAAATCCATTTGGGAAACACCTACTAATTAACCGCATTTTCAATAGGTGCCGCAATCAACCGTTCAATTTCGTTAACCAAACGTTGATAGTTTGATAGTGCATTTAAATATAGCGTCTGGTTCTGGAACAAAGCCCGCTGCGCATCCAGCAATTCCAGAAAACTGAATCTTCCCAATTCATAACCTCGATTTGCCATAGTAAACGCTTGCTTGGCGCCAGGTAAGATTTCATCACGCAACATTGTAATCTCATTATCGGCAGCTAATAAGGCTTCATAGGCCTGCACCAGCAATGTTCTCAATTGCAAATCAGTAGCAGTCCATTGATCCATAGCCTGATCAACACGCTGATGCGCTGCCAAAAGATTACCCTGGTTGCGATTAAACAATGGCAGCGGAATAGAGAGGCCGACCAGAGCCGTTGTATCGTGCGCCCCGCCATATCGTCTGACACCGGCATTGAATGTCACATCTGGAATTCGACGTGCTTTCTCCAACGTCAACAAAGCTTTGCGTTGTTCCAAATTCCTGAGACTACTGAGCGCCAATGGATTAGCACGTATACGGTCATCCAGCACATTAAACTCAGGGATCACAACAAATGACTCAAGATCACCCAACACACGCTCAAACTTTGGCGTCTGATCACCCCACAACAAAACCAATTGTTTACGTACAGCGGCCAAGTCACGTTGCGACTGATTGAGTTCTATATTGGCGGTTGCCAACACCACTTTAGCCCTGGTTTCCTCAATAGGCGGCGCCTTACCCGCTTGCACACGTTTAGTGGCTGCATCCACCACTTTTTGCGCTAATTCCTGGCCCGCCAGGGCAAGCTGCAAACGCGCCTGACCAGCCAACACATTGGTAAACATATTGGCCACCTGAGCGATTAAATCCAATCGTCTTATAGCATAATCCTGCTCAGCCCGTTCCTGCCCAAGAGATGCCGCATGTGTGCGTGCAGATCGCTTGCCGCCCAGCTCTATTAACTGGCTAATTCGAATTGACGAAAACCGGGCGCCGGGGCCATCTGCTCGAGAACTGACATCTTCCTGATCAAACTGTAAAACAGGGTTTGGCACGAGTCCTGCTTGCAAGGTTATGCCGCCCAAAGCATGTATTTCTTTTTCGAATGCGGCTAATTCCGGGTTTCGTTGCAATGCCAGTTGTATGGCTTCGCGTAATGTCAGCTCCTTTTTCTCAGCAGACAGTATCAATGCAACATCCACATGCTTTTCTTCAGGAACAATAGCGGACATATCACTTTCAGCAAAAGCCGTTGAAATCAAGCCCAATATCAGAATAAGTATCCCCATCTGCAGAAAATACTTTGTTGCCAACTTATACAATCTCAATACCCTCACAAGCTAACATTTCCACCAATGCAATTAGCGGCAACCCAATTAATGCATTTGGATCATCACCCGACATCCGTTCAATCAATATTATGCCCAAGCCTTCAGATTTTGCGCTACCAGCACAATGATAAGGCTTTTCTTTGGTCAGATAATTTTCAATTTGCTGATCACTGAACTGACGGAATTTAATGCCACATGGAACCACGCGCGTTTGTAACTTATCGGTATAACTATTTAAAAGACTTAACGCGGTATAAAAAATGACACTTTGACCACGCACCAACTGTAATTGTTTCACTGCATTTTCATGATTAAGTGGTTTGCCAAGCTGCACATCACCCAACACTGCAACTTGATCAGACCCGATAATAAGTGCTTGCGAATGAGTCCTGGCAACCTCACGCGCTTTGGCTTCTGCCAAACGCATGGCGGTGGTTTCAGGTTTCTCATTAGATAAGGGAGTCTCATCTATGTCAGGACTCACCATTTCAAATGGAATTTGTAATCGTTGGAGTAACTGCTGCCGATAAATAGAGCTTGATCCCAAGATTAATTTTTGCTTTAACTCAATATTTTTTATCTTCAAAATTTCCTTTGGTTTTTTTGACATATAAAGGTAAAAAATATACCATGCACGCCTTATGTCTGTACGATTTGTGATAGATTCTTTAGATTTTGTATATAATGCAAGAACGCATCATGGTAAAATCCCGCTCGCCGGGCTTTTACGTTTACAGGATTTTCTATTTGAAGACACTGGCTCCACTGGTACGTTAAGTTATCAAATCAGCGGAAAACATGATGCACGCGGCAAACCAAATCTAACCATAAGAGTTGAGGGTGAAATTTATCTTTGTTGCCAACGTTGTCTTGGTCGATTAAGGCATACATTAGATCTTAGGACAGCTCTGTTAGTGGCTAAAAATGAATCTGAACTTAGCCAAGCAGATAAAGATGAATCAGTTGATGCTATTTTAGCAACATCTGATCTGGATGTCTTGAATCTAATTGAAGATGAAATAATTTTGAGTTTGTCAATTTCATCGCGCCACCCGGAAGGGGAATGCGAGATAAACAAGCCAGAAGCACAAGAAAACAATACCGCAGCAAATAAGGAAAACCCATTTGCCGCACTAGCAGCAATTAAGAAAATGCATTGAATTTAAGGAGTTATAATGGCCGTCCAACAAAACAAAAAGTCTCCATCAAGACGTGGCATGCGTCGCGCGCATGACTTTCTGACCAATCCACCATTGGCAGTTGAGCCCAGCACAGGGGAAGTACATTTACGTCACCATATCAGCCCCAACGGTTACTATCGTGGCAAGAAAATTGTTCAAACCAAAAACGATTAATTATACTATCTACTGCTACTAGTCATATCGAACGTTTAGTCCCCTCCCGTCATAAGAGCACCAAAATTGGACATTACTGTAGCAATAGACTGTATGGGCGGCGATCATGGCCCGCATGTTACAGTTCCTTCAGCTGTTGATTATCTTAGTCGCGACCCCGAAGCCGATATTATTCTAGTCGGCATTCCCGATGCCATCCAGGCAGAGCTTGATGTCTTAAAAGTTAAACTAGGCCCACGCTTACGATTGCATGCTGCAACTCAAGTTGTGGGCATGGATGAACCGCCGGCACTGGCACTGCGTGGCAAAAAAGATTCCTCCATGCGCGTTGCTATCAACCTGGTTAAAAATGGCGAGGCACAAGCTTGTGTCAGCGCAGGCAATACTGGCGCATTATTAGCCACTTCCCGATTCGTACTGAAAACAATCCCTGGTATTGACCGCCCCGCACTCGCAGCCGCCCTACCTACACTGAAAGGCCATACCTATATTCTGGATTTAGGCGCCAACATTGATTGCACGCCGGAACATCTGCTTCAATTCGCCCTGATGGGTGCTTCACTGGTTTCTTCCATTGAAAATAAAACCGCGCCAAGTGTTGGCTTACTTAATATCGGTGAGGAAGCGATTAAAGGCAATGAGATCGTAAAACGGGCATCTGAATTACTTCATGACAGCGGACTTAATTTTTACGGTAATATTGAGGGTAATGATATTTACAAAGGGACTACTGACATCGTTGTATGTGACGGCTTCGTAGGCAATGTAACTTTAAAAACTTCAGAGGGTTTGGCGCAAATGCTGGCTACCTACCTGCGCGAGGAATTCACGAGAAATTTTTTAACAAAATTTGCTGGAATGATCGCGACACCGGTTATTAAGGCTTTCAAACGTAGAGTCGACCACCGCCAATACAATGGCGCCAGCTTACTGGGTTTGCGTGGCATTGTGGTTAAAAGCCATGGTTCGGCTGACAATTATGCATTTTGTTCTGCCATTAACCGCGCAGTTAATGAAGTGCGAGGAGGGATGCTACGCCGTATTAGCGAACAAGTAGCCGAATTATCGCATCATCCCAAACTCTCTCTCAAAGAGAACACAAAATAATGTATTCAAAAATAACCGGAACAGGCGGCTATTTACCAGAAAAAATCCTCACTAATCATGACCTGGAAAAAATGGTCGACACAAGTGATGAATGGATCCGCAGCAGAACAGGCATCACACAACGGCATATTGCCCATGAAGACCAAGTAGCCAGTGATTTGGCGTTACATGCCTGCCAAAATGCAATGCAAGCGGCTGGTGTGACCAAAAAAGATATTGATCTCATTATCGTCGCCACCACGACACCAGACATGATTTTCCCAAGTACCGCTTGTATTTTGCAAGAAAAACTAGGTATCGATAATTGCCCTGCATTTGATGTGCAAGCAGTATGCAGTGGTTTCGTGTACGCACTTGCTACCGCTGATATGTTTGTCAGTTCGGGTAAATGTCACAATGCACTGGTTGTTGGCAGCGAAATATATTCAAAAATTCTTGATTGGAATGATCGCAGCACCTGCGTATTATTTGGCGATGGCGCTGGCGCAGTCGTGCTCAGCCAGAGCGAACAACCCGGCATTTTGTCTACCCATCTACATGCCAGCGGCAGTTACAACAAGGTACTGTCCGTACCCGGCAGCATTGGCGGTGGAGAAATTCAAGGCTCACCGTTTATCTGCATGGAAGGCAACACTGTCTTCAAATTTGCAGTAAAAGTTCTGGAGGATGTCGTGCATGAAGCGATTGCTGAGAATAACTTACAGACTTCTGACATTGACTGGTTAATTCCTCATCAGGCAAATATCCGCATCATTAAATCAACCGCAAGAAAACTTGGCATACCCATGGACAAAGTTGTTACTGCTGTTGACAAACATGGCAACACCTCTGCCGCATCCATTCCCCTGGCACTTGATATGGCGGTGCGCGATGGACGTGTTCAATCTGATCAACTGGTACTGCTGGAAGGTGTTGGCGGTGGATTCACTTGGGGAGCGGTATTACTCCGCTGGTAAGTTATGAAATTTGCATTTGTATTTCCAGGTCAAGGATCACAATCAGTCGGCATGATGAATGGTTATGCAGACCTGCCCATCGTACACGAAACTTTCACAGAAGCATCTGATATCCTCAAGCAGGATTTCTGGGCTATGGTTAATGATGGACCGGCGGATGATCTAAATCTTACCATCAATACCCAGCCACTCATGCTAATGGCTGGTGTTGCAGTTTATCGTGCATGGACCCGTTGTGGCGGCAGCAAACCATGCTACTTTGCAGGACACAGCCTTGGCGAATACACCGCTTTGGTGGCTTCAGGCGCACTTACTTTTTCTGATGCATTATCTTTAGTTCGTTTCCGTGCACAAGTTATGCAGGAAGCTGTACCCGAAGGTGTCGGCGGCATGGCTGCAATACTGGGATTGGATGATGAGAGCATACAATTAATATGTCAGGAAGTAACAAACAATGCTGCTGACGAATCGCTGGAACCAGCAAACTTTAACTCTCCCGGTCAGGTTGTCATTGCGGGTCATCGGAATGCCGTATTACAAGGCATCGAATTAGCCAAAACGAAAGGGGCAAAACGTGCGGTTATGCTACCTATGAGCATTCCTTCGCATTGCACATTAATGCGTCCGGCTGCTGAAAAAATGCAACAGCAGTTAGAAAACACAACGTTGCGCTCCCCAGACATCCCAATTTTGCACAATGTTGATGCACAACCACATCATGACGCCGCCTCAATTAAAGACATTTTAATTAAGCAGTTATACAGTCCTGTGCTTTGGGTAGAAACTATTCGCGCTTTTGCACATGCTGATGTAACATCTGTCGCAGAATGTGGGCCAGGGAAAGTATTAAGCGGCCTGAACAAACGCATTGATCGCAATTTGCAACAACTGTCACTAACCGATAGTGAAGCAATCAAACAAGCTATGGACAGTTTGAAATAAAGCACGCTTTTATGGAGACATGGTTTTGGAAAATAAAATAGCATTAGTAACTGGCGCCAGTCGCGGCATTGGACAAGCAATCGCGCTTAAACTAGGCCAAAATGGTGCTATTGTAATCGGCACTGCCACAACCCAGACTGGCGCTGATGCGATCAGTCAATATCTGGATAAGGCGGGTATTAAAGGAACCGGCATCGCTTTAAATGTAAACAATGCGGATCAAATTACCAGTGTCATACAAAATATACGCGATAAATTTGGTGAGATTGAAGTTTTGGTTAATAATGCCGGAGTTACTCGAGATAACTTATTGGTACGTATGAAAGATGAAGAATGGGACGAAATTATGGAAACTGATCTAAAATCAGTATTTCGTTTAAGTCGTGCTGTACTGCGCCCAATGATGAAGGCCCGTTGGGGTCGTATTATTAATATTTCCTCAGTTGTTGGCGCAATCGGAAATTCGGGACAAGCCAATTACGCTGCGGCAAAAGCAGGCATGTTTGGTTTCAGTAAATCATTAGCGCGTGAAGTCGGAAGCCGCAATATTACTGTTAACTGTATCGCACCTGGCTTTATTGACACAGATATGACGCGTGCACTGAGTGATGAACAACAACAAAATTTGATTCAACATGTGCCTTTAGGCCGATTAGGACGCTCTGAAGAAGTTGCCGCTGCTGTTACATTTCTTGCTTCATCTGCAGCGGGATATATAACCGGCACCACACTACATGTTAACGGCGGGATGTATATGGATTAACACTTTATAACAACTGGTTAGTTAAAGATAAAATGATTAATATCCTATCAATTTTGTTTGATATGACAACAATAATTTTTTTCTGTAACACAGCAGTTGGGATGAAATCTGTATTTTTAGAAGTGCCCTTTATGCAACGCACCATGGGCTAATTCATAGTTCCACAATTATATTCGCGATTTTCAGTCATGTTTAAGTTTTGCTGACATTGAAAATTTGTTAAAATAGAAATATTTTTCTTACTTACCTGAGAAGGAAGCATCTAGATGGAAAACATAGAGCAGCGTATTAAAAAGATCGTAGCTGAGCAACTTGGCGTTAATGAAGCAGAAGTCAAGAATGAGTCATCATTTGTCAATGATCTGGGGGCAGACTCACTGGATACAGTTGAGCTAGTTATGGCCTTGGAAGAAGAATTTGAATGTGAAATTCCTGATGAGCAGGCAGAAAAAATCAATACTGTCCAAGAAGCTATTGACTACGTCAATGCAAACGCAAGCTCAAGCTAATTTTTAGTTTTTAGTACCTGTTATCGGAGTTAACTTGTCCAAACGTAGGGTTGTAATTACCGGGTTGGGAATAGTCTCACCTGTTGGTAGTACCGTGCCTAGCGCATGGAATAATATCGTTTCCGGGAAATCTGGTATCACCCGGATTTCCCGTTTTGATGCATCGGCTTTTTCTTCGCAAATTGCGGGAGAGGTAAATGATTTTGATATCACACAATACCTTTCAGTAAAAGAAGCACGTCGTATGGATACCTTCATCCACTACGGCATGGCAGCAGCCATGCAAGCTGTCAAAGATGCCGGCATTGAAGACACCAGCAATCTTGAAGTGGAGCGCATTGGTGTCAATATTGGCTCAGGCATTGGTGGCCTCCCAATGATTGAGGATACTGACGCAGCCTATCATAAGGGCGGGCCACGCAAGATCTCACCATTTTTCATTCCCAGTACAATTATCAATATGATCGCGGGTAATTTATCCATTATGTATGGATACAAAGGGCCGAACATCGCTATTGTTACCGCCTGTACGACTGCGACACACAGCATTGGATATTCTGCACGCATGATTGAATATGGCGATGCGGATGTTATGGTCTCTGGTGGCGCAGAATCCTGTGTCACACCACTTGCGATTGGTGGATTTTCTGCTGCCAAAGCCTTATCCACCAATAATGATGACCCGGCTGGCGCCAGTCGACCCTGGGATATAGATCGTGATGGTTTTGTACTGGGTGAAGGTGCCGGCGTAATGGTATTAGAAGAAATGGAACATGCCAAACGTCGCGGCGCTAAAATTTATGCCGAACTTGCTGGATTTGGCATGAGTGCAGATGCATATCATATGACAGCACCTTCCGAAGATGGTGAAGGTGCAGCACGCTGCATGACGAACGCGCTGAAAAATGCACAAATCAATCCGACCAAAGTCAGCTATGTTAACGCCCATGGCACATCAACCCCATTGGGTGATATTGCGGAAACAATTGCTGTCAAACGCTGTTTTGGTGATCACGCCAGCAAACTGGCGGTCGGTTCCACAAAATCAATGACCGGTCATCTGCTTGGCGCTGCTGGCGGTGTGGAAGCGATTTTCTCGGCATTAGCCATACATCATAGCATTGCGCCGCCTACAATTAATCTTGTTAACCAAGACCCACAATGTGATCTTGATTACATCCCCAACACAGCAAGAGATATGGATATCGATGTTGCCTTATCCAATTCTTTCGGCTTTGGGGGAACGAACGGAACGCTTGTTTTTCGTAAAGTATAAATACTCATTCTCTGGCGCATGCGTACGCTACAACGCCTCATTTTTTGGATACTTCTGTTAGCCACCTTATTTTCCGGGTGGCTTTATCTTCATGTCCACTCGGATATTCATCTCCCCACCACGCCCTACGAATTTACCATTAAGCCGGGCAGCAACCTAAAGCAAGTCAGTCAACAACTCTCTGATGCCGGTGTCCTGGCCCACATGTGGTCATTTGTGCTGCTATCACGATACATGGGCAATGAGTCTGCCATCAAAGCAGGTGACTATACACTGACCGAAAATCTCTCCCAAGTTGCCTTACTGGAATACCTGATCCAGGGTGATGTAAAACAAAATGAAATCAAATTTCTGGAAGGCTGGACATTTTCTCAGATAAGAGAAGTCTTAAACAACCACCCAACTATTAAAAACAACACCATTGATCTGAGTGAACAAGAGATTTTGCAATTAATCGGCGCAGATGAAACCGCCGCTGAAGGATTGTTTTTCCCCGACACTTACTATTTTGTAAGAAATAACAGCGATGTGGAAATCTTACAGCGTGCTTACCGTACCATGCAGAATCATCTGCAAGCAGCCTGGTCTACACGTCAGGAATCTCTCCCATTAAAAACACCTTATGAAGCCTTAATCCTGGCCTCCATTGTTGAAAAAGAAACAGGCCTGGAAAGTGACCGCGCTGAAATAGCCGGTGTTTTTATCAATCGGTTACGCATAAGCATGCGCCTACAAACAGACCCGACTATTATTTATGGGATGGGCGACAAATTTGATGGCAATTTGCGCAGAAAAGACCTGCAAACCGATCAACCCTACAATACCTATACCCGTGCCGGCTTACCCCCCACACCGATTGCCATGCCAGGATTATCCTCAATCCAGGCAGCACTTAATCCTGCTGAAACAAAAGCCATATATTTTGTTGCAAAAGGGAATGGTGAATCACAATTTTCCACCAATCTGGCAGATCACAATCGCGCAGTCAATAAATATCAAAGACGACAGAAATAATGCTTAAACTGCCTTTGCAACTATTTCAAATTAAACTTCGTAACGACGCTACATGACTCAGTTTTCAATCGTAGTACCAACGCTGAACGAATCAGAAAACATTGATCTACTCCTAACCCGTCTATTCAAACTTGATTACAGCCCAGACGTCTTTGAAGTCATTTTTGTTGATGATGGTTCCAATGATGGCACACCGGAGAAAATACGTACTTGGCAGAATCACGCCAATATACATCTTGTTGAAAGACAAGAGAAACCAGATTTAACGGCCTCTATACTGGCAGGTGTAGCCATAGCAAACAGTAATGTCATTGTTGTTATGGATGCTGACCTAAGCCACCCAACGGAGCGATTATCTGCGGTTGTCACACCCGTCATAAATGGTGATTATGATGTTGCAATTGGCAGTCGGTATATTTCAGGCGGTAGCACTGAGAATTGGCCATTACATCGACGCATACTATCCCGCGCTGGCAGTTGGTTGGCGCGTCCATTGTGTGATGTAAATGATGCCACATCCGGCTTTTTTGCTTTCCGCCGCGAATTGGCTAAAACCATTTCCAGCAATGCACAAGGCTACAAATTTTTGCTGGAATTATTGATGGCCAATCAAGGCAAACTTCGCGTCACAGAAATACCCATTCGCTTCCGTGACCGTACCCACGGCACATCCAAGCTTTCATTCTCTCACCAACGCTCTTATTTACAACGTCTGATGACGTTAGCAGGCGGCACCGTCTCTCTCAACACAGCCAGCCGCTTTGCCGTGGTTGGCTTATTTGGTGTCGTAATTGATGCATTTGTTTTTCAGTGGATGATCAGCCGGGAGGCCGGCCTTGCCCTGGCCCACTTCATCAGTTTCTTTATCGCGGCAACGGTTAACTACTCACTCAATTCAAAATGGGCTTTCCGCGAGCATCATGCCGGCTATTTGCAGTGGCACCAATTCGGACGTTTCTTAACTGTTGGCGCTTTTGCCTTATTGCTGCGTGGCGGCGTACTGGCTTTGCTTGTTTATGTCTGGCATATTCCACCGTTATTAGCGATTTTCCCAGCCATTGTAGCCACCGCCGTGGTGAACTACCTGGGTTCGGCTTTTTATGTCTTCCCAGGTGAGAAAAACCTCCCTTCACCCGACATACGCTGGCGAATTGCTGCAATTGGTATTGTCCTGTTTATCTTACTACTGCGCCTGGTTTATTTCGGTCTGGCGCAACTCATTCCTGATGAAACCTATTACTGGCAATACGCCCAGCATATGGATTTGAGTTTTTATGACCACCCACCCATGGTCGCCTGGTTGATTTGGTTAGGCACAGCCATTCTAGGTCACAATGAATTTGGCGTGCGTATCGGTGCGCTGCTCTGTGGTTTAGTAAGTATGGGCTATCTATATGCACTCGCACAAAACCTGTATGACAAATCTAGCGCCATGCGTGCAGTACTGTTGCTCGCCATTCTACCGCTGGGTTTTGCTTCCGGCCTGTTAATGACCCCCGACGCACCATTGGTTGCAGCCTGGGCTGCCACACTGTATTACATGGAACGCGCACTGGTTGCAGGCCAACGCACAGCCTGGTTTGGAATGGGACTCGCATTTGGTTTGGGATTACTGTCTAAATACACACTGGGCTTATTGGGTATCGCCGCGTTGGTATTTGTCATTATCGATCCAACAGCGCGTCGCTGGCTAAAACGCCCTCACCCCTATTTGGCTGCAACACTGGCATGTGTATTGTTTTCACCGGTCATTATCTGGAATCTACAGAACGATTGGGCATCATTTGCCTTTCAATCCACACGCCTGCTTGACGACGGTTATGATTTTGCCGTACATAATCTGATACTTTATATAACAATCTTGCTGACACCTGCTGGCCTTTTGGCCACTGCTCTCGCCTTACTATCACGTAACAGTCAGGATGAAAACCTGTTTCAGCACAGGCGTCGCTTATTTGTGCAAGTATCCACCGGTGTACCATTATTGATCTTTCTAACACTCAGCACATTTGACTTACCAAAATTCCACTGGACAGGGCCTGTATGGCTCGCTGTATTACCAACCATTGCCTGGATGATCGGCCAGAAGAACCATCTCAGCACCATGGCCAAACATCTACAAGCAGCCTGGCGGCCAACTATCGTCACGTGTATTTTTTCTTATGCCTTTGTACTGCATTATGTCGTACTTGGCATACCCGGCATTCCCTATCACTTGTTTACCGAACATTATTTCTGGCGTGAAACCGCGCAACAAATAGAGCAGATCACACAAGATGTCAGAAATAAAACCGGCCAGGAACCCATCGTCGTTGGCATGAGCAAATGGTCAGTTGCCAGCGCCCTGTATTTCTATAACCACCAACAATCAAACCTGGACATCCGTTCGCGCAACTTGTTTGGTGATAGCGGTGCCATGTATGACTACTGGCTCCCATCGCAACAACCCACAAACCGCCCCATTATTCAAGTCGGCATGCAACCCATCAACCTTGACAAAATTCGTAAAGGTGACCAAATCAAACAAATGCTCAATCAACCCGGAGACATTGAGTACAGCGTCATAGAACGCTATGGCACGCCCGTGCGTCGCGTGTATTATCGTGTTTCTCAGGGGTTTAAGGGGGTTGGCTTACCTGGGATGTAGCAGAATTATCCGATGAGTTAGCGATATTCCAAATAATAAATTGCCACGCCAAGCAATATCAAAGCAATTTCAAATCCAGTGATACACAACAATATGTAAGTAATGCGGCGACCCGCAGGCTTCATGGGTTGCCATACGGCGCGCATATACCAACGCCATACTCCAAAATGAGACCAGCGTTTCCAGGACCGCAAATATTGCTGTAAATATGTTGCCCAAATAGTAATACTTTTGTCGACAAGATGTAATTGTTGTTTACGTAACTGTTCTGGCTCCCCGTCGTAGAAATCTGTAATGGTTAATTTTGATTGCCATTCAGTATCTAGAGTGATTGACTCAATAATCAATGTAGTGCGGGTTTTCAGTCCTTGCGAATAATCCATTTGAATCCCATTGGCTAGCTGTTTTACGCTAACAATGAGATCAAAATCAAAAGGCACTTCCTGGCTGATATTCTGTCCGGAAAAATGATAGCGATGCATTCCCAGTACTCGCCATTGTTTGAAATGGAGCATGGGATTGATACGAAACAGTCGTTCAATATCCTGGCAAAAAAGTTTTTGCTCATCGACTGTAAGTGGTGTGTTAATGGTGGCCCAGGCTGCGTCCTTTATGGCCTCTGGAGTTTCAACCTGATTATCGGTCATGGGTTTGCTGCGGGTAAGGAACAATTAATAAAGGAATGGTTAGTGAACGCACTAAATCTTCGGTGAGCATGCGTGAACGTAATCCTTTTTTGTGCTTGGGGCGGGGTGAGCCGATGATGATTAAATCAAATGACTGTTTTTCACTGGTATTAAGCAGAAGATTTTCAGGTTCACCCAAAACAATTTCGTTGCTATAAATGAGGCTATCGATACTCGCTTTTTTATTAATACGTTCGCAGTGCTCGTCTACTTCCCGGCCCAGTTCATTTTCCAGATAACGCCGAAATATATCGCGTGTACTGCCATTATTGAGCCAGTCGTCGCCGGTCATTCCTTGCCAGAACTCCGGAACGACTATCAGATGGTGTATTTTGCCGCCTTTGCAACATATTGACATAGCCATACGCTCTGCGGCGATTGCGCCTTCTGTGCCATGGCTTGCCAGTAAAATATGTTCTACTAACAATTTGGAGTAGTTTTTCAGCGGTTAATCGATAACATAAATGACAAACGCAAGAATCAGTGCCAAAATTAATGCCATTAGATCTTCTTTTCGATCACTATCAAAGATAGACAAGGCTGAGCCGCGTTCAAATGTTTTTGTTTTGTCTTTTTGCATAATGTGTTCAACTAATTTTTCTAGGTTAAACGGTTTCACTCACCAGCATCATGACAACAACCAATGAAAGCGCTGCTTTAATGAAACCAACAATGCCACCAATGACAGCGGGTTGACCACCGGCTTGTTTCATGGAACCAATGGTTATCTGCATACCCAATCCGACCAAACCAAAAGCAAATAACCAGGTGATCCATTGACGGAATGCTTCAATCTTTTGAGCGGTATGCCGGACGGCAGCGTGTGCTTGTTTGAGTATCTCGTTAGCATCCTGCGTCATAATTTTTGCATTAATTAGCCCACGCACTGCCGTATCATCATCAATTGACATGATTTTGCCATTTTCTATCAAGTGTTGCAGCGCCGCATTATAATCCGCACGTTGAACTTGGCTTGCTTCAGATTGTAACAAGGCTGTTTGATTCGGTTTCAAACGGTTTTCTTGTTTAAAACCTTGTTCAGCGGTATTGCCAAAGTATTTGCCCTGATAATGATTGGCTGGCGCAAAAATTCCCGTTGTTGACAGTACAAACATCAGAATAAATCCTAATACAAAAACTGGAAATTTTTCAATCACAACGCGGCCAACATTAACTTGCACAGCGTTATCGCCTTCACGTTTCACGTACCACATGGCCAGCCACAAGACAATAATCGGTAAAATCAGCACACGCGTAATATTAAAAATTTCTGCCACCATGAGCGTCTCAATACCATCTGGCTGAAAAGCCAGCGCAGCACCCGCAACCTGCGCTGAATTCAGAATACCTGTTCCTGCCCAGGCACCAAATTGAACGTGACTCATATTTAACAAATTACCAATGATGGGAAATAAAAACATGCAGCCAACACCCCACAGCAAGATGGTGCCAATGGTATAGGCAATTTCGACTGGTTTCGCTTGCACCACAGGCGCAACAGCGACCGTTGCCGATACTCCACAAACCCCCATACCTGCGGAAAGAACACCACCCATGGAGTTGGAAATATTACGTCTCGCACCCATCCACAACACCATCCATACCGAGCCCAGCACGAAAAAACCAATCATAATAATGGATAATCCGCCCAGATTCTTTAATTCGGCAGCACTATACAAAGCGCCAAGAAGAATAACACCTGTTTTAAGACCAAGGCGGGATAAGCGCACACCATTTTTTGCCCACACTGGGATTTGAAATATATTCACAATGATTAAGCCGGTGACGATGCCGGTCACGACATAGTTTAATCCCAACAATTCATGAATATACTTTCCCGTATTGCCTATTTCCCCAAAACCGATACTGATGACAGCAATTTCCGGCGCTATAAACCAACGCACAAGCATGGTGATCAATAAAATAAACATACCACCAGCAATAGTGGATGCGTAGTAGTCCCAGTTTCCTTCTTTATGGGTACCCAGCCATTGCCAAAGACCGAATAGCGTTGCGATAAGACCGAAATAAAATGGGATAGTCATCAGCTCTGATGTGTAACGATATGACTTGCCAGCAGCCAGATGTTCGATAACAGGTGCTAACAAGCCACTCTCAGTAAAATACCAAATAGCCAACATCATCAGACCAATGATAAAAAGCGCCGGGTTATTTTTTGTGTATACCATGTTAATTTAAAGGCTTGGTCTAGGAGTCTGTCGGACTTAAGGTAATCTACTGCGGAAAAACCATTTTGGTCATATTTCCCGATAATTTTCGTTAAATAGAACAACCATTTTCAAAGACCACAACACAGTATTGGATCATCTGCACAGTTCCCTTTGGGCGATCCAGGAAGCACTTGTTCGCGGTGTTACACTTCTTGAAAAGGGCTAGCCATTCCCCGCGAAGCGTGCCTAGCGGCCAACCACTTCCCGGGTCGCTGAACCCGTCAATACAAAGTAGTCGGTGTACTAGTTACCTAGAATCGCTGAATTTGATAATAGCGAGTACCCCATCAACTTAATAATCTGAAAATCTTATCTCATAACCCTAATTATGATGGTGATGATGCTCCACGTGTTCATCCATATGTATATGAACATCCTGAGTTTCCTCGCTACTGGCATAGGACTTGAGTGGAGTGAAACGAGCGGTCTGCGCGCTTTGTTCCGGTAACTTTATGAACACAACAATTACTGTCTCCGGCTTGACTGAGAATGCCTCAATACCCTTGAATGTATTGCCACCCGCAGGTTCCAGTTCGACTGAAATATTGGTGCCGGCTTTGCCAACTTGAACGTTCGCCATGCCTAAGCCACCATCGGTATTAATATTTTTGTCGGCATGATCTGTCACATAGAGCACGAGTTCATTGTCCTTGGCAACAAGCTCCAGATGATAGGGCCCCGCCATACGCAGTTGCCCACTATGAGGCGCCTTGACAGTATCAAGATACTCATCGGTGTGCGACCAAACAGGCAACGACACAACCATCGCCGCGCTAATCAGAGCAGTAACTATCATTTTATTCATATTCATTTTCCTCAAAACCAACTGTTAATCACGGTAACCAGCCCTTTTCACCTCTGCACAATGTCCATAGGGAATTGCTGATCAATTCATGAGCCAATATCTAATGGCTGAAACTTCATCTTATCGTCGCAAATCTTGGCAATGGCTTGCCATACCCTGTGATTCACGTCTCAATTAGAGGGCACCTCTAAAAATCCAGATTTCATCCCAACTGCTGTGTTGCGGAAAAAATTTCTTGCTGTCATATCAACCATATGCTGCGCTGCAAAATTTTTTCCACGCCTTGCATTTGGGCGAACTCTGAATTTTTAGAAGCGTCCTAGAAAGATTCTATCTTATTATCTATTTGGCTCAAAATTAATCAGCGGCTCTGTCTACTTTGTATTAATGGAGTACTAATGCACATGATCATCCGGCGGTGGCAAAATTTCTTTCTCACGCTTGAGTTGAGCAACCTGTCGTATCAAAATATCGGCGTTTGCCCAGCCTTCCCCGTCTGCTTCAGGAATCCAGCGTGCCCGCAAATAACCGAAACGGTCTACTAGAAACTCCATGTGATTAGGTATTGATCCCTCACCGAGCAAATCGGCTCGCCTAAGTGTCCTACGGAATAAAGCATAGCTACGCGTGATCTCAGGTACACCCTGTTTTACCACTGGGAAAGGAGTATTCGCCGTGATTGCCGCCAAATCCTCTGCATCCAAGTCATTTAATGGTACTGCCAGTACCACCGTATTTTCCCCACTTATCGAATCATAAGCTAACCGTAACTGATCGAGTCGTTCTTGTGATTCCGGCCACGAAAATAATACCAGCAACACACTCTTTTCTTGACGGAAATCTTGTAAGATACCGCTTGAGCCATCATACGCAGAATAGGAGAAGTCAGGCGGAACCATAGCCGGTGAAGGTAGATCAGGGACAACGTTGGGACTCATGATGCGCGCCTGATAGCCACGCGACATAGCATGAATATAGTTGACCACATCCCAGCGCTCTTCTTCATCAAGCTTATCGGTAAAGCCTGGCATGCCGGTATCTGGAATACCCTTGGTTAGCCAGTTGAAAAAATCGCCTGCAGTATGTTTAGCGGTGTGCGCCTCTGTAAGCAAATCCACTGGTTCCGTGTCAAAACTATCCGCCAAAACGCCATCACCTTTCCCTTGAGGCCCATGGCAGATTACACAATTATCGGCAAAAAAATATGAGCCATTGGCAATAGAAATGGAATCAAATGGGACAGGTGTCTTGAGATAAGTTTCCGGATAAGCCTCGACGGCAAGTGGAGGCAATGCGACAGCTAATGCGCAGACCATCAATACCGACGGGACACCAACGCGACGCTGCGTCGTCCACTGCTTGAGCTGACCGAGTACGACTGCCCAAACTGCCAGGACAAACAAGACGATTCCACCCCATGCACGCGTCACCACGTCTGGATCTTGCCAGGTGGCATCAATAGAGAAACGGAATGGATAGGGCCAGTTCTCGATGATGGCATGTTTCGCCGGCAAGGTATTAGCTAATATAGTCGCCAGTAGCACGATCATTGAAGCAAGCACGAATTCGATACACACCCACTTGCGCAGTTTCTGACCACCCACCTTAGCCAAATCCGAGCTTTGATCTAACAGTGGCAGCCAAGTGGAACGCGCCCGTGCAGCAATCATAAGAACCCCTGCAAGCAACACAAGCTTTAGGTTGAGAACCCAGCCATATTCGCTTGCAACCAATGCGCTATAGCTCTCATCTACAGTGCGATACGCAACCAAAACACCCGTTGCAACGATACCCAGCATCACGGGCAGAGCCATGACCGAGAAACGCTTCAGAGTCTGGACACCGAATTTATCAACCTCTTCGCATGATTGCTGTTGCTGCTTGGTGAATAAGACTAAGAGAAAGGCCGGTAGTGCCCCGAACCAGACACCCGCCAAAATGATGTGTAGCGTATATGGCAACACTGACGCCACTGACATTTCCTCGGCAGCAGAATGACTCCCAAGTGATGCTGTAGCAAGCGGAAACACAGCGACTATGGCACATAAGATATACCGCCATTGAACCTGGGGAGAATTTCGAACGTAGAGGGCTACCCCCAACACGATGAGTGCAAAGGCTGCACGCCACAGCCATAAATGTCCCGTCTGAGTTTTCTGTAGAAATACCAACCAGGCCCCTGGCTGCATGGCATGTTCAGCAATATCTGTGGCTTGTGCCGCAGAGGTGGCAAGCACCACCAGTAATCCCAACAAAAGGATGCCTGCCAACCACGGTAGCGCTCTTTCAAGGCGATTAACCCATGGACTTAAAAGTACAGTTTTATCGGATCCGGCAATCGCAAGAAAGACACAGCCACCCAGCAAGCCCATGTTAGCCGTTAGCTGAAACCAGCGGGCAATTGTCGCAATGATTTCAATCATTTCTCTTGTTCTTTGTTTTTATTCTTGAGCTTGACCGTGTATTTGAAAGACGAGTCAACAACGTGACCGTCCACTGATAACACTCGGAACTTTACAAAGTATTTTCCATCAGGCAGCTCAGGTAATGGCAGAATGACAGATTTCGGGTCATCTGAAGCAACATAGGGCTTGGCATCAGTTACGGGTTTATCGTCGGCGTCAAGAACAGTCAGCGAGGTATAGAAACCCTCAATTTCTTCGTTGAACCAGAGACGCACCTGTGTTGGTGCTTCAGCTAGTACAGCTCGACGCGCTGGTTCTGCCTTGATCAGCTGTGCATGTGCCTGAACTGGGGCAACATGCATACACATTGCTATTACAATCGCAGTGCTCACTATGACCCGCTTGAACGCGGAAAGTATTAATAAATCCATTGTAACCTCGCTAGTAATTGTTGTGCACAACAGATGTAAACATCTCTCGGCAACTTTATTCATATATGTATAGAAAAATACCGTGCCTAAGACTCCAACATATCACGGGATAGGGCAATAACGTTAAATTCCTCAATTGACCACTTCATAGCCTTCGAAAAGCCGCATGACTTTGCGCACAAACGGTCTTAAAAGACTCACGATACTGTACGCGCCCAATTGCACGTTTTTGGGTCACCTAACAGTGCTGCAGTGAACAGCCATGTATCTTGTCACGCCTTGCCAGACGGCAAAAAAACACTCTCGAACACGTTTAACTAAAGAACTTAGGATAACGAATATAATATGATGGGCATAAACAGTACGAATTGATCTATATCATTAGATGTTTACATCCTTACTGCAACGAAGTAACGCGCCTTATGTGCTCATAGATGCACCGATGAGCGTCATTTCTGATAGAAACAGAGTAGTTGTTGATAGGTTTGGCCGGCATAATGACTAGCCTGATCTGAATTATTTATTAATCCTTCATGCGGATTGTGCAGATTCTGTTACCGCCTTATATGCACGGTTTTTACCTTTTCTCTTTGCTTGATACATAGCCACGTCTGCACTGGCTATGAGTGTTTCAATATCTTCACCATCTTCAGGAAATAAAGCAATACCGATACTTCCTCCAACGCTAACGATAGAATTCTGCTGCAAGATGATGCCAAGATTAAATTGCTCAAGTAGTTTGGTTACCACAAGATTAATTTCGTCCTTGCTTTCCACTTTTGGCACGAAAGCAATAATAAATTCATCACCACCAAAACGAATGAGTACATCTTCCTTGCGCATGGTTGCTTGCATTCTGTTGGCAATTTCGACCAATACTTTGTCTCCTGCTTCATGGCCAAAGTTATCATTGATTTGTTTAAACCCATCCATATCAATGAGCAATAACACAAGCTGAATCTTGTTCTTCCTGGCATTAGTCAGCAAGATATTAAGTAATTGCTCTCCTGCACGTCGGTTAAATAATTTTGTGAGTGGGTCATGTTCAGATTCAAAGAGTATGCGTTCCATTTGAAAGGTTCGTTCGGTTACATCAATCACCAACCCCTCAATCAAAACTTCGTCATCATCATTTTTAACTGTTGAAAATAAGCAGTGTAGCCAACGTTCTTCGCCATTGATCAACGCACCCAGCCTAAGATCACACGCTGTTTGCCTGCCATTTTTCAATACGTCTTGCAATAAACCCTTAACCACTTTAGGTTCAGAAAACAAATCGGGTAAATATGTATTTTGCTTGTCTACCCGTCGTTCTTCCAAAGCCACGCCGACAATATTTTTGAAAGCCTGGTTGACAGAGGTAAAACGCAGATGTCTATCTAACAGGAAGATTCCGGCACTTGCTCGTTCAAAAATTTGGCGAAAATGTTTTTCCAGATTTTCTACCCGGTTACGTAAGAATCGCTCTTGCAGTATTGTTAAGCGGGTAGATTCCAATAATTTGTTGATATCAGCAATCAAATTACCGATTTCATCTTTCTCGTGCCCTTTGGGACAAGCAAGGTCATGGTCATCACCCGGTACGATACGATGAAGATTCTCCGCAATAGATTGAATAGGTCGCGTTAATACACGTTGCATCAGAATCAAAACCAGAATTGCAATAACCAGTGTCTGAATAACAAGCACCAAAATATGTTCCAGCGTATTATTCTTCACACGCTCATTCATTAAAAACAGATTTGGTTGTATAAACATCTCCCCAACTTGTTCCAGTGGCGTAAAGGGATCATAAAGCGGAAAGTTTAACCATCCAAGCGTATTGGCTGATGGTGTTTCAGATGCTATAGTCATGCCCGTCAGGCTTACAATAACCGACGCCATAACCATGTCATTCTTGTTCAAGCCTTCTATTACTTCTTGTGCCAATTCTTCATTATCAAGAAACGCCGCAATTTCCGCAGAATTTTTCACGGTTGAAAATAATTGATTGAGTGTTTTTTCAGTTAACTTTTGCTCTACAGATTTGGCGTAGAAATAGGAAATTGAAGATGCCACAATGGTAAATACGATGGCACCAAATGTGATAATCCGGGTAATTCGTAAATGAAGTTTACTGTTACTCATCAACACCTATCCTATTTAGAGTCTCCTCAGAAAGTCAGCAAACATTGTGAGTATAGCCTGACCTTTCCCTGAGACTTTGAAATATATTCAAGTAGTATGTAAACATCAATAGGCAGTATTTACAGCCACACGCGCGAAGCCAAATAAAAACCTGCAA
>JAJFJK010000210.1 GCA_021774075.1 Nitrosomonas sp. | reverse complement strand
ATGCCATGCTTTACAACCCCGGAGCAGCAATATGATACTTGTCTCTCGCATCATAAAATATTGGCTTCCAGATAGGGAACTCTGTCGCCCTGCTCGTGTAGAATCTTACGAGGCTAAATCACTTCAACTGTCGTTTACGGCTTGTTGACTTGCGCCCATCGTGCTTAACATTTGGAGTTACCTCCGCCTGCCCGATGTTTGCTACCCGGTGGTTGACCTACCTTGCCGGAACGGGATTTCCACCCGCTGGAATTATCGACCTTGCTCGGCCGCACTCCCCAGAATTTCAGAATTTCAGAATTTAGTACGGCGTAATAGATGCTGAAATAAGTCTCCTCACAATCTCTGTCTAGAGGAGACTCATTACCTAGAAGATAATTTTAAAAATTATCATCGCCTTCATCTTCGAACTGATCATCTTCGAACTGATCGTCATCGTCACTGAATCCATCGCGATCCAGGTCGTCATCATGGAACCCGTCACGATCTAGGTCATCATCATGGTGTCCATCCCGATCATCATCATCATCATGGTACCCATCACGGTTTAAATCATCATCTGGAAAACCATCATCATCATGATCCAATGATTCATTGACGGGAAGACCAATAATGAAATTTATACGACTCAGTCCATTTAATCCACCAACCCAGTTTCTGAAATCTAATGGGTCTGTACCCGGCTGTGTCACGACCTTAAATAGTGGATATCTCCCCGGCGGTATACCCTGACCCGATAAGTCTAATACAGGAATATCTTCCGAGAAAACATCATTTGGTCGGAAAGGTACAGGTTCTAAAGAAAAAGCTCCGCCTTCAATTATAAATCTTAATTCCCCGTTAACTTGCGTGGCAATATAAAGATCACCTGTAACAGGCTCGAGAAATCTGGCCGTGGCAACAATTCTATGGGTACCATCATTCCTGTTAACCGACCGGTCAGTCTTCAGGTCTGCTAGAGTATCTGTACTTACCAAACTCAAAATGATTAGAAAAAAAAGAGCTTTTATTTTCTGCATAATACTTTCTCCTTTGAAATTTAATCTGTGCATAATATAACAAAAAATATGAGAGAGTGTTGATGTAGAACAATGGAAATCTAGGGACATACATGGACGCCCACGTTATGCCAAGCGTTCAATTGATGATTTTGAGAAGGTATAAGATTGCAGCCATACATCCGGACTTTAAGTGAGGTACATTTCCCTGTCCCTGATGGAATATGCTGCTTGAGGCTCTATCACAATAACGCACTCGGTGTGCTTGTCCCTAGACGAGCTTACTCAACCACGGTCTAACCTATCTTGCCATCATGTCATGATTGCCTGTGCAACCAGTGAAAGTCTGTTTACTTAATCTCGCTTTAATACTATGTTAATAATAGATTTTCATCCGTCCGTCCCGATTACACGAGCGTTTTGTTCGCTAAGACAACGGCGGCAATGTTCTTGTTGCGCCCTATTTGTTGATACCGGTTTAAAATTGACCACCTGTGCCGGTTGGGGCCTTAGGGTCTAGATAAAATGCTCAACGACAAGGTGAAATTTAGGTGGCAACGAGACAAAAGGGGCTTTACGCTGCCCCCTTTTTGGCTGGCGACACTTTACAGACTTGTTACTGGTATACCGAAGGTGCCAATTTTGGTTTTTTTCTACCTTGCTGCTTGAATAATCTTTTTATCAAACTCCACAGAAGACACATTCCACACATAAGTCGTTAAACTTTCGCTCCAACTTAATACGCTAAACCCTGCCGAACCACTTGTCTCATATTTGCGCGCTCCATCAAGGGACTCAAATCCAGCAGAAGGTTCTTCTATTGTATCTGGCACTACAATACTTTTAGTATTTTCATTTACAAGCATCACATTACCATGCTCAAGACCACAATAAACTGCACATGGATTATTGTCACTTGAATTTTCAACATATCCTTTAGTAAGCACCCAATTATTATCAGATAGCACATTGTGCTCGAAAAGAATCTCTAACATTTTCTGATTAATTCTTTCTGGAACAATCAAAGACCTAGCTTCAGACCGCCGACGGAAAGTCCAGAAAATCATGCCGACAAAAGATAGGAACGCTATCAATAAAAAAAATAAAATGCCATGTACATATTCCATATGTTGCTCCAAATTAGTTGTGGAAATCACCTTTCTCATTTCAATAAGGCATTATACGTTTCATTTGAGGGCGCTCAACCGGAAAACCCAGGTCAAATGGGTATTTATTGATCATATTTTATGGCAATATCCCGTTTCCATTTTATTTCTCAATTCCATGCCCATTATTCGCGTCGCGCTCAATGTTCCTGTCGACACACTGTTTGATTATGCTGCAACTGACACCAGCAAGAAAGATATTGGTTTGCGTACACTTGTTCCATTTGGACGAAAACTGTTGACCGGCGTCATCATCGACGTAACCAATGAAACACAAGTACCGCCTGAGAAGCTCAAAGCCGCCGAATGTATTTTCCGGGAAATTCCACCGCTACCCACCGCACTACTTGAGTTATTCCAATTTTGCAGCCAGTATTACCATCACCCGTTAGGGCCGGTTATTCTGAATGGGTTGCCCAGCAAGCTGCGCAGCAATAAACCCGTCAAGCTGAAAGAACAGCAAGAACATTATCAATTCAGTCTTACACCGGCAGGAGAACAAATTGATGCTGCAACGATTCCTGCGCGCAACCGCGTGTCACATCGCTTGCTGGCGCAGTTAAATGCATCAACAATCCTAACCACAAACGAGGCAAAACTGATTTCGCCACGTGCACTAAAACAATTAACCGAATGGGTAAAATCGGGGTGGATAAACGCCACAGCTATACCGACTGCAACAATCCCAAAACCATCCTCCCCGCCCACGCTGACTGAGGAACAAGAAAGTGCCGTCAACACCATCACCGCCGACATCACCCAATTTAACACTTGGCTATTACATGGCATTACAGGCAGCGGCAAAACCGAAGTTTATTTAAGACTCATTGAAAAGGTTTTATCGCAAGGCAAACAAACCCTGGTGCTTATTCCTGAAATCAGCCTGACACCGCAACTGGAAGCGGTTTTTCGTGCGCGTTTTTGCACCACACATTTAGTCAATTTACACAGCGGACGCAATGACACAGAGCGTATGCAAGGCTGGCTGCAAGCACTGCACGGTGAGGCCAAGATTATATTGGGAACACGACTGGCTGTTTTCACGCCAGTGGCAAATCTTGGTTTGATTATTGTCGATGAAGAACAAGACAGCTCATTCAAACAACAAGATGGATTGCGTTATTCCGCACGTGACATGGCTATTTTTCGCGCCAGACAAACTGAGACCCCCATCATTTTAGGCTCTGCGACACCTTCTTTAGAAAGCTATCATAATGCGCTGACGAATCGTTATCGCTATGTGCGCTTACAAACCCGCGCGAACAAAAATGCAGCATTGCCGTCCATTCAATGTATTGATATCCGTGCCTCGAAAGCAACAGAGGGTTTGTCCGAACCACTTGTTGATGCGTTGCAGGAATGTCTTAAGCAAAAACGCCAGAGCCTGGTTTTTATTAACCGGCGTGGCTATGCGCCCGTCTTGCTATGCAAATCCTGCGCATGGACTGCAGCCTGTAAACGCTGCACCAGTCGCCTTGTTGTTCATTTACGCGACAAAAAATTAAGTTGTCATTACTGTGGGCACACAGAAAAATTTCCACGCGCTTGCCCTGAATGCGGCGACCAGGACGTTATGCCCTTCGGTCACGGTACCCAACGGGTGGAAGACACGTTGACAAAGCACTTCCCTGAAGCGCGTATTTTACGTATTGACCGTGACAGTATCCGCCGTAAAAATGCATGGCAAAATATTCTAAAAGCCATACATGCACAGGAAGTGGACATCCTTGTTGGCACACAACTACTCGCCAAGGGGCATGATTTTCCGAACCTGGCACTTGTTGGCATTTTGAATTCTGACGCCTCGCTCTACAGCACTGATTTCCGGGCAAGTGAACGTTTATTTGCACAACTGATGCAAGTTTCCGGGCGAGCCGGGCGAGCCAATGTTGCGGGTCATGTATTGATTCAAACAGAATTTCCCAATCATCCGCTGTATCACGCACTGCAACTGCATGATTACGATGCATTGGCGCAAACACTGCTGGCAGAGAGAAAAGCCGCAGGATTCCCACCCTTTGTTTATCAGGCCCTACTGCGTGCTGAAGCGCATGATATTAAAATTGTTTTAGAATTTTTGACGAAGGCATCAAGTGTTGCAGTACCAACACAAAACATTGAACTATTTGACCCGGTACCCGCACAGATAACCCGGCTACAGGGTTTGGAACGAGCGCACCTACTCATACAATCACCCTCGCGTAAACAACTTCAATTGTTTCTTACCCATTGGTATGCACAGATCAACACGCTGCCAACACGTAAAATACGCTGGACATTAGACATCGACCCACTGGAATTTTGATCCAAATCAGCATACATGCTCTATAATCAGGCTAAGATGATAACTTACCTGCCCAGGAGACTGAGACAATGCTTGAAAAGCACGATTTACACCATGAATTTCCAGAACACTATGATCGCATACATACGCTTAAGATCAGCGACAATCATTTTGCACGTCTATTTAACGAATATCATGATATTAATCGTGAAATTGTCAGAATCGAAGAAGGCGCTGAAAATACAGCTGATGAATATTTGGAAGATTTAAAAAAGAAACGTCTTTTATATAAAGATAAGCTGTATGGCATGATTACCAACTCATAACGTATTGGTCGAGGTCGAGGTCGAGGTCTATGTAACGACAAATGGGCAAACACGCTATCTGAATCGGCCCGATTTTCCTGGAGACTTTTTAGTTTGAGTCAAGTTGTATGAGCTGACTCCCTCAGTTGGCGACAATATGCCATTTCAAATTCTGTTGGTGGAATATTTCCAATCGGTTCCAGCAACCGGCGATTTTTGAACCAGTCAACCCACTCCAAGGTGGCAAATTCCACTTCATTAATATTGCGCCAGGGGCCGCTGGGCAAAACCGAACCGCCGATCTATTGATTACGAATTATTATCCTGCTTGTTACTCAAACACATGAAATTAGTTTCTATTGATTCGGAAAAATATGTAGTTTTTGGGTTGCAAATTGCGTGTTGAGTTGAGTCTACTCTCTCCGTCGATCTCCCCAGTCCAAACCGAACCAGCACCGAACCTGAACTGCTATGGCCTGCTTCAGTTTGCTTGCCTCCTGATACAAAACAACCCTATACCGAACTTGCCACTGAACCGCTTCCGAATGCAGCCGCCAGAAATTGAGCACCGCCGAGCACGGGCAGGAAAAGTGCCTGATTTGCCCCAAAGTGGGCCAGGGCGCACCACTGGGGGTTTCCGACGGGGGTAGCCATCGCCACCCCGAAACCGCCCCGGAGCAGCCAACTATGGGCACGAGTCGAGGCGACTTCCCTCACCCCCGAACCTGAGAATCAACGTTCACAACCGGTTTTGTCTAGTCAGTTTTGCCAGTATCAACAGAAAAATAATTCAAAAAAGACGGTTGTTAATTCTTTTCATCCTAAGATAGATTTGCATGAAGCATGCGAAAATTTATAGGTATATTTTTAGTCTTGGCATTCCATCAATTTTATCCTGTGGGAGTGCCAGAGAAGTACCTATTAATTCAGAGACCAATACTATGACAACCACAACTGTAGACGCTACTGAGCCATATCTATTTCATAGTCAACCATCAAATGGATCTATGGATTTTCGGGTTAACCAAAACATAGGGCTACACTTTAGTTATAAAGTAATAGCAGGAAGCGGAAACATCGTCATCAGTAATGGCACGGACACGCGTTTCATTGATGTCAGTGATTCCGAACAGGTTACTTTTCAATCAGATTACTTTACTAGCAATGTCATTATCAATCCAGCCGAAGATTTGATTCCCGACACCACCTACAGTGTACAGATGGCGAGTGGCGTGATCGTGAATTCGGCGGAGGATGCTTTTGCAGACATTAGTAATGAAACCCAACTTAATTTCACAACAGTCGCTGATACCTCTCCCCCATCGTTGTACACCATAAGTCCCTCGAGCAGAAATAACACTTTAAAAGTTGATGATAAAATCTATCTAACCTTTGATGAAACTGTTATAGCTGGAAGTGGGCTATTTATTATCAGTAACGGGGCAGATACTCGTGCCATTGATATCAATGATACCAATCAGGTGACATTTGATGGCGGTACAGTAACAATAAGTCCAACAGACAATTTGGTTGTTAATACAACATACAGTGCACAAATGGCTAGTGGCGTAATTATGGATACAGTAGGCCAGGCATATGCCGGTCTTAGTGATGCAAGCTTTACAACCACTGCTACTAGTCCTTTGCTGGTCCACAGTCATCCCAATGAATACGCTACAGGATTTAAGACTGATGATGATATCGGGCTGCTTTTTGATGAGGCAGTGATGGCTGGAAGCGGAAATATTATTATTAGCAATGGTATTGACACACGCATCATTGATATCAATGATACAAGTCAGGTGACTTTTAATACAAGCATTTCATCTACTAATATATACCGCACTGTAACAAATAAAGTCGGCCATGTCGCAATTAATCCGTCAGTTGATTTAGAAGCAAATACTAACTATCGTGTACAAATAGCAAATGGTGTTATTGTAGACACAACTGGCCATGCCTATGCGGGCTTTAGTGATGCAAACTTTACGACTATTGCGTCAAACCCGTTGCTGGACTCTATTCTATTAAGGAGTAACGAGCATCCTGGATATACCGGTAATTCCACTGATTTCAAAGTTGGCGGTAGTTTTACTTTATTTTTTGATGAAATAACTGCAGCAGGAAATGGCAGTATCATTCTCAGCAACAGCACGGACACGCGCACCATAGATATTAATGATACCAGTCAGGTTAATTTTAATTATGGGCATATAATCGTTGATCTGACAGAAGATTTGATGGCTAATGCTACATACACTGCGCAGATAACTAGTGGTGCGATTGTAGATACTGTAGGCAATGCTTATACTGGTTTCAGTGACGCCAGCTTCGCAACTATCATCTCAGACCCGCTACTAATTAGCAGTAGCCCCATGTATGAACATATTGTTTTCGAAGCCGATGACAATATTGAATTGCATTTTGATGAAGTAGTTGTAGCGGGGAGCGGAAATATCGTTATCAGTAATGGTTTAGATACCCGAACTATTGATATTAACGATTCTAGCCAAGTAACTTTCGAAGAGAGCCAATACGGATCTGTAGTCACAAACACTACTGTTATCATAAATCCGACAGACGATTTAATCGCTAATACGACCTATAATATCCAAATAGCAGGTGATGTGATTATTGATACAGATGGCTATGCCTATGCTGGCATCAATGATGCCGATACAATTAGTTTTACGCCTGCCGTCATTACACCAACCGGAATTAATGAGTCTCCCTTCTTATATTTTTAATACAATCATTCTTTAAATATCATACCCCGCAGGGCGCACCGCGGTACTGCCAAGTTAACTGTTTCTGTGCGAAAATAGCAGAATGAAAAATTCAGCGACCCTATACAAACGCCATCGATTTCCACCAAAATCATTCAGTACACAGTGTAGCTCTATAATCGATTTAATCTAAGTCACCGTGATATAGAAGACTTGTTGGCTGAAAAGGGAATCGTGGTAACTCATGAATCAATTCTTTTGTTTGGTCCCAGATATGCCAAGAAGCTAAAGCGCCAACATCAAGGATACGGCGACACTTTCTTCCTTGATGAAGTATACGTAAAGATTCAAGGTAAGCAACTATATTTGTGGCGAGCGATAGACCAGGATGGTGAAGTGGTCGATATTATGCTGCAGGCGCGCAGGGATGGCAAAGCTGCTAGGCGTTTCTTCAAGCGGTTTCTCAATAATTGCCGAAATGAACCGAGGAAAATCGTCACAGATAAGTTGAGAAGTTACGGTGTCGTTCACCGAGAACTTGTCCCTGATGCAATTCACGATACTTCCCAATACGCCAACAATCGTGCTGAGCTTTCACACCAGCCAACTCGAGTAAGAGAACGAGGCATCCGCCGGTTCAAGTCGATGGGGCAGGTTCAGCGATTCCTGGAGGCTCATGCTGCTGTGAGCAATTTATTTAATCTTGGCCGTCTTTAGTGTCTGCCAGTCATTATTGGGATTTGAGACAAGGGGCTTTTGCGTCTTGGGAAAAGGTAACAGTAGCATGAAGTCTGCAATTACAGTGTTTCGGTCGTGCCGGAAAGTTAACTTGGCAATACCATCAAGCTGTGTACGTTTTTTATCCGTGACTATGACTCTCTACATTGTGCATTTCGGAGCTTAACAACCTGGTCAGGTTCTATTTTGGAATGCACACGATTTAGTAAAGAAACTCGATGCCTTCAAAGACTTCTATAACGGTTACCGTGTTCACGCTGCATTAAATGGTGAACCGCCATTAAGCCTCAGCAGAAATGATGTGCTGGGCAAGGCGAACATCAACGAGTACCGGTAGAAATCACATTGCCGAGATCTATTTCAGACGCCGATGGCAGCTTGAATTGAAATTCGCCATGCACAGGCTCTTTGAGCCCCAGCCGACTTGTTCTAACAAAGTTTCTGATATTTTTTAAATGCGGGTCGCTCTGAAATTTGAGTGAGCCAGGTTTGGATATTCTTATAAGCAGTGAGATCAAATTTAATTTCTGAGCACAATGATGCAATTGAAGCCACATTGAGGTCGGCTAAAGTAAAGTCATCACCAACAAGATAGTTTTTGTGTTCTAGTGCGTCGTTTAACACCTTAAGAAGTCCTGGAATTTTAGCCATGGCTTTTTCTATAATCCCGTTGTCTCTTCTCTCTTCCGGGACAAAAATCAATTGGATAAATGTGTCAATAATGGGTGGTTGAAGTTCGGCAATACCCCAGAGGCTCCACTGTAGAACAAGACCATGTTGCTTGTTGTCCAACCCAAGTAATTCAGGCTTATAGGTTTCAGCAAGATAAAAGTTAATGGCAATGGATTCCCAAATTACAAAGTCATCATCGGTGAGAGTAGGGGCTTTACCATTGGGGTTAATTTTTAAATAAGCCCGGGACTTGTGTTCTTTCTCTTTAAAGTTAAGTGGCTTGGCATCATACGTTTGGCCAATTTCTTCTAAACACCAAAAACATCTCCCTGAGCTAGACCTGGGCGAGCCATAAATAGTAATCATAATTATTTTTCCTTATTTTGTTTTAAATTCTGTATTAGATGCTCTGAGCTAGAAGATGATGTGTATTCACATGCCTAAATTTTGAAGACAAATCAACCGAAGAAGTTACTCTTGGTACAGAAGTCAGTTTTAACCTTTTGAAAGAGACGTAAGTGGTGCTAGGTAAAATTTCAATATAAGTTTAATTCATAAAAGCCTACTTTTGGTTCAGGCTGTGTGGAAAATCAAAAATCAGGTTGTTTTCCTGAATATTGGAACAACAATTTCATTATTTTTTAATGCATCAATTCATGACGTTCTTCAATAAACTGGGTTCTGTCAAATGCTTTTTGAACATCACCTTTTTTGCGTGGGACAGTTCAATGTGATAAGAAAAAACGGGCATTTTTTATAAAAACGACAATAACAAAATGGATGATTCGCGCTTTAATTTTTTTTACTGAGGAAATAACTAAACTTTAAATGAGTGATGTATCTAACTTTATGAATGAAATGCTAATCTAAAAAGTCAAGGTGTTTAAGTGTGATTAATTTGGTCTAGATCCGCATTAGTAATTGCTTGTAGGGGTGTCTGTGCTATACTTATTTTTTTGCATATTTTAGGGATTAAAAAAATGAAATATACTCTCATAGTTGCAGCAGCAGCATTAGCCTTGTTTTTAGTTGGATGTAGTTCTGAGCCAGGCGATGGTAAGCCAGGTCAATATCCACCAAGCCAGAATGTCTTAGATGATCGTGATTAGTAGCTAGATTAAAAGCAACTAATACGAGAAACCGCTCCTCCTTTGGGGCGGTTTTTTTATGAATTTTTTTCTAGATTAATTTGTTTGAAATGTTTAAGTATTTATGAGTCAATTGATTCAGTTGTGGTAACTGTGGCCGTTCTATATAATAGATCCGTCAGGCAACATGAACTATCTTGCACCATTTCCCAGTAGATTTCCCTAATTTTTATCCGGCAGACTACTAGCTATGGCCGGAAAATTCTCATATTTTGCCAGTTTTTTAATTTAAGTATTTAGTTTAATACACCGAGAATGATTTTATAAAAAGAGGTGGAGTATGTGTTGGAGCGGTGAAGCATCAGCAGTCCTTGCTGTTGCTGGTCTTGGAACAGCAGTCTATGTAGCACGGGCGGGAGAATCAAAAGAACTTTGGATTCCTTTGACCTATTTTGCGTTAATGGAATTACTGCAAGCGGTTACCTATATTTTTATTGATGATTGTGCTAGTCCGTACAATCAGATGCTCACATTATTTGGTTATCTCCACGTGGCATTTCAACCATTCTTTGCCAATATGGTTGCCATGTACTTCGTTCCTGCACACATCAAGAGAAAGATCTCAACCACTGTATATAGTCTGTGTGCCGTTGCTTCTGTAGCTATTTTAGTAAAAATGTTTCCATTCGATTGGGCGGGAACCTGCAATATCGGTGTGGAAGGCTTCTGTGGCGCGTATACTTGCTCAACTTCATGTGAATGGCATATCGCCTGGCAATTACCGTTAAACGGCTTGTTGTCTGAGCCGCAGGAATATCTATTCGGTTTTGAATGGGGCTTGCATGCTTTGGTTTATATCCTTGCCGCGTTTGTCATGCCGTTCATTTATGGCTCTTGGCGTTTTGTCAGTTTTCACTTTTTGGTTGGCCCGTTGATTTCTGATATTTTAACCAATGACCCAAACGAGTTTTCAGCAGTCTGGTGTTTGTTTTCTATTGCCCTATGTGTTTCGGTCATTAAGACACCGATTAGGAAGCATCTGCATGTTAAGAATTGGCCCTTTTATAAGCAGCCGCCTAAGCATCAGGACGAACAAACAATCACATAGAAACTAGAAGGGTGGCGTTACAATGTAGCATTGTTTATTTTGTGCTGGAGGAATAAATATGATTACTTTATATGGTATTGAATGGTCACGTGCAAATTATGTGTTGTTTGCTCTGGAGGAACTCAATCTTGATTATCAGCACATCAAAACACACCCTTTTGAAGAGGAAAAGAATTCATCTGAATATCTCAAGTTGAACCCTATGGCTCAGGTGCCAACCTTGGTCGATGGAGACTTTGTATTGACCGAATCAATGGCGATTAATTTCTATTTGGCTAGAAAATATGGTGCTAAGAAGTTATGGGCAGACCAGTTAGAAGATGAAACGAATATCTATAAAAGGACATTTTTTGCAGTAGCTCAGAGGGAGAAGTCTTGCGTAGATATCATTTTCCAGAAAAAATTGGTTGAAGAAAAAGACAGAGATTATGAGCTGATTAGGAAAGCCGAAAAAAGTCTGATGAAACCACTGAGCGTGCTGGATGATTATTTGGCAGGCAAAGATTTCCTCGTGGCGAATAAATTTAGTATCGCAGATATCAATATGGCCGGGATTTTATCTTACGCACGAAATGGTGAGTATGATTTTTCGCCGTATAAAAATGTACAGCGGTATTTGAGTGACATCTTATCAAGGCCGGCGCGTAAGAGAGCAGAGGCGGGTTGAGGCGCCCTTGAGATAATCCCAGATTAGTCTGGACTAAGAACATAGCGCCGATATTCACAATTGCCAATAGATATATCCCGTAATTGATGATCTTCGACTCCGCTTTCAAAGTACGCTACAAAAACTCGTAGGGTTTCTTCATGAGCGACAACTAGCAGTGTTTTATCGGGCTGTTTTTTGAGCCAATCAATAAAACGCAAAACCCGCTGTTTGTGATCCAGCAACGATTCACCGTCATTCACCCGTTTGTGCAGTGGGTCATCGGCAATCGCCGCAAAATAATCAGGCACTCGTTTGCCATCAAACCCGGAACGAATATCAGCCAGATCAGCGTGTACTTCAATCGGTACCGAGTGAAATTGGTTAATGACTTCCGCAGTCTGGTGTGTGCGAGGTAATGGCGAAACGATGATGCGTTCAAGTGCTTCATCGCGTAGCGCAAGTGCTGCAGATTTCGCTTGTTCATAACCGATTCTAGTTAAATGAACATCCTGACTAGGGTTATCGTTACATAAACCAAGATCGTTATAATTGGT
>JAJFJK010000209.1 GCA_021774075.1 Nitrosomonas sp. | reverse complement strand
AGAAATCAAGACAAAGAAGACGCTCATTATGATCAGCTCAAGTTAGGTATGTGAGTCGGCGCCTTCAGGCGCTTCATATTTTTGCCCCTTTGAGGGGCTAACAAAGATAAACCCCCGGCTTTGCCGGGGGTAACTTAATTTCCAGCAAATGGTGCAATATCAAGTTAGCGTAGCACTTCTGATATCCGATAAGTAAGCGTATGAGCCCAACCTATGGGTCATAAAGAAACGATGCCTTCACATGTTTACAAAATCTTGCGCACACGCGATCTTTTTTTAAAGAAATTCCTTAGACGAAAATAAACAATTTGCTTATTCCTGTTTTGTCTTTATTAGGCGACAATTCTTGCAACCGTACCAAAAATTTATTGGTTTGGTTGATGGCTCGTAAGAGTAAAAAACTATTTAATCTTTAAGGAGAAATAACATGAATCCATTCAATAAAAGAATCTTGACCGCGAGCATTATTTTAGCTCTTGGTGCCTCAGGTAGTGTTTGGGCAAATCCAACTAATACGGCAACGGAAGTAGTGGATAGACAAACTGCAACTGCTAATAGCGATCAAAATTCGTCTGGTGTAGCAGCGAATGAATTTTCGACTGCAAATGCTGACAGCAACAATGACAATTCTGCCAATGATGCTTCAGACAATTCTAACAATGATGCTTCAACCCACGACAACAACGCTTCAACTAACGACAGCAACAATGATAATTCTGTCAACACTGCTGACAGCAACAATGACAACTCTAACCAAGGCAATGACAGCTCTGCCAAGGACAACTCTAACCAAGGCAATAACAGCTCTGTCAACACTGCTGACAGCAATAATGACAATTCTGTAAACACTGCCGATAGCAACAATGACAACAGCAACAATTCTGTAAACACTGCTGACAGCAATAATGACAATTCTGTAAACACTGCTGACAGCAATAATGACAATTCTGTCAATACAGACAATTCTAACCAAGGCAATAACAGTTCTGTAAACACTGCTGACAGCAACAATGACAATTCTAACCAAGGCAATAACAGCTCTGTCAACACTGCTGATAGCAACAATGACAACTCTAACCAAGGCAACAACAGCTCTGTCAATGCTAGCAATAACACTGACAATTCTAATCAAGGCAACAACAGCAACAATGACAACAGCAGCCAAACAGCAAGTGGCGATGGGTCTGCTGCAACCCAAACTGGTGATGCAACCAGTACCTACTCAGTAAATAATTCAGATTTGAGTGGTGCGGTTACGGGTGCACCTGTGAACTTGACAGCAAATGGTGGCGATGGCACTGCTAGTGTGACCGCCAACAACACTATTGACGGTGCTTTCAATGGTGCAGCTGGCATCAACCAAACCGTCCAAAATCACGGTGCTAATGCTTTAAGTCAGCAACAAGTGTCTTTCCAAGGCAATGTAAATGTCAATGCCGCTCCATAATTATGGTTGCAGGTACTAATCAACTTTAGTTGGTGACATGCTTGCCAGTGAGTGGTTTATCCCTCACTGGCAAGCTCTGGTAAATACAGTATTAATGGAGTGAGGGGTATAATATGAAACTGATTTTAAAGGGCTACATGCTTTTCTTTACCCTAATTTTACCCATCCACACAGCTACAGCATATTCTGTGCAACCGAAGGAAAATGATTCATTACCTTTTGCTTCAGCAGAAATCGTGTCGATAGATGAGCTTGATAATGCAAGGGGTCGCGAAGGTATAGATATAACCGCGCTTAACAACATGAATGTCAGCGCAACATTACAAGACAATACTGCGAATAATAATGTTACAGGTGCCAATTTTATAGATAATGGCGCATTTTCAGGGGCTGGTGGCATGTTCTCAGTTATTCAGAATACCGGCAACAACGTAATCATTCAGGATTCAACGATCGTGAATGTAACCATAGTACCGTGAAGTATTAATTGAAAAGATTACCTATTTTTATTGTTTATAGCTGATATGAAACATTCTTTTACTAAATGCGCTTTGCTCACAATACTTATAATATTGTGTAGCAAAGCCAATTCTCTTGATCTGAACAGTATTGCAGGTGGAGGAAACTATAATGTTTCGGTAAAAAGTTTTGCCGAAATGAAGTTTAGTACGGTTTATAAGCAACAGTTTGATTTTAGCTGCGGTTCGGCTGCATTAGCGAGTCTGTTAACTTTTCATTACGATGACAAAGTCAATGAGCAGAGTGTATTTCTTGACATGTTTGAGCATGGCGATCAGGATAAAATCAAGGAGTTGGGGTTCTCATTACTGGATATGAAAAACTATCTGGAACGACGCGGTTATCGATCTGATGGATTCAAAATGGAACTGGATAAGCTATATGAAGCCAGTAGCCCTGCAATAACGATTATTGATGCAGATGGTTATTTACATTTTATTATTATTAAAGGGCTTACAGAACAGAGAGTCCTTGTCGGTGATCCGGCGATTGGCGTTAATATCATCCCTCGAGATAAGTTTGAAGAAATGTGGGGGGATCGCATTCTGTTTTTGATTCATGCTGAAAATGGGGTCCAAGCAAGAAATTTCCAAAGCCAGAAGGAATGGCTGACACGCTTGGCGCCGCTGGGTAATGCAATTGATCGGAGCAGTTTAGGGGAATACCATGTTTTAATGCGCGGTCAAGTACCTGGTCCTTTAGATTTTTAATATTAGCGAGATGTTTAAAATGAACACATATCAATTAAGCATCCGCCAGAAAATATCAAAGGCCATATCCTTATTAATTATTATTATAACCGTAAGTTTTGCCGGTCAAGTATGGGCGAATGAGGCATTGAATAAGTCTTTTTATATCAACGATATATCAGATGACTGGGTCCGAGCGACCGACGATGAGTTAGCGCAACAAAGAGGCGGTTTTGTATTGCCAAATGGCATGATTATCGATATCAGTCTGGAGAGGACTATTCTCTTAAACGGCGTGGAAACTATTTCTTCCTTCTTTCAGTTTCCTGAGAATGGTGTTTTGTTACAAAATGGCAGTGAAAATCTGGTGCCAGATCCGATTGGTACAGCATTGAGTTCTGTGATCCAGAATAATTTAGACGATCAGGTAATCAAGGCTATTAATGAATTTAACATAGAAATTAGTGATCTTCAGAACGTAGACTTCGATAACCAAGATATTGGTATTGACACTATTTTGCCATTTTTGCAATAATTACCATTTAATACTCTCAAGAAATCATTTCCAGCGTTATCCTAATTGCGGCAAGTAAGTAGAACGATTACAGTCAATTATCTCCTATGCCATTATATTTTGTGGGCACTTTTTTGCTTAATGCTGGTTTTATTATCTGTTTCTCAAGCTGCCGTTACATACCTTCTAATCTATTGAGTACTTCACTTTTTTCTCCAAGCTATTGGTAGATTAGCGTTTTTTTTAAGTCAGTTGCTATTAAATCCCATATAAACTATATATACTTCATGAAGTAACAGCATAAGCCCATTTTAGCAATGAGATTGATTGGTATTTAAAATCCATAATGGCTTCTTAGGTATAGATTTATACCGCAATTTATGATTATGGAAATTACATCAAGCGTTCATAATGCAGTTTGTTTTGTTTGTATAAAGTTTTGTTAACTTAACTTAACTTAACTTAATTTAAATTAAAAAAAGACTTTAGTGAAATGAATGAAAAATTTGGTCATATGAGTTCTCTTCTGTTCAGGTTAACCAATTGTATTATTTTTATCACATGTCTTTTTTTAATCAACGAAAGTTATGCTCAAACAAACAAGCCAGAAGATTTATTAGAACAATACAGACAACTACTTGCTGAGCAGGAAAAAAAGTTTGAGGCGCAACGCCAGATTCTCAATGAGCAGGGAAAGGAACTGGAGCAATTAAGAAAAAAATTTGATGCGTTTTCTAAACAGGAATCAGACGTAACAGACAAGACCAGTCCACCGCCGCAAGCTGCTACAACTGCCAACAACAAGGAAGATGAAGCTAAGAAAACACCAGGTCAACCGCCTTCTGGGCCTGTCGGCCAAGCACCGCCACAGTCCAAGGAACCTGAGCGGCCTCCTGAAATGCCCAGACTTACTGAAACGGTTGGTGGTGTTTTAACAAGGAAAGGGAGTTACGTTATTGAACCGGCTGTGAGCTATTCCTTCGCCGGTAACAATCGCGTCTTTGTCGATGCGTTCACATTTTTACCTGCCATTACTATTGGGCTTACCGACATTCGTCAAGTAAAACGGCATAGTGTTTTTGCCAGTCTTGGTGTGCGTTATGGCGTGACAAGTCGTTTGGAGGTGGAAGCTAGGATACCTTATGTCTACCGTGCTGACATTCAACGTGCTCGACCTTTTAATATCGGTGCCGCTAATGACCAAGTTTTTAATGCGGACGGAAGCAACATCGGTGATCTTGAATTCGCTGCCCGTTATCAATTGACTAAGGGTTCAGGTGGTTGGCCTATCCTGGTGGGTAATATGCTTACAACGATCCCGACTGGAAAGAGTCCCTTTAATCTGAAGTTCGAAGAGACATCGGTAGATGGAACACCATTCAGGTTCCCTATTGAAGTACCAACCGGAACAGGTTTTTTTACTTTTCAACCTAGTGTCACCGCGCTTTACCCAACTGCTCCGGCAGTTTTTTTCGCTAATGCCAATTATACCTATACCATGAGTACCAACGAAAGTATAGGTAAGGTCAATGCTGGCGATGCTGTGGGCATGACTTTCGGCATGGGGTTCTCGGTTAATAATAGGACGTCATTTAATTTGGGATATTCACACCGACATTTCTTTAATACCAAAATTGACGGCAATGAAATAGGTGGCAGTGCGCTGGATATTGGGCAATTATTGCTGGGGTATTCATTCAGATATTCAAAACAGAGGAATTACAATTTATCAGTGGGTGTCGGCACGACAGATAACGCACAAGATATAAGGTTAAATTTCAGAGTGCCGATGACTTTCTGATTTTTAAGGCATAACGGTTGTTGAGGAGAGTGTTCATAATTCTGTGTCAGCTTGCAAATCGCCTAACGCGCTTCGCTTGTTGGTTATTCCTAGTGTTCGCTTTATGAAGATAGCTGAAACCGGAGCCATCTTTCCCGCTCAATACATCGATAATAAGATTCGCCGAAACCGGGCCTGCACTACCTAGAAATATTGCAGCAATACCTGCTGCAAATAAATTTTTAATCTTGTTCATACTCATGTCGCTCCGAAATAAATCTCATGCTAGGAGGCTGTCCGAGAATAGTGGTTGTAGCGAGGGGAAGTAATTTTGAGGTAGATTTTTTGATCATTTGAGGCGAATAGTTGTTCTATTTAACGAAAATGATCGGGGAATCTGACCAAAATAGCTTTCCCGCAGTAGATCATTCTATTCTCGGACAGCCTCCTAGATAGCGTCAAAAAAATATCACCTCATAATGACTGTGCATGTACAAGCCTATTTATATACAATAGGTTATAAAAAATATCTTGCGCTTTACACTTAATAATATTCAGGGCCGTATCGCGAGACACATATCCGCAGATTGCGCAAGGCACTTGAGAACGCCGGTAAAGATGGATTGGTGCAAACAGTTCGCGGAACCGGTTACCGATTTTCTGTTGAATCTGAAGTCGGCGTAGAATAAACTACGCAACCCCCAGATTTCCGGCCTCAAAACACCCTGATAATTCCCGGAAACATCATCACAATCGCCAATGCAACCAGTTGCAGCAATATAAACGGAATCACCCCCCGGTAGATTTCCGGTGTGCTGACGGATGAGGGCGCCACACCGCGCAAATAAAATAACGAGAATCCGAACGGCGGCGTCAAAAAAGAAGCTTGCAGATTGAGTGCCACCAATATGCCAAACCAAAGCGGGTCAATGCCCAGCTTCAATAAAATAGGCGCAATCATCGGAATAAAAATATAAGCGATCTCGACAAAATCGATAAAAAACCCTAGCAGAAAAATCAATATCATCATCAGCATCACGAAGCCCCATTGGCCACCGGGAATATATTGCATAATTTGCTCGACCGCTTCATCACCACCTGTGTAGGTAAAGACCATTGAAAAGAAGGTCGCACCCGCCAAAATGGTAAACACCATGGCGCTGATTTTGGTGGTTTCCATCGCGACTTGATGCAGCATGGAGAAACGTAGATTTCCGCCGATCAATGCCAAAACAATCGCGCCGACCGCACCCATGGCTGCTGACTCCGTGGGTGTGGCGACACCGGCAATGACCGTACCCAACACCACCACGACCAATGTCAGCGCTGGCACAATTGTTTTAAACGCTCGCCAATATTGTATGGCGCGCGGTGTGTTGCTAACCGGTATTGGCGGTGCCATCTCTTCTTTAAAATACGCCAGTGCGAGGCAATAGATAATGTATAACACTACCAACAACAAACCCGGCAGCAATGCCGCACGGTAAAAATCACCCACTGGCTGATGCAACACATCGGCCAAAATGATGAGCACAATGGAAGGCGGAATAATTTGCCCCAAAGTACCTGACGCGCAAATCACACCACTGGCCAACTGCTTGTCATAGTTATATTTCAGCATAACCGGCAAGGCGATTAACCCCATGGTCACCACCGACGCACCCACCACACCGGTTGATGCCGCCAGCAACATCCCCACCACCACGGTAGAAACCGCCAGCCCGCCGCGCACATGGCCGAATAATGAACCCATGGACTCGAGCATTCTTTCAGCAATACCCGATTTTTCCAGAATAAGGCCCATGAAAATAAACAACGGCACGGCCATTAACGTGACATTGGTCATGATGGCTTCCATGCGGTAAGCCACCAGCATGAACAATTGCAAGCCTTCCGCATACAGCCCAAATAGCAATGCCACACCACCAAAAGTAAACGCCACAGGAAAACCCAGCGTGAGCATCAGTAGGCAAACAATAAACATCACCAACGCAATCATAATTTCTCTTGGTGCGTTGGCGGATGGTTGGTTAAGCCATTTTCAATATCACCCGCCAGCACACGCACATTACGTGAAATGACGGCCAGGGATTGAAGCATGACCAGAAAATAACCGAGGGGGAGCAACGCCCTGAAAGCGAAGCGGTATGGCAGCCCACCCGGATCACTGGATATTTCCTGAATTTGATAGGAATAGGCCACAAAATCGTACGAGCTGTACAAAATCAACGAACACATGGGAATGACAAACACGACGGTGCCAAAGATATCCACCATGGCCTTCTTGCGTGCGGACATTTTTGCGTAAAAAACATCCACCCGCACATTGGCGTTCTCGCGCATGGTGTATGCCGCACCCAGTAAAAACACCGCCGCAAACAAATGCCACTCCATCTCCTGCATGGCAATGGAACCCGCGTCAAAACCATAACGCGCAACGACATCAACAAACACGATGGCGATCATCAGGATACAAAACCAACCTGCTAACCAACCAAACGCGCCGGACAATTTGCCGATAACCTGCTCAAATTTGCGCAGTGTTTTAAATTTAGATTGCTTAGGAGGCTTTCCGAGAATAGTGTTCGTAGCGAGGGGAAGTAATTTTGAGGCAGACTTTTTGATCATTTGAGGCGAATAGTTATTCTATTTAACGAAAATGATCGGGAAATCTGACCAAAATAGCTTTCCCGCAGTAGATCATTCTATTCTCGGACAGCCTCCTAACCACCCGCAATAGTCATGCGATCTATCAAAATCGAACCGCTTTGTTTTGAGCCGCGCACCAGAATATCGTTACCAATCGCAGTTATGCCAAGAAAGATATCCTTCAAATTACCCGCAATGGTGATTTCCTCGACCGGGTAACAAATTTCACCATTTTCCACCCAGAAGCCCGAAGCACCGCGCGAATAATCACCCGTCACCGCATTAATGCCATGCCCCATTAATTCGGTCACTAACAACCCAGTGCCCATTTTTTTCAGCATGGCATCAAAATCCATCGGCGTTGCATTTTCAATCGTCAAATTATGCGTACCGCCCGCGTTTCCGGTGGTCTGCATACCGAGTTTACGCGCCGAATAGCTGCCTAAAAAATAGCCTTGCAAGATGCCATTTTCAACAATATTGCGCTCAACCGTACTCACGCCTTCATCGTCAAACACGCTGCTGGCCAGCCCTTTATGGATATGCGGCAGTTCACGAATTTGTATATCCGGCGCAAAAATCTGCTGACCAATACTGTCCAGCAAGAAAGATGATTTACGATAAAGGCTACCGCCACTCACGGCCGAGGCAAAATGGCCGATTAACCCAGAAGCAACCGGTGCTTCAAATAATACCGGCACTTCACAAGTGGGAATTTTCTTGGCACCCAGACGGGCCACTGTGCGTGCGCCTGCTTTTTGTCCGATGCGCTCAATTTGGTCTTTATCATGCCCATCTCGCGCATCGGTATACCAGTATTCCCGCTGTTTACTGTCACCCTGCTCTGCAATCACAACACAACTGGCGCTATGGCGTGACAAGGGATAACCGCTCATAAACCCCAGACTGTTGGCATACACAAACTGCGATTCACTGGTTGAAATACTGGCGCCTTCCGAATTGTTAATACGTTTATCTACCGCATATGCGACCTGCTCACACTGCTGCGCGAGTTGAATGGCTTCTTCTACGGGTAAATCCCACGGATGATACAAATCCAAATCTGGAAATGTTTCCGCCAATAATTCCGCATCCGCCAACCCTGAACAATTATCCTCAGCGGTATAACGCGCAATGGAAAGCGCTGCTGCAACCGTGTCACTAATCGCCTGTGGAGAAAAATCAGAAGTGCTGGCATTGCCGCGTTTTTGCCCGATATAAACCGTGACTGAAAGCCCCTTGTCACGATTATATTCAATTGTTTCAACCTCATTTTGGCGTACCGTAACCGTTTGACCAAAACCATCCGAGACATTGGCTTCACAAGCCGTGGCACCGCCCTGCCTAGCCTGCGCTAAAATATCACCGGAAATTTGTTGCAACGTGGCATAAGGATAAGAGAATCGAGAACTTGAAGCAGGTAAATTATTCATAAAATAATGTAGTAGAAAAAATATTTAGGCTGAAAGGCGCCTTGAAATGCGACAATTTAAGTTATTCCAATCATCAAAAAGTCAATCAAATGGAATTAGGCGTTATGATAGCAGCTTCTTGACATTGCATTACACAGGATACCGTGCACAATTACTCAGACAGTGAAATCGAACAGGACGACACGCCCAGCAAAACGCAGCGCAAAAAAGACATGCACGCGTTGCAAGACATTGGCGAGCAATTGGTTGAACTTGAGCGCAAAAAACTGGTGGAACTTGATCTGCCGGAAATGTTATTGGACGCCATTCTTGCAGCCCAGAAAATCAAAAAATATGGCGGACGTCGCCGCCAAATGCAATATATTGGCAAAGTGATGCGCAATATTGATGTGCTGCCCATTCAGGAAAAACTGGACGCCTGGCAAAACTCATCCACGCAACAAACAGCCCGCCTGCATCAATTGGAACGCTGGCGTGAACGTCTTTTAACCGACGAAGACGCCTTCACCGAATTCGCCCAAAAATACCCTGCCGCCGATATTCAACACTTGAGAGCATTGGTACGTAATGCTTTGAAGGAAAAGAAAGCCAACAAACCACCCAAAAGCTTTCGCCTGATTTTTCAGGAATTACAAACGATTATTACTGAAATTTGATTGATTTAGAATGTGTTAAGCGCTTTGGTTAAGCTGTATGGGCTCACACGCGATCTGACATTTTTGGACTTAAATTATGATTAATTCGTATCGTCGGCATTCGACCCAGACTGTGTGGAAACTCGAGAATCTGGATCGAAATAAAATTAATTCCCACAGCTTGTTATAAATTGCTCAAATATATGTTTGCATTTTCCACATCTTAAACAAAGAAACGATAAATATAGGTCGTATTTACCACAAGAAATTTTAACAAAGAGTTTTCACACAGTCTGGGCCTAAAGCAGGCGGTGAGATAGTAAAAATTTATTTTTAACAGAGAAAATAGAGATAACAATCACATGACATATTTCTAAATATCAGTAAGATGGGTTAAACCCTAAGACAACCTAGTAGTAATTCATCGTTGATGAAAAAGGGCGTTTATTTTTCCTATCCACCGATGCCCTGGATCATCGGAAATTTAGTTTGAAAATGACGAAGAAAGGGTGTATAAAATAACTGTAGTTCCCGATTACGAGTTAAGTGAATGTTAATCATGAAAGGGAGGAGCCTATCAACCCCTCAATGTTCGACCACTATTAGCAACCAACCAAGTCAGCATTCAATGACTGACATTATTGGCATTCCATATGCCGACAGATCAAACTGAAACGCCGCTATGATGCGGCGTTTTATTTGGATGGCACGTATCGACCCAAAGGAGCCAGTCACACCATATTACCAAATGACAGCATACCAAGACTAAGC
>JAJFJK010000208.1 GCA_021774075.1 Nitrosomonas sp. | reverse complement strand
GTGTTTATGAAATTACAGCAACTTCGTTATCTATGCGAAACCGCCAACCAAAGCCTGAATTTATCCAAAGCGGCCAAGAAATTACACACGTCACAACCTGCCATAAGCAAACAAATCCAACTGCTTGAAGATGAGCTTGGCGTTACCATTTTGGTGAGAAACGGGAAACGTGTTATTCAAATTACGCCACCCGGTCAAATGATTATCAAAATGGCCAACAGAATTCTTCGTGATGCCGACAACTTAACCAAACTTGCCCAGGAATTCACCAATGAAGCCAGTGGTACGTTAACGATAGCCACTACACATACACAAGCAAGATACGTTCTGCCACCCGTCATTAAACAATTTACATTACGTTATCCAAAAGTCAGACTCATACTGCGCCAAGGCAGTCCGACACAAATATCAGAATTGGTAACCTCGGGGGAAGCTGATATTGCTATTGCAACTGAGGCAATCGAACAATTTCAAGAACTGATTATGCTACCGTGTTATCAATGGAACCGTTGTGTTGTTGTACCACCCAAACATCCGCTATTGAAATTAAAAAAGTTGACGCTGGAAGTCATTAGCCAATATCCGATTATTACTTATGATTTTGCATTTACTGGCCGCTCAAAAATCAACAAAGCATTTGAAAGTGTTGGTCTGACGCCTAATGTGGTGCTGACAGCCATTGATTCAGATATTATTAAGACTTATGTGGAGCTTGAATTAGGCATCGGTATTCTGGCAAAAATGGCTTTTGATCCCCAGCGCGATAAACACCTCAGATCAATTGATGCCAGCCACTTGTTTGAACCCAGCACCACACGCATTGGCATTAGCCGGGACAATTACCTGCGAGGCTATATTTTTGATTTCATTGAAATGTTCTCGCCGCACCTTGATCAAGCAAGCATCAAAGAAAAATTGGAAAATAGCAAAGCATGACCCATCTTAAAAAATTGCATTCAAATTTCCCCCAGAATTAATGGCGGGGCGGTATTATGTAAGCGTAAGGCTTCTTTAAGCAGACTCTTTAAGCTTGAACCAATAAACCATTTTATGGTGGATGAGAAAAATGAAAATAATTATCAGTCTATTATTGGCAGCATTATTTTTGGGTGTGTTTGCAATCCATTCCGGTGTATACAACATGGCTGCGACAGAAAAACACTGGACAATAACTGAAAAAATTATTGAATGGGTACGTGTGCGGTCAATAGCGGCACGTGCAGGAGACCTGGAAGCACCACCACTTGATGATTCAAGTATACTTTTGACGGGTGCCGAACACTATGATGCAATGTGTACAGACTGTCACTTAACGCCTGACCAGGAACCAACTGAATTAGCATCCGGCCTCTACCCCCAAGCGCCCGTATTTTATCAGCGCATCCCCATTACTGACGAAGAAAATAAATTAGATCAACTCAAGGAATATTTCTGGGTCATTAAAAATGGTTTGAAAATGACCGCCATGCCTGCCTGGGGATTCAATCATGATGATGAAACAATTTGGGCAATGGCAGCTTTTGTACAAAAACTTGGCGGCATGACAAGCGAACAATATACCGAGCTAACTAGCGTAGAAGAAAGTAATGATCATGGACATGAACACGGTCATAGTCGCCACCATGACTAGAAATAAATAGTATTATTGAAGCAGAGCTGTGACAAATTGTCGCATAGCATGCTATGAGAATTTAAGCTATTGTTCTATCTTAAAGGGCGCTTCTAAAAATCCAGATTCCATCCCAACTGCTGTGTTACAGAAAAAATTTATTGCTGTCATATCTAACATATGCTGCGCTGCAAAATTTTTTCTGCGCCTTGCATTTGGGCGAACTCTGGATTATTAGAAGCACCCTAAACGAATATTGCATCGGCTACCAGCTTTTGACTTTCTCACAACTAAATTCCAACAGATGATAAAACTCATTTCTATTCAACATGTTTAGTGATCTCAGTCAATCACCTCTCAGCAAAAACCTGCAGCGTTTGTTCCTGCTTAGAAACATAGCTATCATTGCGCAGTGCCTGACAATTGCCCTGGTATATCGAATGATTGATATCGTAATACCTTGGACACAAATGATCATTGTGGTTGCACTGCTCGCCACGCTAAATTTACTGACATGGATACGCCTGCACCGTAAATGGCCCGTATCCAACATTGAGTTCTTTTTGCAATTATTAATTGATGTCCTTGCTTTAAGTGCGTTGTTGTATTACAGCGGTGGATCAACCAATCCATTTATATCACTGTACTTACTGCCACTAACCATTGCCGCCGCTACTTTGCCATGGCGATATACATGGGTCATGGCCGTGATCACCATTGCTTGTTATACCGTATTATTGTTTAGGTATATTCCACTGCCGCATGATCACAGCAAACATCTTGCCGAGTTTAATTTGCATGTCTCGGGCATGTGGCTGGCATTTGTATTAAGCACCGTAATCATTGCATGGTTTGTCGTCAAAATGAGTACTTCAATTCGAGAACGTGACCGCGATCTAGCCAAAGCACGTGAACAATCATTACATAATGAGCAAATTATCGCCCTGGGAACCTTGGCTGCCGGCGCTGCGCATGAACTTGGTACACCGCTCTCAACCATGGCGGTAGTTACCGGTGAATTACAAAATGAATATACCGACGACCAGGAATTCCAAAACAACGTTCATATCCTGCGCGACCAAATAACACATTGCAAACAAACATTAACGCAACTGCTGGCCAAAGCCGGACAAACAAGGGCGGAAGAAGGCAGCGGGCAACCGGTTGATGAATTTCTACGCCAAGTCCTAAATAAATGGGAGTTGATACGCCCGACAGCCCAGTTCTCCTATCAATGCAATGGTTCACAACCTGCGCCAACGATTATGCATAATCAACTGCTCAGCCAGTCGATATTAAATTTGCTGAATAATGCGGCGGATGCCTCTTCAAAATGTGTTGATATTAAAAGTAATTGGGATGATGATGGGCTGCATCTGGAAATTATTGATGATGGGGAAGGCTTATCTGACGAGGCTATGCAGCGAGCGGGTGAAGCTTTCTTTACCAGCAAAGCACCAGGGCAGGGCTTTGGCATTGGTTTATTCCTTGCCAATGCAAATATTGAACGATTTGGCGGCAACGTTCAATTATTTAATCTTGAAGATGGCGGCGCCTGCACGCAAGTCACCCTACCACTGATAAAATCAACAACATGACAGCAGAACAATCGCTTACAGAAACAGACGAGCAACCTAGTTTATTGATTGTTGATGATGACAATGTGTTCTGTGATGTATTGGCAAAAGCCATGACCAAACGCGGCTTCAGTGCTACTTGCGCACATGACATTGAACAAGCCTTAACGCTGGCTGAAGCTTCAACACCTGAATACGCCATTATTGATCTTAAGTTATCCAGTGAATCCGGATTGGTTTTGGTAGAGAGATTAAAAGTATTAGACCCCGGCACACGCATTGTGATGCTAACCGGTTATGCCAGCATCGCAACAGCCGTCGAAGCGATAAAACTTGGCGCCACGCACTACCTCGCAAAACCAGTGGACGCAGATGAAATTATGGCCGCATTTGAACGCACGAGCGGCGATACCGACACGCCCATTAGCGCAAACCCCTTGTCAGTCGGACGGCTTGAATGGGAATATATTCATCGTATACTTGCTGAGAACGATAACAATATTTCCGTTACCGCAAGAATTCTGAATATGCACCGCCGCACACTGCAACGCAAGCTGGCTAAGAAACCACATAGGGAATGATTTGTCAGTCGTTCAGCCGCAAAACGGTAGCAACGCACTTTCCGTCACCACCATCCTATTGAGCCAATAACCGTTGCGACAGCGGTTATTGGATATCACCTTTTTTCAGAATGAAGAAATAGTGTGCTAAATTCTGTGTGTCATACACACATAAATTTGCGGTTTATCACACATTTCTAATATTCTCATGTCTGCGCTTCTAGCAATGATTCGATAATAAAAATATGAATACGATTAAAATGGCTATGTCGCAATTAATTGTTGAATTGAGCGTCCAATGTGTATCAGGATGTAAAAAGAGGGATGCACACCATGAAAACGATGGACTTCAAAGTTTGGATAAAATCAATTGACCGCATGAGTCGTAGGCAGAGAG
>JAJFJK010000207.1 GCA_021774075.1 Nitrosomonas sp. | reverse complement strand
AAATACTTCCTTTGCCAAATCAATACCTATTGTTGTAATCTTCATTTCGGACGCTCCTCTCTGATCTCTAGTGGTTTAAAATCACTACTTTGGCACATTGATGCCGTTTCAGATAGTGGGCGTCCATTCCATTACATTACTCAATTGCGCATGGAATTAAGCAATGTGTCCTCAGAATTTCGAAGATTCCAGTGGGTGAGACTCCCGTCCCGGCAAGGTAGGGAAATGCTAGCGTATTAACTCAACTTACTTATTTACATATCTAACAATATCAGCCAGGGTCAATGTGCCGTCACCTACGATACACGGATCAGGTTCCCAATCTTTATTCAGGAAACTATCACAATAAACTAATATGGCTCCGAACACTTCCATTAAAATCGCAGACCCAACGGGCCCCAATCGCCGTCCCTCATTAACAACACCTGATTCCCGCATGATATAGAGAAATAGTGGCGTGTGTCTTTCTAAGCTACAACGAGTATCAGAATCCAGGCAGTTCCAACCATACATGTTTGAAAACTGAAGAGACTGGAGTTCATTCACAGGATAACCTTTATCTGCGAGTGCTGCAGCAACACTCTGACCAGAAGGTAATCCGAGTGCATAACCTCTAAGTAAATTACGAAAAGCTAGAGAACGGTCATTGTCACTAGCAAAGCGCCCAACAATAGGATCAGGCATTCTAATTAATTCATCAGCAAGTAGATGATCAAAAGCCTTTGATTTAACATAATCATGACAACTTTCGACATCAAGAAGAAAACGCCAATCAACTGTTAATTCTGAAGGAACAAAACCAAAGCCTTCTGTGCCAAATCGTTCATCAAACAGATCAATTACAGGATAATTACTGTTTGTCGGGTACTGTGAACGAACCAGTGAATGACCAAACCGATATGCAGCCACAGAAAACTCAACTGGCATACAGATTCGACCACATTTATCTCGTATGTCACATTTTGGAAAGTGGCCGCTTCCAAGTTCAGAAAGCGCATAATTGTACACATTTTCATCGCATATTCTTTTAAGAAAATCTTTTAATACAATATATTGGTAGTGATAACGCACATCAATTTGAGCTTCTTCAAAACTACGGCCGATAATACGACGATTATGAAAACGTAGAAACAAAAGTTGCATTTGTGATAAGAAAATATTCTCATCATTTCTAGGATCACCGATAAGCGCTCTCCCATCACTATTACGAGGAACGTCATTCTGGTTATTCTCGTTGCCAATCAGCATCCGGCCAGGCTGTGATTGGTCATACAAAAATGGGGATGCATCCGGTCCAAAACCATAAATATTGTCTAGATCAAGCGATGCGGAACGTAAGTTAGGAAGATGAGAAACTTCTGCATTGTCGAGTGGCTCACCATGAAGATTACTTGTTGTATCCAGCGTAAGATCGTGATCGATAAACTGTGCTAAAAAAGTATATGCGGCTGGAATACTGCTATCAGGAGAGTCTGAATTAATATCATGCATAATACTATTGATACCCCCAAGTGCTGCAGCAATATTCTCAGCCTTACATTGATCTTCGATACCATATTCATCTCCCCAGCTATGAAGCTCAGGAAACATTTTACAAAAATTACCCAACTGTAGATGTGAGCACCCTTTTGCTTTAGCAGTACCATGCATTGGTTTGTGTTTTTGCTTTAGATCACTAGTTTTATCAGACATGTGGCCTTCCTTTTATCATTTGAATGAAGGCACAAAGTAATCTTTAAACTTGTTAAATGCAGTGATAAAACGCACTTTCTAACAAGGATATAACAAGAACACCGCAACAAAGGCTTTTCGGCTGCCAGGTTTGTTGAAGCTTCTATCGTATTAGTAAAATCTAGGGACAATACTTAATTCTGCTAAATGTTGGTGAAATATTCAGGCTAGCGCATCATTTAAGATTCATGCAATTGGCATAGTACGTGGTGGTAGCTGGCCAATCTGAGAAAATGCCCAAAACACCAACATCTTTTGCGAGCACATCCAGCATTTCCATGGTATCGCCATCATTATCTATCGCCTCGGTGACAGTCTGATAATACCAACCACCGCCATTTTTTAACAACCCGGAACGCTCAAGTGTCCAGGTGATGATCTCGAAACCGGCTGCTTTGGCCGTCAAGGCGTATTCAGAGGGTATGATTTGATTGGATGCATTTAGCGTTACCAGCGCCCAGAGTGGCGGCGCTAACATTTGTACACCTTCGGCCATCAATGTATCCAGCCTTGCAATGGCATCAGGAAGATCAGCTTCGCTATTAACATCTTCGAGAAAAACGACCTGTTTGCCGAAGCGGGGTTCGTTAGCGAGCCAATAACGGACATCGTCCAAATTAAAGGATTGCACATAAACATCCTTTGGCTTTACACCGGCGTTTTTGTATTCATCAATCATTTTTTGCGCATAGTCTTGTTGCGTAAAACCGTCAAAAGGCATTTCAACAGTCGGCGATTTCAATTCAGGTGTCATTTTGACACGCAGTCTTTTAAACAGATCGATACTTTCGGCATGCGTCATCACCGTTCCATCGCCAGAATACAAGTCGGTGCGTCCGTCAGGTGTGGCAACCATATATTCCTCAACACTTTGAGCGCCGAGGTCACCGGCATCCATTTTGGCTTTTAGCGTTTTAAATTCAGCCAGTGTGATGTCGCTGGTGCAACATTTAACATTGGCAAAAGGCTGGTCGCTACTGAAATCAGGTGGGGTTGTACATTTATCGGCCAAATCAGTGGCAAGAATGTTGGTTGTGGTATGTAAATCACATTGAGAATGACGGCACACTAATTCCTTATCCTGGGTGAACGTCACGTCACATTCTATGATGCCCGCACCCATACGCGCTGCAGCTTCATAGGATTCCTTTGAATGCTCTGGAAATTGAAGTGGCGCACCACGGTGTCCAATTGAAAATTTGGTTTTCGCAAACGGGCCTTTTGTACAGCGTTGCAATGTGGTTTTAAGTTCACCCTCATCCATATCGTCGACCAGAAAAAATGGCCTTGGGCCGAGTTCTACGTTGACACGAAGTTTTTTGGCATCATGGCTGATTTTTTGTTTTGTATTTCCGTCACCAAAAAAATGCGTATTGTTACCTACGGCAGCCGAACTTACGGCAGGAAGCAGCACAAATAAGGCAGCGATTGTTACGAGAGTATTTTGAATTCGTTGCATTGAAGTTCACCATATTTAAAGGCGCTTCTAAAATCACTCCAGTATCTCAATACGCTGACGTGTGGTGCCGCGTTCTCCCAGACGAATAACCTTGGTAATTAATGAGCCGGTAACACCCGGATGGGAAATGACATTTGAAAATAATGCGAGCATTTCATCTTTATCGACAATCTCCTGCTTGCGTTGTTGTTCCGATAAAGGCGAGAGCGTTTCTGCAAATGACCAGGCTGCATCGCGGGCTTTTCCCATGCTGAAATTGATAATGGCGTTTTCAACGCTGCCCAAATACTTATTTAACAATCCCAATAACCACCATATTTCAGCCAGTTCTTTGAGCACATCACCCACCAGGCCGGCCAATACTTTGTTGATCTTTTCAAAATCACCTTTCAGATTAGGCAGTTCTTCAGGAGGCACTGTTTCTGCGGCCGCGATGCCCAGATCCAGGTTAATATGCGCATTCATGCCCATTAACAGATGCTGCAAAACGATGGGCCACCAGCGCTCGGTTTCATCAAATGCACGCACCCAGGATTGGGTCGGTGTTTGTTGCGTCTGATACTGATAACATGCGTGAATATAACGATTGGCGAATATGACATCAAGGCGCTCCATGCGTGGGCCGTCATCAAAGAAACCATCTGCAATGCCTTTCTTAACTTGTATCGTGACCTTGCGGTATAACGCAGCAAAATAGCCCATACGCGAATTATTTTGTTTGGACCATTCGACAATGGCGTCGAGTTGATTAATCACATCATCAATTGTGGTTGCAGGTGTTGCAATTGAAGCAGGAAAACTTGGTTCAGACATGCCCTCTCCTTAAGATGTGGTAACTTCTGCATCATACCCAAAACAAACTGCAGTGAATATAACAACTAAAACCCCATGTCACTATTAAGCAACAAGCCGCAACATAACATTATTCCAATATTAGCTCTGCTTTGCGGCGCCACCATTTGGGGGTTGGTGTGGTATCCGTATCGTTTGCTGGAACAGGCGGGCATCCGTGGTGAAATTTCCACAAGTATTACTTATTTTGTCGCCTTGTTAATAGGATTGGTGATTTTCCACAAAAGTGTCCGGCCAGCACTTATTTTTAACGGGCAAGCGCATTTGTTATTTTGCATGTGCTTTTTTGCGGGCTGGGCAAATATTGCTTATATCCTTGGGATTTTGGTTGGTGAGATCATGCGCGTGTTATTGCTGTTTTATCTCGCACCGCTTTGGACGATCTTTTTTTCATGGCTACTCCTAAATGAAAAGTTAAGTAAATACGGCTATTTTGTCATCGCCCTCTCACTAACAGGCGCAGCCACCATGTTGTGGCAACCGGATCATGACTTCCCGTTGCCCTCATCCAGCGGTGATTGGCTGGGTCTATTAGGCGGGATTATGTTTGCTTTGGTGAATGTGCTGGTGCGCAAAGATCAGTTGCATAGCATTGAAATTAAATCCATGGCCATTTGTTTGGGTGCCACGCTGGTGGGATTGGGATGCACGTTAGTAATGGGTTCATCATTGCCGGTAGCACACATGACCAGTAATAGCTGGTTGCTCTTACTGGGCGTGGGACTCGCCATGTTTATGATGAGCATGGTGCTGCAATACGGCCTCACCCACGTCCCCGCCAACCAAGCCATTGTAATTTTATTATTTGAATTATTTGTCGCGGCCATTGCCGCTTATTTCCTGGTGAATGAAGCCATGTCACCACAGGAATGGCTGGGCGGCATGATGATTATTTCAGCCAGTTTGTTCTCAACAAAAATGAATCATCATTAATTCAAAGCATTAAGGGCACTTCTAAAAACTTATTTCAAAATAGCCCTGCCATTTTAGGTAACAACAAATCGTTCTGATTTGAACCACTTACCAAATTAACACAACAATGTAGTCAAAATTCCGACCATTTTCACGATTAAAGTTTCGAGCAATTCTCTCGATATCAGCAAGGAAACAAATAACAATAACAAAATACTACGGATTAATTCCGATTGTGGCGAGAGGCCATTTTGTGTCAGATTCTTCAATTATTTGCGGCGAATAGTCATTGTTCTATTTAACAAAGATAAGCGGGGAATCTGACCAAAAGGCTTCTCACCAATTTTCATTTTATTGCTTAACCACCCTGATAACCCGGATACATGATGGTTGAACCTATTCAAAAAACACTCAAGCAAATCAATCATGTCATCTATGGTAAACCGCAACAAATCAAGCTCGCTTTCTGCTGCCTGCTGGCACGTGGTCATTTACTCATTGAAGATGTACCCGGTGTCGGCAAAACCGTGTTATCCCATGTATTGGCCAGTAGTCTCGGATTAAATTTTAACCGTGTTCAATTCACCAGCGATTTATTGCCCGCAGATATTCTTGGTAGCGCCATTTATGAACCGGCTAGTGGTTCGTTTCGTTTTCACGCCGGGCCAATTTTCAATCAAGTTATTTTGGCTGATGAAATCAACCGCGCCACTCCCAAAACCCAGAGTGCGCTGTTGGAGGCAATGGAAGAACAGCAAGTCAGTATTGAGGGAAAAACACGCGCACTTCCCAAACCATTTTTTGTGATTGCCACGCAAAATCCGGGCAATCAGATTGGCACATTTCCTCTGCCAGAATCCCAGCTGGATCGGTTTTTAATGTGCATGGAGCTTGGTTACCCTGATGCCAAAGCAGAACGGCGAATCTTGGCTGGTGAGAATCGCCGCCAGCTTTTAGGAACACTTGAACCAGCGATTGACTCTGACACCTTGTTGCAATTACAGCAAGCTGTTGACCAAATACACATGTCCGATGCCTTATTGGATTATGTACAAGCAATCCTCAGCTTTAGTCGTTCATCACCATATTACCAGATCGGCCTTTCGCCACGTGCCGGACTGGCATTGGTGCATGCTGCACGCGCTTGGGCACTGATTCATGATCGTGACCATGTGCTGCCGGAAGATATCCAGCAATTACTGCCATATGTTGCAGCGCATCGTTTACATTCATCCAGCAAAATGAGCGCCAGTAATCGTATTGAAATTGTTGCTCCATTGACTGAAGTTACTATTCCCTAGCGCCATTATGTACAAACAACTGGACAACCAATACATTCTGCGCAAGCGACCCTTGGATGCAGACACCATCACGCTGAATCAGAAACGAATCTATATCCTGCCCAGCCGCAGTGGATTCATTCTTGCGCTGGTATTGTTTGCCATGCTGCTGGGTGCCATCAACTACAACAACAGTCTGGCCTACGCACTGACTTTCCTGCTTGCCAGTGTAACGATGATTTCCCTGTTACACACTTGGCGCAATCTGTATAAACTGCAAATTAATATTGGCAAATATCATCCTGTTCACAAAGGCGCGACAATTCAAGTGCCTGTTGCCATCAACAATCCGGATAATTACCCACATCTGGCGATTAGACTGGCCTGGCCAGGACAAGAACCAACACACATTGACCTTAACCCGCATGAGCAACAATGGGTCAGGTTAACAACACCTGCCTTGCAACGTGGCTATCAACCCATCGGCAAACTGGTTATCTACAGCCGCTATCCACTGGGGCTATTTCATGCCTGGGGCAATCTGCGTTTTGATCAACGCTTTCTGGTGTATCCCACACCATCAGACAATAAACAATTGCCACCTGTTAAAACGCAAAACAATGCTGACAGTGGCGGAGGTAAAAATGGCACGCATGACTTTGCCGGGCAGCGTCGCTACCAGAATGGCGACTCGTTGCGTCATGTTAACTGGAAAGCATTAGCGAAAGAACAAGGATTACTCACCAAACAATTTGGTGGCGAAGCACCGCATGAGCTGGTTTTATCGTGGCACCAAACCGATAAAACAGAAATCGAACTACGTTTGTCTCAACTCACACGCTGGGTTCTGGAAGCTCATCAATTGGGCTTGCATTTTGGGCTTGAATTACCTCATCTGGAATTACCGGTTGATCATGGTGATCTGCACTATCATCGTTGCTTAAAAGCACTTGCTTTATATGGGAAACCGGCATGATTGCGCAGCAACAAGTAAAATCCGAACGCTTTCGTGACGAGCAATCTCAGCCACCATTTAACGGCATCATATGGTTATTGGCTGCAATGCTATTGGTGATTATTCCGCATTTGTTTCGTTTGCCAATTTGGATCAGTGTCAGTTGCCTGACTGTATTAGGCTGGCGTGTACTCGCAGAGTATCATCACTGGCCACTGCCTTCTGCCTTGATAAAACTTGCCATCACCCTGGGTTTGGTCGCCGCCACTTATCTGCAATTTTTTACCTTTAATGGTTTATTACCCGGTTCGGCATTATTAACCATCATGTTATGCCTCAAACTATTGGAAATGCGCTGTATACGGGACGCCATGATTATGGTGTTTCTGGGTTACTTCTTGGTCACGGCGTCATTTCTTTTTGATCAATCGATACTCTCGGGACTGTATTTATTTGCTGTGGTATTTGCGCTCACCACTGCATTAATTATCCTTAATCACCCACTCGCATCCAGCAACAATCAGCGCCACTATCTCAGCCTCACTTCCAGCTTGTTACTGCAAGCCATTCCACTGATGTTGGTATTATTCGTCCTGTTTCCACGTATTTCTGGACCCTTATGGACATTACCCAGCGATCAAACCAGCGCCAAAACAGGCTTGAGTGATACGTTGCGTCTGGGTGAGATTACCCAATTAGCTGAGTCCCAGGAAGTCGCCTTTCGTGTCAAATTTAATCAAGCCCCACCACCAGCCAATCAACTATATTGGCGCGGCCCGGTGCTGTGGCACACTGATGGTCGTAACTGGCAGGATATCAGTCCGCAATCTCCATTACGCAAATTGCCACCCAAACAACAACCGCAATTTTCTGGCGATGCGGTCAATTACACGGTCACCCTGCAACCACACAAACAATCCTGGGTTTTTGCATTGGACCTACCTACCAACATACCCAATAATGTATCGCAGCAATTTGATTATCAACTCATAGCTAAAGATCAAGTGGATGATGTGATGCGTTATTCGGTTACTTCATATCCACAATATACGACGGGTGAGCCATGGCCTCTGGCACACTCAGCCGCATTACAATTACCGCCCCAGCATAATCCGAAAACACAAGCACTGGCACAACAGTGGATACAGCACGGCTTAACACCCAGGCAAATCGTTGACCAAGCGCTTGAGTTTTTTCACCAGCAACCTTTTTACTATAGCCGCACACCACCTGCACTCACCAGCAATGATCCGGTTGATGAATTCTTATTCACCACACAGCGTGGATTCTGTGAACATTATGCAGCAAGTTTTGTAACCTTAATGCGTGCAGCATCCATACCCGCCCGCATTGTCACGGGTTACCAGGGCGGCGAACTCAATCCGATGGGTAACTACTTGATCGTGCGTCAATCGAATGCACATGCCTGGGCCGAAGTGTGGTTAGCATCGCAAGGTTGGGTACGCGTTGACCCAACCGCTGTTATTCCCAATGAACGCATTGAAACACGTCTCGACACCCAACGTTTCCAAACCACGCTGGGCGATGCTTTAACGGCGCAACAAAGTGACTGGATCACACAAAGAATCTATTGGCTGCGCAGCAGCTGGGATGCTGCCAATCATCAGTGGAATCAATGGATATTGGGCTATGATGCCAACAAACAGCGGCAATTTCTGCATAACCTGGGATTGGATAATCTGTCGGCAAAACAATTGTTGTTCATGCTATTACTTGCCATAGCAAGCATCGTAACGGTTGTCATGAGTTATCTGCTCTACGATAGTACGCGCAGCAAAGACCCGATTATCGCAGGCTATCAACATTTCTGTAAAAAGCTCGCCAGGGTGGGTATCAAACACCTACCCTCACATGGCCCACATACCTTTTGTGAGCTGGCTTGTAAACAGTTACCACACCACGAGCAACAAATCACCACCATCACCCAGTGCTATATTGCACTGCGCTACCGACCTGACCAATCCCGCCATCTACAAGAATTTCTACAACTTGTAGACCAATTTAAACCGCATAAAAAATAGTCCAACCTTTTAACCGCCATATTTGGTTTTTGTCTGTAATCGCTGTTACTATTGCTTTTCAGCAAATTCAGACTAACCTTGTAGTTGACAAGCCACAGACCCTTCGATAGTCTCCCTGCACAGATTGAACTTTACAATCTATATCCAAATAACCTTCAACCACTGAATGATAAGATGGCATGGCATATCATAGTCATTAGACATTGGTTCGTTGATTATTTGCTCGTTCATAAAAACATTTGTAACGTGTCACGTTAAAAAGGAGAGAGTCATGGAACTGAAAGGATCTCAAACAGAAGGAAACCTCAAAGCAGCGTTTGCCGGGGAGTCTCAGGCCAATCGTCGTTATTTATATTTTGCTGCCAAGGCCGATGTGGAAGGACAAAATGATGTGGCTGCGGTATTTCGTTCTACTGCTGAAGGTGAAACAGGCCATGCACATGGTCACTTAGAACACCTGGAAACATGTGGTGATCCGGCTACCGGCATGCCATTTGGCGCATCACGTGACAATCTGAAAACAGCGATTGCCGGTGAAACCCATGAGTATACGGATATGTATCCCGGCATGGCTAAAGCAGCACGCGAAGAAGGCTTTGATGAAATTGCCAACTGGTTTGAAACATTAGCAAAAGCAGAGCGCTCTCATGCCAATCGATTCCAACGTGCATTGGACAGTTTTGTCGATTAATTGATCGGTATATGGTGGCGTTTAATCAACACCTGAACGCCATCATTTTCAAACCTAGGTTGCCCCTTCTTTTTTAATATACGTCCCTAATTTTTTCTATGTCTACTCGTGAAGGCAGTCTGGAAGCGCCAAAACGTCATCCACTTGACTGGAAGAACCCTGATTTTTATAACCAGGACAGCCTGTTTAATGAAATGGAACGCGTGTTTGACATCTGTCAGGGATGCCGTCGTTGTGTCAATCTGTGTACGGCTTTTCCGCGTTTATTTGATCTGATTGATGAGGGCCCCACTGGCGAAATCGATGGCGTAGAAAAAAGCAAATTTGAGGAAGTTGTCGATCATTGCTATCTGTGCGACATGTGTTTTATGACCAAGTGTCCCTATGTGCCGCCACATGAATGGAATGTGGATTTTCCGCACTTGATGTTACGTGCCAAAGCCGTCAAGTTTCAAAACAAAGGCGCTGGTTTCCGCGACAAACTACTTTCCAGCACGGATCTGATGGGTAAGCTTGCCACCATTTCCGTCGTGGTGCAAAGTGTTAATACGATTAACAAAACACCGGCCACGCGCAAATTAATGGATGCCACGCTGGGTATTCATGCCGACAGAAAATTACCTGAATATGCGGCAAAAAAATTTCGCTCTCACGCCAAACCAAATGATTCTTTTGCAGTAACCAATGGGGAACGTTCACCGGGTAAAGTAGCCATCTATGCCACCTGTTATGTCAATTATAACGAGCCGGGCATTGGTCATGACTTACTGAAAATACTTGCACATAATGAAATTCCAACCTGTCTGGTTGAAAAAGAATCCTGTTGCGGCATGCCAAAACTCGAACTGGGCGATCTGAAAGCCGTTGAAAAACTCAAAAATGAAAATATTCCTTATTTGCTCAAACTGGCGCAGGAAGGTTATGCAATTCTCTCAGCTGTCCCCTCTTGTACGTTAATGTACAAGCAGGAATTGCCACTCATGTTTCCGGACGATGAGGCGGTACAGGCGGTTGCTGCGGCAATGTTTGATCCATTTGAATATTTTGCGCTAAGAAATCAGGACAAACTGCTGAAAACTGATTTTACAAAGCCCCTGGGCAACGTGGCCTACCATATCCCTTGCCACCAACGCGTGCAAAATATTGGCAAGAAAACGCGTGATATGCTGCAACTTGTTCCCGATACGCAAGTGAATGTGGTGGAACGCTGTTCCGGTCATGACGGCACCTGGGGTGTTAAGAGTGAATATTTTGCAGACTCCATGAAAATTGGCCGCCCGGTGTTTAAACAAATGGCTGCGTCAAAGCCTGATTACATCAGCTCTGACTGCGCCATTGCCGCACGACACATCGAACAAGGCATCAATGAAATAGGTGATAAGGACGATGAAAACACAGCACAAAAATGTCACCCTTTAACCTTGCTGCGCATGGCCTATGGTGATGATGTAATGCAGGAAACAGCGTCTGAGCCAGCGTATCTGGCCGTAAAAAACACACCTGAAAATGAGAAACACATGGCAAAAATAACCCGTGAAAGTCTGTTGACCCTGGAAGCTTATGCAAAAGTACGCAACGACTCGTGTGTGCAAATCATGGCACATAAAAAACAGCGCAATATCCCTTTGGGGGACAATGTAACGCTGATCTTTGAAGACGAATTTACCATTCGTTATCAAATTCAGGAAATGCTGCATGTTGAACGCATATTCCAGGAAGAAGAAATTGCGCATGAGCTTGCAACTTATGCACCATTGGTTCCAGATGGCAGCAACTGGAAAGCCACCATGATGATTGAGTATCCAGACCCAAGCGAGCGCGCTACCCAATTGGCTGCAATGGTTGGCATAGAAGATAAAGTGTGGGTAAAAATCGCCGAGCATGCCCCCGTTTACGCCATTGCAGATGAAGACTTGGAACGTGAAACAGCGGAGAAAACATCCGCCGTGCATTTCTTGCGTTTTGAGCTCACAACAGAAATGATTCAGGCCTTACAGCAAGGTGTGGTGCTGAGCATGGGTGTCGAACATCCGGCTTATTGTGTCACGATTGAAGCAGTCGATGCCAAATATCGCGAATCATTAATGAATGATCTGACAATCTCATGAGATTTTTTCTCGTGGCCATTTGCGCCATTTTTTTAGTCGCCTGTGCCGGTCAGGAAGTTTTCAAAGACGAATTTGACAATGAAAAACCCTGGGTTGAGCAACAAACACAATTGCCCCCCTACCCCAGCACAGAAAACCTGATTTCATTTGACGTTGGTCCCAATACCAGCAATGAGCATTTTGTTGACACCACATCCATCAAAATAGGTGAAGATGACGTTATTCGCTATAGCTTGGTCGTGCAATCTTCTACAGGCGCGATGAATGTCAGTTATGAAGGCATTCGTTGTGAAACCTTTGAAAGAAAGTTATACGCACTGGGTCGGGACGATCAAACCTGGTCACAACCACGCATTTCAGAGTGGCGACGACTCGATTTTGTCCGACAGCTTTACGCACAGCGTGAACTGGCCAAAAATCTTTTCTGCCCGCATAAGCAAATCGTCAGCAACCCGGAAGAAGCCATACGCGCTTTAAAAAAGGGCATGCATCCTCAAATTTTTCGTTAGCCGCAAGTACTAAAAATATAAATCCTTACCGCATTAATACCATCTGATATAAGCAGTTATACGCAAACCGCGTTTAATTCCTGCACATAAAAAACAATTTCTATTGCATCAAAAAGTTTAATTATTTGGCTAGACCCTATTGTTTTTATGGTAATTAGGGTTCAAACTCTCCCCGGGGAGTATCTTGTTTTCAGGATATATAGGGCTTCTAAAAATTCAGAGCTCGCCCAAATGCAAGGCGCGGAAAAAATTTTGTAGCGCAGTATATGGTTGATATGACAGCAAGCAATTTTTTTCGCAACGCAGCAGTTGGGATGAAATCTGGGTTTTAAGAAGTGACCTATACTCTTTCCTATGAAATCGCTGGTTAATTGGAAAGAAAATTTGGTAACAGTACAGGCTGTTACTAAATTTTTGGCAATATGATGGTAGGTTTTAACCATCAGGCATTGTTTCATTAATTAATCAGCACTTCCCTAAGGGTCTCACTCAGGGATAACTCGAATAATCACAAAATAAGGAAGAATCGCATGAACAAAGGCTTTAGCTTGACACTGCTAGGAGCAGTGGGTCTGTTTCTCCTAAGTTTCGGTAGTTGGGTCAGTGCAGCAGAACCAACCGTTATCAGTGAAGCACGTATTGTTGCGCAATATAACTACATCATCCATATCCTGGCCATGTTACTGATTGGTTTCGGATTTCTCATGGTTTTTGTGCGCAGATATGGCTTTGGTGCCCTAACCGGTACTTATCTGGTTGTCGCAGTTGGACTGCCGCTGTACATCTTTTTACGCGCCAATGGCATAATGGGTCACGCACTGTCGCCACATTCGTTAGATGCAATACTGTTTGCAGAACTGGCAGTGGCAACGTGCCTAATCGCCATGGGTGCTGTACTCGGACGTCTGCGTGTTTTCCAATATGCGTTACTGGCACTTTTACTGGTCCCGTTATATCTGCTAAATGAATGGATCGTACTTGACAATGCATTAGGCTTTACCGATGGGTTCCAAGATACCGCTGGATCAGTTGTTATTCACGCATTCGGTGCTTATTTTGGTTTAGCCATGTCTATTGTGCTAACCACAGCCTATCAACGCAGCAAGGTAGTTGATTCTGATCATACCTCTGATCGTTTTGCCATGTTGGGTTCAGTGGTCTTATGGCTGTTCTGGCCAAGTTTTGCAACGGCGCTGGTGCCATTGGAAGATATGCCACAAACCGTTGCCAATACGCTTCTGGCACTTTCCGGCGCAACCATTGCTACCTATTTTGTCAGCAACAAGCTAAACGGCGGCAAAACATCCATGGTTGACATGGCCAACGCGGCTTTGGCAGGTGGTGTAGCCATCGGATCAGTCTGTGACGTGGTATCACCTGGTGGCGCATTTGGTATTGGTTTACTGGCCGGTACTATTTCTGTTATGGGTTATGTTCTCTTACTGCCTAAGTTGGAAAACATGAAAATCTTTGACACCTGCGGTGTACAGAACTTACACGGCATGCCTGGATTATTAGGTGGATTTAGCGCGCTACTGGTCGTACCCGGAATCTTTGGGGCGCAAATGGCCGGTATTGTTATTACCATGGTTATCGCAATTGTCGGTGGTCTGTTTGCCGGCATGGTTATCAGAGCCACCGGTACTACGCGTGAACCTTATGAAGATAGTGTTGAATTCACGCATCTTGCAGGTCCTGAGACTGAGACTCAGCTACAAACACGCGTGGAAGCTTTGGAAGGCAGCAGTTCCGCTCCAGCAACCGCATCTCAGGCTTCATCTGCAGAAACCAAGGCGCTAGTCGCAAGATTAGAGTCTCGCATTAAAGCTTTGGAAGGCCAGGCAGCACAAACTGGTTCTTCAGGCGACAATCCTTCACCTCAGGTTTAGGGTTAATTTGCCAATAGGCATTTAGATTACTACTGTTTGGTTCCTAAGCACAAAAAACATACGCTGCAACAGACCGGTGCATGTTTAAAAAGCTTGGGGCCAGGCAGTAGTAAACTAATATCGATAAAGGGAGACAGATTTATTTTTCATGTTCAATAAAATATGTTTTATTTGTGAATATTGATTTTCAAATGCTCTGTTTTTTGGAACTTAGTTTAACCAGTTGAAGTTCCCGTCCATTGCCGCATAAAACCCGGGCAGCGTAAAGAACTGGTCCAATCATCGTTAAGAATGACTCACGACTCCGTGTCACCATGACACCGCTTCCTCAGGCTACCGAGGCTTACGGGCAATTCCTCGACGGAACTTTTAACCTGCCAGCCTGAATATTCCACCAGAACGTTATATTCTGGCCTGCAGCCACTATGGCCCATGGGCTTCTAGAATCACTGCGTCTCCGGTCGCGAGCACGCTTAATTCAAATGAGCTCGACGTTTAAATTCCAGCAACTGGTGCAATATTCAGAATAAGTGTTTTTTTATGCTGAATAGTTACATTGAAAATTCTCTTAAAAATATAATAGTTTTCTTGACCACTTCACTCTTCAGATGTCAATTTCACCACGCACCACTTTTTCATTATCATAGCCCTCAATAAGTTATCTTGTTGAAGGAGTACTGGTGCTAGAAATTTACTGTAATCTGTGTATAGGCATAGTCTGAATCGCCCTGACGATTAGAATTAGGCGCGTTGTCAATAAACTCGCCCGCAAAGAGGTGTGCGTATCCAGACTCTAATATTACGTTTCCCGGAAGCAATTGCCAACGAACCCGAATCTCAAATTGGGAACCGATGAAGTGCCCTGACCGACCATCAGGATCTCTTACGCCTGATGTTGTCCACGCGTCACGGTCGGATGCAAGCCAAAATGCGCGATAGGCGATGAACGAGGTCATACGTGAATGCGGCTTTACCTCGACGCGAAAACCCGGGGTGTGAATATTCGCACGTGCAATCGTGCCGAAAATACTGGTTGGCCCATATTCAAATCGACGCGCGCCAAATAGTGGATCAAAACGCTGATTTGTGCTGTCGTTAGGATTATCGTCACCACTCGCGTAATCATATTTTAGAGCAATGCGTGGTGACCAAGGCAGGTTGAAGGTATAACCCAACGTCAGGTGATGGAAATGGGCATAATGATCGAGCGCTTTCACACTCGTTATCGACGAGCGCGACCGGCCAAATTGAAATGCAGTTTCGAGCTCATAATCAAAACGTGCGGAAACGGGTCCTTGAAAAAACCGAAATCCCGGGGTAATGAGTTGTCGGTTGCGCGTGGGTCGATTCGCTGCGTCTCGCTCATGCAGGCCGAACATATACAACTCACCACGCCCTACGACGGGAATATCTCGGGCCGCGAAGAATCCCCAAAATTGCAGACCGAAACGCTCGTCATCAAAAACGATGTCGTTTTCTAGCTGTTTCTCGCGTGTTTCTGGCAGACGGAAAACAGGCATGGTCCAGAATCCACGCAGGCTCAGTCCGTTGTGGCTGTGACTGTGGTTGTCTTGCCACTGGATATCCATTCCGGTGAAGCTGTTGATCGTGTTTCTAAATTGATTGCGCGCGACAAATCGACGCCCCCCAACATTCATTGTCATTCGCCCCGCTCGCGCAACCAGATTACCTCCGGCGGTATCTGGTCGGTCCAGCTCGAGATAGGCGCGCAACAGTTCGACTGAATTGACGATCATGGTATTGAGCTGCGTATTAGCGTTTAATCCGGCTCGTGAATCCTGAAATTCGGCACCCGCAGTTAAGCCAAAGGGTAATTTCATTCTTCCGTGCGCCAGTGTGCGGAACACCACCACGTCGGTTTCCCCAGCTTGACCGGTTCTGAACTCGTCGCTCAGAAATTCGTATCGGGTTCGATGGTTGATCTCGAGCGAAAAACCTTGCGGAATCATGGCTTCGTTCAGCGTCCATCCCGCGTAGAGATTAGCACTGGCGAGTGCTGTGAACGCAAAGGCAAGCGCTGTTAGCAATCGGGCCGAACAAAAAAAATGCGTCATCGTACAATCCCGGCTGAATAAAGAACTGACTCGATCTTCGTTAAGCGTTGCCAATCTGTTTCCATACCTTCCGTCTGCGAGTGTCTTGAAATCACGAATCAGTCGAGTGGTTTAATATTCAACTGCTTGTAGTCGATGGTATTTTTTTCAATGATCTTGATCATATCTAAAAATTGAAACTCCTCGATATGGTAATTCAATTTGGCTTAAGTCTTTGCATGTTTTGCAGCTAGTGTATCAGTGAGTATCAGCATAGCTTTCGTGTCACCAAATTGGACAGCCGTGAGAAATTGTTTCAGCCATTCATCCGGGCGGTCAACCAAGGAATTTAGGATTATGCAATCACTGATTCATTCTGAGCTAAATAGAGGAAGGGACAAAATCTTTTATATTAAGAGGCACATTGCAGGCAATAGCGAGTAATTGCCAAAAATTGCAACGATACGATAGAATGTTATAGCCGTCAGGTATTGGTTTGTGGGCGCTTATGATTTAACCAGCGGTTCCTTAAGTACACACCCGGTCAAAAAACAGGCTAAAGATGGCACATTATTAGCCCATATTTTTGCTCTATGAAACTGAAATTTTTATGCAAAAAACCACCCGTCAACCGATAAGAATTTTTCGCTTAATCCGCTTGCTATTGCATGTTGTTTCGGGCCTTTTACAATCCACAGTCTATCCGTATTTCTCGCGCCCAATTCAACGACGCATGATGCAACATTGGGCCAAAGGCTTACTCAAATCGCTCAACATCCAATTATATTGCAACGGAGAACCACCTGGCGTTGACGTGCCACGCGTGCTGTTCGCTGCCAATCATGTTTCTTGGTTGGATATATGCGTCATGATGGCTGCCTGCCCGACACGCTTTGTTGCCAAATCCGAAATTAATGGCTGGCCGGTATTGGGCTTGCTCAGTCGCAACACCGGAACGTTGTTTATAGAACGTGCGAAACGCAGTGATACGCTACGCATCAATCAAGATATCAGTGAACTGATAGTCAACGGTGAACGTGTAACCGTATTCCCGGAAGGCACGACCAGCTCAGGCACCAAGCTTAATCATTTTCATGCCTCATTGTTGCAATCTGCTGTCAGTGTAGATGCTTTACTGTATCCAGTGGCTATTCGTTATTGCAATACGGCGGGGGAAATATGCCAGGAAGCGGCTTATATTGATCCATCGTTGGTATTGTCACTAAAACAAATATTGCGTCAGCCACGGATTGATGTGCAATTAACTTTTAATGATCCCATTCAATGTGGTGAGAAAAACCGACGGGAATTGGCACGTTTATCCGAACAGGCGATTGCTAACGCACTTTCACTGCCTATCCCGCACAGGGAATCTGAAAAACTTTCCGATCCTCTAAACGTATAGCGGTCAATTGACCACCCCATACACAGCCACTATCCAAAGCAATCAGATTATCCGTTACATGCAGCCCCAGTGCAGACCAATGACCGCAAACAATGGTGGCATTCTGACTGGCCCGCTCAGGTATGTTAAACCATGGCAAATAACCCGCTGGAATAGCCGCCATATCCCCTTTGAATGCAAAACTCATATGCCCCGCTACGGAACAGACACGCATACGCGTCATGGCATTAATAATGACACGCAGACGTTCATAACCCATCCAGTCATCACGCCAATAATTGGGTTCATTCCCATATATTTCGGAAAATGTTTCCTGATAGTTACTCTGTTGTAGCGCTTTTTCGACTTCTTGCGCTAATTGGCTGGCTTTTTCAATAGACCAACCGGGCAATAAACCGGCATGCACCATGGCATAATCACCATCGGAATAAAACAGTTTCTGATGCCGCAACCAAAACATTAAATCATTGCAATCCGGTGCATCCAAAATAGCTTGAATAGTGTCGCCGCGACGGTTTTTGGCGAGTCCCGCAGCCACCATTAGGAGATGCAAATCATGATTACCAAGCACCATAACTACCGCGTCACCGGCTTGTTTGACATAACGTAATAGTGACAACGAATCCGGCCCGCGATTGACAATATCGCCAACCAGCCATAATTTGTCCTCGCGGGGGTTAAATTGGATCAATTCAAGCAGTTGCTGGAAGGACGGATAACAACCTTGTAAATCACCAATTGCGTAAGTTGCCATATTGAAAGGTATTGCATCAAAAAGAAATTAAGGGTGCTTCTAAAAATTTAGCCTGAATATTGCACTAGTTGGTGGAATTTAAACGCCGAACTGTTTTGAATTGAACGTGCTCGCGACCGAAGACGCAGTTATTCTGCGGCGTAGAGAGCATGTACGTTCAATTCAAAACAGGGCAAGTTAAAAACCATCAAGTGAGCCTTAAGTACAAACTGTATTTTCGCAGAAATCACTAAGAACCAATAGACATAACTATTACAGGCCAAAATCTAACGCACTGGTGCAATATTCAGGCTAGAGTTCGCCCAAATACAAGGCGCGGAAAAATTTTGTAGCGCGGCATATGATTGATATGTAAGCAAGAAACTTTTCCGCAACGCAGTATTTGGGATGAAATCTGGATTTTTAGAGATGCCCTTAACGTAAACCCAGAACATCCTGCATATCATACAACCCATTTTGCTTATCCGCCAGAAAACGAACCGCACGCGCGGCACCCATGGCAAAGGTCATACGACTGCTGGCTTTGTGGGTGATTTCAACACGTTCACCGGTACCGGCAAACATGGCGGTATGTTCCCCAACGATATCACCCGCACGGATGGTAGAAAAACCAATAGTGTCTGATTGCCGCTCTCCGGTAACGCCTTCACGCCCGTAAATGGCGACTTTTTCCAGATCCCGGTGCAATGCATCGGCAATGACTTCCCCCATGCGCAAGGCTGTACCGGATGGCGCATCAATCTTGTGGCGATGATGTGCTTCGATAATCTCAATATCATAGCCATCATTCAGCACTTTGGCTGCAATTTCCAGTAATTTAAAGGTTACATTCACGCCAACACTCATATTGGGCGCAAATACAATAGCGATTTCCTGCGAAGCCGCTTTGAGCATATCTTTTTCTTCTGCAGAGAAACCTGTGGTACCAATCACCATTTTCACACCACGCTCACGGCAAACGGCCAAGTGTGCAAGTGTCGCTTCAGGACGGGTAAAGTCGATAATCTGATCGCAGCCCGCCAATGCAGCAGCAAAATCACTTGCCACATTGATGCCACAACTGACAGCAATTAATTCTCCTGCATCTTTATCCAAATATGGACTACCCTGCCTTTCCAAGGCCGCAGATAATTGCATATCCGGCGCTTGTGTAACAACTTCCAGCAACGTGCGGCCCATGCGTCCAGCACTGCCGGCAACCGCAATTTTTTGAATTGTCATTTTATTCCTGCAAAATTTCTGTTGTAAAAATATTTCAACTTTATGGGCGCCTCTAAAAATTCAGAGTTCGTCCAAATGCAAGGCGCGGAAAAATTTTGCAGCGCAGAATATGGTTGATATGACAGCAAGAAATTTTTTCGCAACGCAGCAGTTAGGATGAAATCTGGATTTTAAGAAGTGTCCTTATAATTAATCAGTGCTTCTCTAAATTATTCTTCCGCTTCGGGTTGAGTCATTTCTTGCTCAATTTCGGATTCGATTGGTTCTTGTTCTGCTTCAACTTCTGGTTCTGTTTCTTCTTCTAGCTCTGGTTCCGGTTCTGGCACTGGCTCTGGCTCTGGTTCCGGTATATCAATTGAAAAGGGCATAAAATTTTCAATACGGACTAATCGCTCATCTTCAAAAAAAATAGTTAAGCGCATTTGCTCAACCAAGTCACCTTTTTCACGTTGCAAATATACATAATCCCAACGGTTTTCACGAAAAGCATCTACAATCAGCGGCGAGCCCATCACAAAACGCACTTGAGCTTTCGTCATACCTGGCCTCAATGTCTCAACCATTTCCTGCGTCACAACATTACCTTGTTGTACATCTATTCGATATAGAAAATCAGGAAGAAGTGAACACCCAGCCAACTGAAAAATAACAAACAATACGAATATTTTCACAATCATTTTTTTAATCTTGATATTATTTGTTTTCAAAGCAAACCCAACACTATATGATACAGTAAATATTTTAGCGGACAGAGATTACCATGAGCAATACTGGCGACCTGAAAAGCATTGATCTTAAAACCATTGGTCTCAAAACCACCCTGCCACGGCTTAAGATATTAAATTTATTTGAACAAAGCAGTGTGCGCCACCTTTCCGCCGAAGATGTTTATAAGGAACTCATTCATGAAGGTGATGACATCGGCCTGGCGACAGTCTACCGCGTCCTGACTCAGTTTGAGCAAGCGGGTTTACTTGAACGACACCACTTTGAAAGCGGCAAAGCTGTTTTTGAACTCAAAAGTGATGGCCATCATGATCACTTGGTATGCTTACAATGCGGTCGCGTAGAAGAATTCTATGATGCGGAAATTGAAAAACGCCAACTCGCCATTGCAAAAGATCGCGGTTTCACGCTACAGGAACATTCATTATCATTATACGCTGACTGTATTAAACCTAAATGTCCACATAAAAAATAACAATGCCTGAGCTTGCAATTTATCCAGTACACACGCAACAACAAACGGGATGTATTCACAAACTAAAATACTGGTTTGTTGTATGTATCGCACTGATGATCAACAACCTCAGCTTTATTGGCACAGGCCACGCTGAAAGCAGCCACTTTGGGACATGCGTTGTCGGCTTGCAAGCGAAAGCTCGCAATGAAGGCATCTCAGAAAATACCGTGGATCAAGTATTAGGCAACGTTAAACATATTCAACGCATTATTGAGCTTGATCGTCAGCAACCCGAGTTCACACAGACATTTGCGCGTTACTTTAATGTCCGTGTCAGCGATCACCGTATCCAGCGTGGTCGGGAATTATTGAGTGAACATCAGGCGTTGCTAGATCAAATTCAGCAAAATACTGGTGTTTCAGCAAAATACTTGGTTTCATTCTGGGGTCTCGAAACGAATTACGGCGGTTACTTTGGTGATTGGTCCGTACCCGATTCATTGGCCACGCTTGCTTGTGATGCGCGTCGCAGCAAATTTTTCACACAAGAATTATTGAATGCCATGCGTATTCTTGATGCCGGTGATATTTCACCAGATCGTATGGTTGGCTCGTGGGCAGGTGCTATGGGCCATATGCAATTTATGCCGTCTACGTTTCTGCGCTATGCCAAGGATGCTGATGGCGACGGTCGCCGTGATTTATGGGGCAGCATTCCTGATGCCATGGTATCAGGCGCAAATTTTCTACAGCAATTGGGTTGGGTTCGCGGCCTGGACTGGGGATTTGAAGTTCTTGTTCCTGATGATTTTAATTATGCGTTGGCTGGTAGAAATAAAACCCTTAGCCTGGACGAGTGGGCTAAACTTGGTATCACCATAGTCACTGAACACAGTTTATATCCTGAACATCAACTATCCTTATTGGTGCCTGCCGGTTATCAAGGGCCAGCTTTTCTGATTACCAAGAACTTCCATATCATCATGCGTTGGAACCGTTCGGAGTTTTATGCACTGTCTGTTGGGCATTTGGCAGACCGAATTGCTGGCGCAGCCGCATTACAACGTCACCCATCTGCTGACGAGAACAGAATTTCACGAGAACAAGTGCGTCAACTACAACAGGATTTATCTGCATTGGGTATTGATGCAGGCCCGGCTGATGGCATTATGGGATCAAAAACACGCCAAGCAATCACGCGTTTTCAAGAGAACACACAACGTATTGCTGATGGACACCTGGATGTTGATTTGCTGGCCATTATTCGTGAAGCGGCCCCTAATTAAACGTCTTAGTTTAATAACCCACACCGCCTGATCCTTGCCAACAAATGTCGTGATAACGCCTGAAATACATAACCAGATTGCAACTGCAGTGAAACTGTTAGAAGCTGGTGGCACAGTTGCTTTCCCAACTGAAACAGTCTATGGCCTGGGCGCTGACGCGACAAATCCAAGCGCAATACGACAAATATACGAAATTAAGCAACGCCCCATTAATCACCCACTCATTGTTCATTTTGGCGATATCGCGCAATTATCCTATTGGGCGCAGGAGATACCAAACGCCGCTTGGAAACTTGCAAAACATTTTTGGCCGGGGCCCTTAACCCTGATTTTACGGCGCAGTGCGCATGTGCCTAATATTGTGACTGGCGACCAAGACACCGTTGGTCTGCGCATACCGGCCCATCCTGTTGCGTTGGCATTGCTTAATGCGCTTGGTGCTGAAAAAGCTTTAGCCGCGCCATCAGCCAATCGTTTTGGACGCATCAGCCCCACCACGGCGACTCATGTGCAACAAGAACTCGGGCAGCAGGTCGGCATGATTTTAGATGGTGGTGCCTGTGAGGTTGGTTTGGAAAGCACGATTATCAGTTTCGACGATGAAACTGCACTGGTGCTCAGACCAGGTGGTATTCCATTATCAGCACTGGATGCAATCCTGGATAAACCTGCAATTTTGGTTGACCAGAAAAACATTAAAATACGCACATCCGGTATTCTGCCTGCGCATTATGCACCCACAACACCATTAACCATTTATCCTGCTGAGCATATATGGGCATCAGCACAGGAATTGGCTGCACAAGGACTGCGTACCATTGTGATTACATACTCTGAACATCATCATGCGAATGTTTCCAATCAGCTTATTCAACACTATGCAATGCCTTCTGATCCAGTAAACTATGGCAAAAAACTGTACGCCGTGCTGCGTCAATTTGATAACCAAGCATTTGATCAACTGCTAATTGAAGTGCCACCCAGTGACCCATCCTGGCTGGCTATTACAGATCGATTGAAACGCGCCAGCTATACTCAAAATTAATGTCCAAAAATAATAAACTACAAGCCGTCCTTTTTGATGTTGACGGCACACTCGCCGATACGGAACAAGATGGCCACCGCCTGGCATTCAACGCCGCGTTTAAAGAATTTAATCTCGCCTGGGATTGGGATATTCAATTGTATGGCGAATTACTACAAGTTACCGGTGGTAAGGAACGAATTCTCCACTACCTGCAAAAATACGCACCGCAAGAATGCAACAAAGCCGATCTGCATGACTGGATAGCCGCTTTACACAAATGCAAAACCAAACATTTGGAGAAACTGCTAGGACAAGGAAAAATTCCACTTCGGCCGGGTGTTGCACGCTTAATTGATGAATTGCGTCGTGAAAAAATCCGGCTTGCCATTGCCACAACCACCACCCCGCAAAATGTCACCGCTTTATTGACATCAACCTTAGGTAAAAGCGCCATCGACTGGTTTGAAGTCATCGGTGCCGGTGATATTGTCCCAAACAAAAAACCGGCACCCGACATTTACCAGTGGGTTCTTAATCAACTCAACCTAAAAGCACAACAATGTATTGCCATAGAAGACTCAGAGCATGGCCTGCAATCGGCACTTGCAGCTGATCTCCCGACAATTATTACAATTAATGGTTATACACAGCGACAAGATTTCACTGGCGCACTGGCCGTTTTGTCTGATTTAGGCGAACCCGGAAAACCGTTTGCCAGAATCTCCGGTAATACAGCGGATAAAACCTATGTCGACTTACAACTGCTTAACAACATGAATGAAAATGCAATCTAAGATGATCTAAGCGCATGAGCAACGCAACACTTCTCGCAATCGACCAGGGAACTACAAGTTCGCGCGCTATCCTCTTTTCTCCCGGCGGCGAAATTCTTGCGCTAAAACAAAAGGAACTGGCGCTGCAAACTCCGCATAAAGGATGGGTTGAACAATCGCCTGTTGATATCTGGGAAGATACGTTATGGGCCTGCCGTGGTGTAATTGAGAGTGCGCATGATCGCGTGGCAAACATCGCCGCTATTGGTATCACAAATCAGCGTGAAACCACGATCATTTGGGATCGGAAAACAGGAGAACCTGTCTATAACGCCATCGTCTGGCAAGACCGCCGCACTGCAGACCTTTGCGCAAAACTGAAAGATGCCGGATTTGAGCAAATCATCACAGACAAAACCGGCTTGCTGCTGGATCCTTATTTCTCCGCTACGAAAATTGCATGGATACTGGATAATGTCCCCGGCGTTAGAGACCGCGCACAAAATGGTGACCTGGCTTTCGGCACCATAGACTGCTTCTTGCTGTGGAAACTAACTGGCGGCAAAACACACACCACAGATGTTACAAATGCTTCGCGCACCCTGCTCTATAATACGCGCGAGCAAAAATGGGACGAGGCACTTCTCGAGCTGTTCAATATCCCCGCCGCACTCCTGCCCGAAGTCAAAGATAACGCTGCAACATTCGGCACAACACAAGCCAATTTGCTCGGCGCTTCTTACACAATTGGTGGTATGGCAGGCGACCAACATGCCGCGCTTATCGGGCAAGCTTGCTTTGAACCCGGTATGGTCAAATCCACCTACGGCACAGGGTGTTTTGCACTGATGAACATCGGCACCGAGTTCAAAACATCACAAAACCGCCTGCTGACAACACCCGCCTATCGGTTGAATGGTGAGATTACATACGCACTGGAAGGCTCTATTTTCACGGCAGGCGCGGCCATTCAATGGTTACGTGATAACCTTGGTTTGTTTGAGGACGCGGCGCAAAGCGAAGCGCTGGCCCGCTCCGTTCCGGATAATAATCAGGTTTATTTCGTCCCGGCCTTCACCGGTCTCGGCGCACCCTATTGGGAACCGGAAGCCAAAGCCATGATTACAGGCCTCAGCCGTGAAAGCACAGGCGCTCATATCACTCGCGCCGCGCTGGAAGCTCAAGCCTACCAAAGTTGCGACCTAATGCAAGCGATGCATGCCGATAGCGATGCTGCGCACGCCATGAATGTTATTCGCGCTGATGGTGGATTGGTAGCAAATGAATTCATGTGCCAGTTCCTCGCTGATATGCTGGACCGCACGGTCGAGATCCCCGCCGTCACTGAAACAACCGCATGGGGTGCCGCCGCGTTGGCAGGTCTGCAAAGTGGTGTATTTACCGAACTGGATGACATCACCCAAAACTGGACGCTTGCCCGCCGCTATACCCCTCAAATGCAAAGTTCCGAAAGACAAGCCCTCTTTAAGGCCTGGAAAACTGCCATACACAGCACTTTGCAAGGACTCATTTGATCTTTATGGGAAATACAAAAAGAAGTATTTAAACAAGCTTTAGACTACTGCCCGTTTAGAATTTAGGGCGCCTCTAAAAATCCAGAGTTCGCCCAAATGCAAGACGTGAAAAGGATTTCGCAGCGCAGCATAGGGTTGATATGACAGCAAGAGATTTTTCTCGCAACGCAGCAGTTGTGATGAAATCTGGAATTTAAGAAGTACCCTTTAGACAAAATCACTGATTTATTTTTGTAACAGCTTCATTTTCCCGGATCTTAGCAAAGCATTTATTTCTTTTTCCGGCATTGGTCGATTTATCCAGTATCCTTGAAATTTCGTGCAGCCCGCCGCTGTCAGGATTTCAAATTGTTGCTGATTTTCCACGCCTTCTGCGACCACATCTAATCCCAGGTTTTTGCCCATATTAATAATGGTTTTGACCAAGGTTAGGTCATCTTGATCAATCAGAATATCCCGCACAAACAAGCGTTCGATTTTTAGTTGATCCAGTTTAAATCGTTTTAAATAACTCAATGAGGAATAGCCCGTACCAAAATCATCTATGGACAAATAGATACCCATGTCTCTAAGTTCTTCAATTTTATTGATTGTATTTTCAATATCGTAAATTAACGAGGATTCGGTTAATTCAAGAAACAAACGGCTACAATCAATGTTGTGTTTTTTAATATTTGCTTTTAGCTTGGTAACGAAATTTTCTTTCTGAAATTGCACGGCACTAATATTGAGCGATAAGAATAGTGTCTTGAGCGTCTCACACTGTTGCCATCTACTTAATTGCTTCAGTCCTTCATCAATAATCCAATCGCCAATGGGAATAATCATATTGTTACTCTCTATCAGCGATAAAAATTCATCGGGACCGATAACATTTCTTTCTGGATGTAGCCAACGCAGCAATGCTTCAACACCAACAACTGCTTGCTCTTCATTTATTATTATTTGGAAATACAAACAGAACTCTTTATTTGCAATGGCTTGCCATAATTCCTTTTCCAGTTGTGAGCGATGCTCAAGCTCCTGCTGCATCAGTGGATCAAAGAAACACAATTGATTGCGCCCCAAGTCCTTAGCCTTATACATGGCGGTGTCGGCTCGCTTTAGAATATCTTCAGCTTTATTATATTCATTCAAGAACATACAAATGCCTATACTACAGGAGCCCTTATGTCGAACAGTGTTCGCGTAATATTCCTGATTTAAATGCGCGATAATTTTTTCACCGATACGTGATGTTATTAAAATCGCTTCTTTATAATTACTACCCAGTTGTTCTAATAGAATAACAAACTCATCCCCACCAAAACGTGCGACTATGTCCCTTTCTCTAATACAGGTGTTGATACGTGACGCCACATCAATCAGAAATAAATCTCCTATATCATGGCCATAAGTGTCGTTGATGGTTTTGAAATTATCCAGATCAATGAATAATAGTGCACTGTAAGTTTGATGACGAAAGCTACCTAAGACAGCGTGCTTGAGCTGCTCCATAAATAAGCGACGATTCGGCAGACCCGTTAGTAAATCATAGAAAGCCAATTCCTGTATTTCCTTTTCGGAGGCTTTTCGCTGGCTGATATCCTCTTTGACTGCAATATAGTGGCTGATCTTGTCATTCTGGTCTATGACCGGCGTTATGGTCATATATTCATCATACAATGACCCATCTTTTTTTCTGTTAACCAGATCACCGCGCCAGATTTTTTTGGAACCAATTGCCTTCCACATTTCTTTATAAAATACTTTATCCTGATGTCCCGATTGAACCAATTCCTGCATGACCTTACCGATTGCTTCATTTTGGTTATATCCGGTTAATTTCAAGAATGCTGGATTAACCCATTCCACTCTTGCTTGTGCATCAGTAATAACAATCGCATTTGCTGTCGCTTCAAGCGCAATATTCTGTTTTTCTATTAATAATTCTGATTTTTTACGCTCGGTAATATCTACATGTGTACCGATAATGCGTTTGGAGGAAATTGGATGACCAGCTTCATTACACACCATTGAAGCTCTGGATAATATATGAACCCAGCTGCCATTTTTGTGTTTCATGCGAAATTCTATTTCAAACTTGTCAATCCGACCGCCAAGATAATCGTCTGCCAATTTCAATGTGCGCACTTTGTCATTCGGATCGACCAGTTGCGCCCAAGTATCAATATGTGGCGCAAATGGTTCATCTTCGGCATAACCCAACATAGTTTTCCAGCGTGGGGAATAATACACATAATCTGTGTCCAGGCTCCAATCCCAGTAGCCATCATTGGCACCTTGTAAGGCCCAAGATAACCGCTCCTGATCAAGATTGAGTTGCTGTAGTTTTAACTTAACCTCAGTAAGATCTAGAAAACTACCGACAAAACCATTCATAATTCCTTGATCCATTAGTGGCGACAAAAAGACTTCAACGTTAATCAGTCGCAAATCTTTATCCAAAAGATGACATTCAAAACTTTCACCGGAATCTTTACCGCCATCATATAAATGCTGTAGTTTTGTTTTGACGGTTAGCTGATCTTGCTCGCAAATATGGTTTAACCAAGATTGGTTAATTGCACGCGCAACTTGCAGCCCTGTTAAGCTTTCCCAACTATCATTTAAATGCACAAAATTTCCATTGCAATCCAGCTGGAAAAAAATTTGTTTTAAATAGTCTAATGCATTCATATGTTTGCAATTGCGAACATAAGGTCTTTTGGGAAACATTGATCAATCATTTGCAATCAAGTCATTTTGAAAAAAACAGAGTGGTATTGTTTCAGCGGAAATATTCACAAAGAAATTAAATAGTTATCTTCAACACTGATAAAAATACTATTTAAGTTAACTATTCGAGAGCTACAATATACGAATTCAGGAGTAATTATTTCCACCTATATCAAATATAATCATCGGCTGCAATCAGCAGTCCTTGAACCAAAAAGTGAACTGGATTTTGCATCCACGCCTGTTTCTCTGCATAATCTGGATAAAGCAATGAAACTACATTTTCCGGGGAAATAAATGTTTAACTCGCCAATACTCGATGTCGCCATTGGAATGGTGCTGGTTTATGTTCTAATCAGTCTGCTTTGTTCCTCAATCAATGAAATCATTTCGCAGTTTCTTAAATTGCGTGCAAAAAATCTTGAAGCTGGTCTTGCAAACCTTTTGCAATCAGAGCAAGGTGATCAATTCGTTGCCAAGATTTATAGTCACCCATTAATCAATGGGCTCTCAAAACCCGGTAAAAAGCCATCTTACATTCCACCCAAGAATTTCTCCCTGGCACTGATGGACGTTATGTCCGGCAATACCGGAAAGCTCCCAACCGACAATAAATTATTATTACAGTCCTTTGAAACAGGGCATTTTGCCAATACTGAAGCGGGAAAGGTCGTCATCCTTCTGCTTAATGAAGCAGGAAACGACGCAAAAAAAGCACGTGAGAACATAGAAAACTGGTACAACGATGCAATGGATCGGGTTGGTGGCTGGTACAAGAAAACGACGCAGTACATTATCTTTGTCATTGCGCTCGTTGTTTGTTTTAGTTTGAATATTGATTCAATAAAAATTTCTCAAACACTCTGGACTGACACCGCACTCAGGCAAGTCATTGTTGAAACGGCAACATCTCAAAGTACTCATGACCTCCTTTCACAACAACCCGTATCAGGAAATACAACGCAAGGTACCGAGGCAATTCCGACACCTGTAAACGGACAAATCACTGATGCAGTAACAACTGATAATGTCATGGAGCCCATTGATAACTCAGCAGCGCTTTTAGCAAGGATAAAAGATTTAAAACTACCCATCGGTTGGCATGACAAAGAAGGAAAATGGATTAGCAAAGGATTCGCCGGAACGGACTGGTTTATAAAACTCATGGGCATATTAATCACGGCCTTAGCCGCATCCCTTGGCGCACCTTTTTGGTTTCAACTACTGAATAAAGTCGTCGATCTACGCGCTGCCGGTAAACAACCGGCTAAAACGAGCACACCGACAAAAGCGGATTGATGGACCCAAAACACTTACAACAATTAGTCACGCAAGTCATGCCTTACGGCAAGTACAAAGGACGCCTGATAGCTGATTTACCTGGGAATTACCTGAACTGGTTTGCTCGCAAAGGCTTTCCCCCTGGTGAAATCGGCAAGCTATTGGCGTTGATGCAAGAACTGGATCACAATGGACTTTCATCTCTATTAACCCCGCTGCGAAAACGATAACACAATCTACAGGGCGCTTCAAAAAATTCAGAGTTCGTCCAAATGCAAGGCATGGAAAAAATTTTGCAGCACAGCATATGGTTGATATGACAGTAAGAAATTTTTTCCGTAACACAGCAGTTGGGATGAAATCTGGATTTTTAGAGGTGCCCTACAAATGAAACAAGAAAAGGCAATCGTTATTGCATCATTATTAAGCCATGCAAATTGCAATGGTAAATCCCACATTGCAGTGTTTGACAGCCTATCCGACATCCAGTACAGTCATTTGTGATGAAAAAGAGCTTTTATTTTCCCAATAATCAACTAGTACTCCTTCAGCTTGATATTTTAGGATACAGCGTTCACAAGATGTTTCGTCACAAGGCGCATCACGCAGACAATGGTTATTCCATTGGCAAGTGCTGCCGCAGTGACGGGACATCTTGTGAGCGCCCTGCGGGTTAACTTTTCAGCGCCACTGGCGGTGTTAGATCTTTTGACAAGGGAATGAACTATTGCCTGCAAGATCTGCCTTGCCAGTAACACTGAAAAGCTAACTGTAACCTAAAATATCAAGTTGAAGGAGTACTAGCTCTATGACTAACGCCAGCACACCTGGACAGACCTCGCCTGCGCAAATTGATGAGCTATTTAAGCAAAACCGCGTTGGTGATGCCTATATTTCCCTGGCTCTGAACGCGTGGTCACAAGGTCAATGGCAACAAACGATAACGCAAATTCTCCAAGCACAGCAAGAAGGCGTTGACGCAGCTGAAATATGGCATTTACTGGGTTGTGCCTACGGCCAATCTGGTGATGAACAAGCAGCATTGAACGCTTTTCTTGCTGCCCTGCAACGTGAACCAGAACGCATAAACAGTTTGTTACTGTCCGCACAGATATATCATAAACACGAAAACATCGTTTTAGCTTGGCAGTTCATTCAGAAGATTTTGCAGCAGGAACAAACAAATATTCCTGCGTTGTTATTGGGTGCACGTTGCCTGTTAACAATGGGCAGACCCTCGGATGCAGAAGAATTACTAAAAGTATTATTAGAACTTCAGCCGAATAACGCCGAAGCACTGAACTTATCGGGTAATGCCGCTTCCGATCAGAAACAATATAAACAAGCCAGGTTATTTTTCGAACGCGCAATACAAACTGATGCAAACATGGCTTCTGCCTGGAAAAATTGCGGTAATGAGCATTATCGTGACGAACATTTTTCCAAAGCCGCACATTGCTATGCACAGGCAGCAGAATTGGAACCAGATTGCACTGAAGCGCAGTTGCTGGCGTTGAATTCAGCCGACAAAATTGCAGACTGGTCCAAACGTGATGTACAGTTGTCGCGTTTATTGAACGCGCTACAGTCTGATGAAAATGTGCAAACAACATTTGCTTTCATTACTAAATTGGATGATCCAATACGGCAGTTACAAATTACGCGTATTTGTGCGCAGAAAATGCTGCCAGTTATGCCCAAACCGACAACCTTGCGCCGTGTTCCAACACAAGGGTTGCGATTAACAATAGGCTATTTATCCGCCGATATTTATGCGCATGCCACTGCCGTTTTAATTGCTGAATTACTCGCGTTGCACGAACGCAAGCAATTTGTAGTCTATCTATATCATTATGGTGTGGATGATGGCAGCACATTACGGCAACGCGTTTTGCAGTCCGCAGATAAAGCGGTTGATGTCAGTCATCTCAACGCGAATGAATCCGCTGCGCAAATCAAACGTGATGGCGTCGACATATTGATCGACCTAAAAGGTTGGACGACTGATCACCGTCTTGATGTATTAGCTCAGCGCCCGGCCCCATTGCAAATGCACTATCTTGGATATCCAGGAACGCTTGGCAGCGAGGCGGTAGATTATCTGGTCAGCGATGGCTTTATAACGCCGCCAGCTAGTAAAGCAAACTTTCACGAAGCCTTGTTGGTTTTGCCTGGCTGCTATCAAGTCAATGATCGTCTGCGTGAACAGGCTGCGATACCAACACGTAACGAATACAATTTGCCTGAAAATACATTTGTATTTGCTGATTTTAATCAACCCTACAAAATCACACCCCAGGTATTTGATGCTTGGTTGCGTATTTTGCAAGCCTGCCCTGACAGCGTGTTGTGGTTACTTGACCACAACCCAGATGCCACGCGTAATTTGTTAGCATACACAGCGCAACAAGGTATTGCTGAATCGCGCTTGATCTTTTCGGTGAAACAACCCATTCCGCAACATGTTGCCCGCCTCGCACTCGCCGATCTCGTAATCGACACATTTCCAGTAAATGGCCATACCACCACCAGCGATGCGTTATGGGCTGGCGTGCCGGAACTGACTATTGCGGGGCGCTCGTTTGTTTCTCGTGTGGCGGGAAGTTTATTGTGTAACGTTGGGTTACCGGAATTAGTGTGCGACACGCTGGATGCCTATGAACAACTTGCGGTTAAGCTTTATCGGGATCGCAAGTTGCTGTCGATATTTCGCGCACGATTATCGGCACGCACAGATTTAGTGTTATTCGACACGCCGCGCTGGGTGCGCGGATTTGAACGGGGGTTGCGTGCTGCCTGGACGCGCCATGCGGCCGGTTTATTACCGGCGCGCATTGATGTTAGTGACAATCATAGTCAGGAGAAAATGTGAGTAAAAAATTGAATGTTGGTTGTGGGCGTAATGTAATTGCTGACTGGATAAATTTAGATCGCATGGCCTTACCGGGAATTGATGTGGTGGCAGACATTGACCAATGCGCGGAACAGCCATTGCCGCTGCCGGACAATCATATCGATGAATTTCTATTGTCACATGTGCTTGAGCATTTGCAAAACCCATTGCCATTGATGCAGGAATTACATCGTATTGCAGCACCGAATGCTGTTGCTCACATTAGGGTTCCTTACGGCTCCAGCGACGATGCGTTCGAAGACCCAACACATGTGCGCCAATACTTCCATGCCAGCTTCGGTTATTTTTCCCAACCTTTTTATTGGCGCGCAGATTATGGTTATCGTGGTGACTGGCATACTGAACGTGTCAGCATGCTGTTGCCAAAAATCGATAACGAGGGTCTGAGTGTTGACGAGATGATGCTAAAAATTCGCACACTACGTAACCAAGTCAAAGAAATGGTTGTAGAGTTACATGCGATCAAACCGGCACGTGAACCACTGGCTGAATTACAACGTGCACCAGCCATTGAATTGGTACTGGTATGAGTAACATGCGTGTTTTGAAAGAACGCTATGCTGGCTGTCCACTATGCGCACATACTGAATATAATGACCGCGGATATTTCGATTGCAGTCAGTATCCAATCGATACTGGCGAGCTGCCACGCCAATTGCACTGGCTGCAGTGTGCAATGTGCGGGCATATTTACACGGACAGCTATTACACCAAGGCGGGTTTGCAAGAATTATTCCGACATGCGCATGCCCATCAAGTTATGGATGCAACCAACGCCGATCAAATACGCTTGCATTGGGCGGAAACTGTGGAACGTACGTTGCGTTATTTGCCGGAATCTTTTTTGCTAACTGAACCCGTATGGCTGGATGTCGGCTGCGGTGCAGGCGGTCTGGTTGCGGTAGCAGCAGAATTCGGTTGTAAAAGCGTGGGCCTGGATCTGCGTGAATCTACAGTACGCAGTTTACGTGAATGGGGCTATGCCGCAAACCAAATAGACTTTCTTCAGCTAAACGATGATCAATTATTTGACATCGTCTCGTTTGCCGATGTGTTGGAACATATGGCGTTTCCCATGACGGCTCTAAAAAAAGCCCATGATTTGCTCAAACCGAACGGTCTGGTATTGGTATCTTGTCCCAATTACGATTGTTTCAGTTGGCGGGCGATGGACAAACTCAACGCCAATCCATACTGGGTGGAAATGGAACATCACCACAACTTTAGTCGCGCCATGTTAACCATAATGCTGACCGCCAGTGGCTTCACGCCATGCGCTTATGCCGTGAGCAGTCGTTACAAGGCAGGCATGGAAGTAATTGCGCGACGAAACATCGCAACCTAATAAAGAACAAGGCTTTCCCCTAACTTGAATATTTCACCGGTTGCAGGAATTTAAGCATCCATCTCATTCACAGCATTGCAAAACGAATACCCGGATTGATATTATAATATTCGTTTTGCCAGCCTTTAACTTTTACCCTGAACCTGGGAATAACAATGACACGTCAACATTGTGACGTTCAACATGAAATGAAAAATAATAAAACTTGCAGAGAAGCATTTTCACAACTTTATCACGACATTGAGCAGCAAATTGTTGGTCAACAATCCTTGGTGCAACGCCTGTTATTGACACTACTTTGCGACGGGCATTTGCTGCTGGAAGGTGCGCCCGGCTTGGCTAAAACGCGTGCCATTAAAACTCTTGCAAATAGTCTGGAGGCAGATTTTCATCGTATTCAGTTTACGCCGGATTTGTTGCCTGCCGATCTAACCGGCAGTGACGTTTTTCGCCCTGAAAGTGGAAATTTCACATTTAACAAAGGGCCGGTCTTCCACAATGTGGTTCTCGCCGATGAAATAAACCGTGCGCCCGCCAAAGTGCAATCCGCACTGCTGGAGGCAATGGAAGAGCGCCAGGTCACCGTCGGCGCAAAAAGCTATCCTTTACCGCCATTATTTCTGGTGATGGCGACGCAGAACCCGATTGAACAGGAAGGCACGTATCCCTTGCCGGAGGCGCAGCTTGATCGTTTTTTAATGCATGTGCGCGTGGATTATCCAGACAAAAATGCCAGTCGGAAAATTCTACAACTGGTTCGACATGAAGCACTGAATTCACTCGCGCAAAAAGCACAAGAAGTATCACAATTGGTCACACAGGAACAGATATTTACTGCCCGACGCGAAACCATGCAAATACATTTGGCCGAAGCGGTGGAAGAATATATTGTAGAAATTGTCGAAACAACCCGTCATCCCGGCAATTACGGCCAGGAACTTGCCAGCTGGATACGATGGGGTGCCAGTCCACGCGGCGCAATCGCGATCGAACGCGCAGCCCGCGCCACGGCATGGCTGGCTGAACGCGATTTCGTCACACCGGAAGACGTGCAAAAAGTAACGCCCGATGCGCTGCGTCACAGAATACTACTGAATTATGAGGCGGAAGCCGACGGTGTCACTTCCCAGCAATGTATTGATGAAATATTGGTCAGTTTACCTGCGCCATAAATCCATGACTAACGGTACCACGCTGGAATTAAACACCCTAATTCGACTACGCGCCGCAGCCAGAGGATTGGAACTGAGTGCGCGCAGACGCACTTTGTCGGCGCAATCCGGGGGTTATCTTTCTGTCTACCATGGCCGCGGCATGGAGTTTGATGAAGTGCGCGCCTATCAGGCTGGCGATGACGCCCGTACCATCGACTGGCGCGTAACTGCCCGTCGAGGCCGCCCGCATACCAAGCTGTTCCGCGAAGAACGTGAACGCCCTGTCATGTTTCTGATCGATTTACATCCCGGCATGTATTTTGGCAGCCGTGTCCAATACAAATCTGTTCTGGCGGGTCGATTAAGCGCTTTATTCGGTTGGGCGGCGGTACGCGCCGGTGATCGTGTCGGCGGCATTGTGCATGCAGCAGATGCTCATCAGGAAATTTATCCGGCAACGCGGGAATCCGGTTTATTATCCATGCTACGGGCAATCGTTCAGTTGCAACCTACTGCGCCGGGCGATAACACTATTGGACGCATGGATCATTCCCTGGCACGCATGGCGCGTGTGGTACACCCTGGCAGTCTAGTGGTTGTGTTTAGTGATTTCAGAGAATTGGGCGATAACGCGGAAAAACATCTGGCGACCATCGCACTACATAATGATGTAATAGCTACTTTTCTTTATGATCCACTGGAAGCATCACCGCCACCTGCCGGGTTTTATCGCCTCGGCATCAATCAACAACGCTTATCACTGGACACCAGTCAATCTTCAGTGCACGAACAATGGCAAGCGCAATTTCAAAACCATCGTGCCAAAATACGCAGCATTTGCACACGACATGCCATTCATTTCATGGAAATCGCCACCACCGACCCAATGGTTCCCGCCTTGCGCACTGGTTTAACGCGCCGACATAAACAATGATGGACGATCCCCTCGCAGCGTTACGCCCGTTACATGCACCCGCACCAATCAGCTGGTGGCCGCCTGCACTGGGTTGGTGGCTGGTTTTGTTCGCAATCATAGCGCTGTTGATCGTCATCTATCGATACTGGCGGCGCATGGCACCACAACGCGCCGCACTGCGTGAACTGGAATTATTAAATCAAGCACCTGATGATCACCCCATCGCTACGCTGAATCAGTTACTCAAACGTTATGCCATGGTTTGTTGGCCGACCAAAACAGTAGCTTCCCTGTCCGGCAAAGCCTGGCTGGAGTTTCTGGACGCCAATGGCGGCAATGGAGAATTCACATCAGGTTCTGGGCGTATTTTATTAACCGATCCATACCAAAAACAATCGGCGGATTTTAATGAACTAACTGCTTTAGCACACCGCTGGATTAAATCCAATCGACCAGGGAAAAACACCTATGTTTGAATTCGCTTGGCCCTGGATGTTTTTTCTGCTGCCTTTGCCCTGGTTGATTCGGCATTTTGTACCGCCCGCCACATCCGTCCGGCAAGGTGTCTTATTTGCGCCATTCATCAGCGCGTATCATGCAACACATATTGCTGCGGCGAATCGTTTCAACCTGCGTTCATTACGCTTGTGGGGAACATTGTTGTGTTGGCTGTTATTGATCACTGCCAGCGCCAAGCCACAATGGTTAGGCGATGAAACCGAACTCCCGGAAAGTGGCCGAAATTTACTGCTGGCTGTGGATGTTTCCGGCAGTATGGAAATTGCCGACATGGGTGACGGACACACCAACCGTCTGGAAGTCGTCAAACAAGTCGCGGGAGAATTCATTCAGCGCCGTGAAGGTGATCGTATCGGCTTGATTTTGTTTGGCACGGAAGCATATTTGCAAACACCGCTGACTTTTGATCATATGACCGTAGCCAGTTTGTTACAAGACACCGTGATTGGCATTGCCGGCAGAGAAACCGCCATTGGAGACGCCATCGGCATGGCCTTAAAACGCTTACAAAACGCCAGCGGAGAAACCGTTCTGGTACTACTAACAGACGGCGCCAATAACGCCGGTCATGTGTTGCCCCGTAAAGCGGCCGAACTTGCAGCGCAGCAAGGCTTGCGCATATACACCATAGGCGTGGGCGGTGAGCCCAGACAGGTCAGCAGTTTTTTTGGCACGCGTATGGTTGATCCGGCGTCCGATCTGGATGAGGAAACACTTAAAATGATTGCAGACATGACCGGCGGGGAATATTTTCGCGCCACTGATCGCGACACACTGAAAGATATTTATCGCCAATTGGATAAACTGGAACCCTCCATGAAAGGCAATCGCATGGTGCGGCCAACCACTGAACTTTTTGTCTGGCCGCTGGGTCTTACATTGATATTCAGTTTGTTGCTTGCCCTGCGTTGGTGGAGAACCGGTTAATTAGACCATGAGCGAATTTCATTTTTTACGGCCACTATGGTTTTTGGTATTGATCCCAACAATAGGACTGTTGATTGCACTTTGGCGCAAACAATCTTCGGGCAGCGCCTGGCATAGCGTATTTGATCAACAATTACTGGCACCCTTATGGCTGGAGTCACCCGGCAAATCGACACGCCTGCCGCTGGTATTACTGACTGTCGGCTGGTTGCTGGCGATTCTCATTCTGGCCGGCCCGGTATGGGAACGCCAACCCGAAGCGGTATGGCGCGCGCAAATGTCCCGCGTTGTAATTCTTGATTTATCCCCGTCGATGAATGCCAATGATGTGTCGCCGTCGCGTCTGGAACGTGCACGTTTCAAGATCATGGATATTCTGGCACGCTCCACTGAAGGGCGCACTGGGCTGGTGGTGTTTGCCGGAGAAGCGCATATTGTCACGCCATTAACTGAAGATAACGCAACCATTGTGAATTTGATCAGCGCATTGAGCACTGAAATCATGCCCGCAAAAGGCGACTTCGGCACACCGGCCCTGCAAATGGCAGGTGAATTACTCAACCTAACCGGCTTGCGGCATGGTGAAATATTACTCATTTCCGACGGCATCACAGATCCGGCCACGGCTCTCGCACAAGCGCGTAAATTACGTGAACAGGGATACCGGCTTTCCATATTGGGTATCGGTACGGAACAAGGCGGCACCATGCATCATGACGGTATTACTGAATTCGTGCGTTTTAATCCTGAACCATTGCAACAGCTGGCACGTGCCGGTAGCGGTACATTCAGTTTGATGACCACGGATGAACAGGATTTAAACCGCCTGCTGCCGGATATCACGGCAAGCGATACATTTGATATCGTGGAAAACAGCGGCGTGGATCGTTGGATTGAACATGGGGCGTGGCTGTTGCCACTGCTTTTATTACTCGCTGCAATGGCTTTCAGGCGTGGCTGGCTGATGGGATTTGTTTGTTTGTTGATCACACCACCACCGGCCTACGCCTTTGGCTGGCAGGATCTGTGGCTACGTTCAGACCAACAGGCGCAAAACAGTTTGCATCAGGGTGATGCACAAACGGCGGCGCAACAATTTCGTGACGCCAACTGGCGTGGCATGGCGCTGTATGAAACGGGTGATTATGAGGGCGCGGCGCAAGCATTTGCTGAATCCGATGACATTGAAGCCAAATATAACCAAGGCAATGCTTTAGCACGCACTGGCGATCTGCAACAGGCCATCGCCGCCTACCGCGAAGTATTAGAACAAAACCCCGCACATGACGATGCCCGGACCAACCTTGAATTATTGAAAACATTGCTTGCGCAACAGCCGCAGAAAGATGATTCTTCTCAACAGGAGGATGGGGATAGCGATAGTGATCCTGAACAGTCCTCTGATGAAACAGCAGAACAAGATAATGACAATTCGGACGATTCAGAACAACAGCAAGACGATGCACAATCTGGCGAGGAAGACGCTGATCACGAACAATCCGAAGACCATGCTGACCATGCAGATCAGCAACAAGCCGATGCAATGCATGGGGAACAAGATGAACAACAAGATCAAAGCGACCAACAACCACAAGACGAACAACATAACGCCTTAGCACCGGACATGGCAGACGAGGACAACACTTTGCCCAGCGAAGAGGATATTGCATTGGAACAATGGTTGCGGCAGATTCCTGAAGATCCGTCCGGGTTATTACGCCGGAAATTTATGCTGGAACATATACAACGAAAACAACAAGGGAAATGAAAAAATATCTTGTCTTAATACTTATCGCCGGGCTGCTTTGCATCATCACACTGCATGCCAATGCTACCCTAACCGCGCATTTGGATCGCAACCAAATTATTGAAGGTGAAACGGTGCTACTCACCATAGAAGCCAGCGGCCAGACTTCGACCATGCCCAGCACACAAGCATTAAACGAAGACTTTGATGTCATGGGCATGATTAGCGGCAGCCGCATCAATATTATCAATGGCAGAATTGATTCACGCACAACCTGGACAATTACGCTGGCACCCAAGCGCAGCGGGGAATTAACCATTCCCGCGCTGACCATTAATGACGAGCAAACGCCCGTACTCTTCCTGCAAGTCAGTGAAACATCCGCTGGCTTGAGCTCCGATACAAATACGCCGGTCTTTATCGAAGCGGAAGTAGATAAAACCGACCCCTATGTGCAAGGCATGGTGCGCTACACCATGCGTGTGTTTTTTGCGGTGGATCTGGTACAAGGCAATTTAAGTGAGCCGAAGGCGGAAAACGCCGTCGTGCAGCGGCTGGGGGAAGACCGCGAATACCAGGCAATGCATGATGGAAAACCCTATCACGTCATTGAGCGGGAATTTATTATATTCCCACAAACCAGTGGCAACATTATGATCCCTGGCCCGATACTGGATGCACAAATCCCGGATAATATTGCGCGGCGTGACCAGTTTTTTGACCGAATGTTTTCCAGTAACCGCCCTATTCGACTACGCGGTGAGCCCATCACACTCGACGTACGCCCGCGTCCAGATCAAAACACATCACAATATTGGTTGCCCGCGGAATCTGTTGAACTCATTGAAGACTGGCAACCGGAAGACAACCAGATCAGCGTTGGCGACCCGCTAACCCGCAACATCACCATTAGAGCCCTGGGCGTCACGGGCGAACAACTGCCTGATTTGCAGTTCTCGGACATTGACGGCTTCAAGCTATATCCCGACCGTGCGCAGTCCGACACACAAAATCTGCAACATAATATCCAAGGCGAAAAAACCCTGCGACTGGCCTATATGCCCACGCAACCGGGGACATACACACTGCCCGCATTGTCGTTACATTGGTGGGATACCCGCACAGATCAAGAGCGCTCAACCACCCTTGCAGAACGCCGCATTGAGGTCATCCCTGCCGCTGGTCAACCACAACGCACATTCCCCCAAACACCGGGCGCAGCAGCAATAAATCCCAATGAAAACACCACGCAGCAATCTGCACAAATGGCGGATACCAATCAATTCTTCACTGATAGCGGCACGACAAACCGGACATCAACATCATCGCTGAATCATGATGGCTGGTTCTGGACAAGCCTTGTATTTGCGGCACTGTGGCTGATCACACTGGGACTGTGGTGGCGCAAACGCCGTTCTTCACCGGAAAACACACAACAGAAAAAAACACAAACGCCTGAAGCGGCAAACAGCCGTAAAGCCAGAAAGCTTTTTCACGCTGCCTGCCAAGCGAATGATGCACAACAAACCCGCCACTACATACTCCAATGGGCAGCTACCCACTGGCCGCAATCACCACTTAGCGGCCTTGAAGACCTCGCTTCGCGACTAGACGACCCGGCAATCAGTGCCGCTTTAACAACACTGGATCGTATGTTGTATCAGGGCAATAATGAAAACTGGGATGGCCGGGAACTGGGCAAACTGCTAATTAAGCTCCCAGAACAAAATAGCAAAGCCACTGACAAGAATATTTTACCTGGTCTGTATGCCAAAAGTTAAAATCTGCTGTGCATCGCCTAAAATGCTGCCCTCAACATGTAAGGTGTAACGTAGTTAGGCAGTAGGGCGGAAGAGCGTAGCGCCATCCGCCAAATCAATGATGCCATACTTCAAATAATCTTCTTTTACACGAAATATTATTACACCGAGAATTAACTATTTGTTAAGTTTTGCCATACGGCAGATGACGCAAGCTTCTCCGCCCTACCGCGCTGACAGTCGGTTGTCGGCCCAGGCTGTGTGAAAACTCGAATAGAAATAAAATGGCTATGTCGCAATTAATTGTTGAATTGAGCGTCCAATGTGTATCAGGATGTAAAAAGAGGGATGCACACCATGAAAACGATGGACTTCAAAGTTTGGATAAAATCAATTGACCGCATGAGTCGTAGGCAGAGAG
>JAJFJK010000206.1 GCA_021774075.1 Nitrosomonas sp. | reverse complement strand
CTTCACTATTTTGACCAAAAAAGTCAAAAAGGCGCATAAAAAACTTAAAATCCTAGGCTGATTCGTAATCTATTCAAAAAATTACCAGCTGATGATGAAAATTTTGATATCTGCGCAACTCGTGCAATATTGGGGCTAGATATATTTAACATCCAGAATTTCATATTCTCGTATGCCGCCAGGTGCCTGAACTTCTGCAATGTCTCCTTCGAACTTGCCAATTAGGGCGCGAGAAATGGGGGAGCTGATAGAGATTTTTCTTTCTTTAATGTTGGCTTCATCATCACCGACTATTTGATAAATGACCGTGTCGCCACTTTGCAGGTCTTCCAGAACAACAGTAGCACCGAAGACACAGGCGCCATCTGCATCAATGAGCGCTGGATTGATAATTTGCGCATTGGAAAGTTTGCCTTCTAAATCAGCTATGCGTCCTTCTATAAAGCCTTGTTTTTCCTTGGCAGCATCATATTCAGCGTTCTCGGAAAGATCACCATGAGAGCGTGCTTCAGCAATCGCAGCTATAACTGCGGGGCGCTGTACCGTTTTCATTTCGTGTAACTCTTTGCGTAGTGCTTCTGCGCCTGCTACGGTTAATGGAATTGTACTCATTGTGATTGTTTGCCCTTCATATTAATCCTATCTTATGTATTGCTATGAATGCAGTTTCTGTAGATTATAGGCTTGCAATTCTTGCATATTGGTCATGCCGACACAAGCGGCACGTGCGCCGGCTAAGGTTGTATAGTAAGTGATGCCTGCCTGCAGTGCTGCATGACGAATGGAATAAGAGTCACGTATCGCACTACGCTGATTTTTAACGGTATTAATAATTAGATTAATCTCTCCATTTTTAATCATGTCGACAATATGTGGACGTCCTTCCGCCACCTTGTTAATTGTAATGACCGCCACGCCAGCTTCCGTTATGGTTGCTGCTGTGCCACGTGTTGCATAAATTGTGAAGCCCAGTTCTGCAAGATTCCTGGCGATTTCAACGGCTTGCAATTGATCTGAGCCGCGCACACTAATGAAAATCTTACCAGAAGTTGGTAGTTTAATATCGGTTGCCAATTGGGATTTAACAAAAGCTTCCGCAAACGTTTTCCCCATGCCCATGACTTCGCCAGTTGATTTCATTTCAGGGCCCAAGATCGTATCAACGCCAGAAAATTTAATAAAAGGGAACACGGCTTCTTTTACAGAATAATATGAAGGCAAGGCTTCCTGTGTTATCCCCTGGCTGGCTAATGTTTTGCCGGTCATACAGCGTGCTGATATTTTAGCCAGTTGTTGGCCGGTTGCTTTGGATACAAAAGGCACTGTGCGTGATGCTCTGGGATTGACTTCAAGTACGTATACGATGTCATCCTGGATAGCGAATTGCACATTCATTAAGCCTACGACATTGAGTGCGCTGGCCATGGCCGCAGTCTGTCGGCGTAATTCGTCTTGCATGGCTGGTTGAAGATTAAACGGTGGTAATGAGCAGGCCGAATCACCGGAATGCACACCTGCTTGCTCAATATGTTCCATGATGCCGCCAATGAGTACCGTTTCGCCATCACGAATCGCATCAATGTCCACTTCAGTAGCATTATTAAGGAAATGATCCAGTAACACCGGCGAGTCATTGGAAACTTTGACGGCTTCGCGCATGTAGCGTTCCAGGTCGCTCGGCTCATGAACGATTTCCATAGCACGACCACCCAATACATAACTGGGACGTACTACCAATGGATAACCAATTTCAGTAGCAGCAGCCAGTGCCGCTTCAGGGTTGCGGGCGGTTCGGTTGGGGGGTTGCTTCAAACCTAATTCTTGCAGCATTTTCTGGAAACGCTCTCGATCTTCAGCGCAATCAATCATATCCGGGCTGGTGCCAATAATTGGTACGCCATTGGCTTCCAGATCACGCGCAAGTTTGAGCGGTGTTTGGCCGCCATATTGCACAATGACGCCATGTGGTTTTTCTACAGCCACAATTTCGAGGACATCTTCCAGTGTTAGCGGTTCAAAATATAACCGATCCGAAGTGTCGTAATCTGTAGAAACAGTTTCCGGGTTGCAATTGATCATGATGGTTTCATAACCATCTTCACGTAATGCTAATGCGGCATGCACGCAACAGTAATCAAATTCTATACCTTGTCCAATACGGTTGGGACCGCCACCCAGCACGATAATTTTATTTTTATCGGTTGGGTTAGCTTCACACTCATCTTCGTAAGTGGAATACATGTAGGCAGTGCTGGTTGCAAATTCTGCGGCGCAAGTGTCAACACGCTTATAAACAGGTTGCAGGTTAAATTGATGCCGATAAATACGCACCGCAGTTTGTTCTGTGTTGAGCAGTTTGGCCAAGCGTCGATCAGAGAAACCGCTACGCTTAAGTTTGCGTAAGCTTTGTTTATCCAGTGTTTCCAGCCTTTTATTGGTGAGTGCCTGTTCCTGTCTTACCAAGTCTTCAATTTGAGCCAAAAACCATACATCAATATGCGTTAACTGATGAACGGTTTCAATCGTCATATCGCAGCGAAAAGCATCCGCCACATACCAGATACGTTCCGGGCCTGGGTTAGCTAATTCTGATTGAATGACTTCCAGGTTATCTGTTTTTTCATCCAGACCATCAGCGCCGGTTTCCAACCCACGTAAGGCTTTTTGAAACGACTCCTGAAAAGTGCGGCCAATCGCCATCACTTCGCCAACAGATTTCATTTGCGTTGTCAGACGATCATTGGTTTGCGGAAATTTCTCAAATGCAAAACGTGGGATTTTGGTGACGACATAATCAATGGTGGGTTCAAATGATGCTGGGGTGACACCGCCGGTAATATCATTACCGAGCTCGTTTAATGTATATCCAACAGCCAGTTTGGCCGCTATTTTGGCTATCGGGAAGCCGGTTGCTTTTGAAGCGAGCGCAGAGGAGCGTGATACACGTGGATTCATTTCTATGACCAGCATGCGCCCATCATCAGGATTAATGGCAAACTGCACATTGGAACCGCCTGTTTCCACACCGATTTCGCGTAGAACCGCGATGGACGCATTGCGCATCACTTGGTATTCTTTGTCAGTCAGTGTTTGTGCGGGTGCAACAGTGATGGAGTCTCCCGTATGGACGCCCATGGCATCAACATTTTCGATCGCGCAGATAATAATGCAATTATCCTGCTTATCTCGCACCACCTCCATTTCAAACTCTTTCCAGCCGATGACGGATTCTTCAATTAATAATTCCTTGGTCGGAGAGGCATCCAGTCCGCGTTCGCAGATAGTCAGAAATTCTTCACGGTTGTAGGCAATGCCACCACCGCTGCCACCCATGGTGAAAGATGGGCGAATGATAACCGGGTAGCCAACCATGCCTTGCACTTGCAGCGCTTCTTCCATACTATGTGCGACAGCAGAGCGCGCGGAATTCAGTCCAATTCGAGACATGGCTTGTTTGAACTTTTCTCGATCTTCAGCTTTGTCGATGGCTTCACGAGAGGCGCCAATGAGTTCAACCTCGTATTTTTCCAGTACGCCATGTTTTGCCAAGTCCAACGCGCAGTTCAAAGCCGTTTGTCCGCCCATGGTTGGGAGCAGTGCTTCGGGCCGTTCAATCGCAATGATTTTTTCTACCATTTTCCAGGTAATTGGCTCGATATACGTTGCATCAGCCATCTCCGGGTCAGTCATGATTGTGGCTGGATTGGAATTGACCAGTATGACGCGGTAACCTTCCTCGCGTAATGCTTTACAAGCCTGTACACCGGAATAATCAAATTCACATGCTTGGCCGATAATAATTGGGCCGGCACCGATTATAAGGATGGATTTAATGTCGGTACGTTTAGGCATACACTTTTAGATTGATAATTTTGAGTTTTACGGAGAAGTTTGTCTTAAAGTTTTTTGTGCTTCAAATTAATTTTTGTAAAGCTGCATTGTTTCAATAAAGCGATCAAAAAGATAATCGACTTCCTGTGGCCCGGGGCTGGCCTCAGGGTGACCTTGAAAGCAAAATGCAGGCCTGTCCAGTAATTCGAATCCTTGCAGGCTACCGTCAAACAGAGATATATGAGTGATGCGTATATTACCTGGTAGGGTTTTTGCGTCAACAGCGAAGCCATGATTCTGACTGGTAATAAAAACTTTCTTGCTGTCAATGTCTTGCACCGGATGATTAGCACCATGATGGCCGAATTTCATCTTGATGGTTTGTGCGCCACTGGCTAAGCCCAATAATTGATGGCCGAGGCAAATGCCAAATAACGGAACTTTTTTATCCAACAGTTCTTTGGTTGCAGCAATTGCATAGTCACAAGGTTCAGGGTCACCCGGCCCATTCGATAGAAAAACGCCGTCTGGTTGTGCGGCTAAAATTTCACTGGCGGATGTTTGCGCGGGAAAGACCGTGACCTTGCAACCCCGTTGTGCCAGTTTACGTAAAATATTACGTTTAATGCCAAAATCAAATGCCGCTACATGATAACTGGGGTTTGCCTGAACTTGATAGCCTGATTCCAATGACCATTCACCTTCACTCCATTCATAAGGCTGGTTACAACTGACTGTTTTTGCCAAGTCCATGCCGGCTAGGCCAGGAAATGATTGAGCGTAGTGCAGTGCTTTATCTTCATCGATTTCTCCAGCCATAATGCAACCTGATTGCGCGCCTTTTTCCCGTAATATACGTGTGAGTTTACGTGTGTCAATTTCAGCGATTGCTATTACGTTTTGTTCTTTCAGAAAGTCAGTTAGCGTCTGAGTTTGGCGTCGATTGCTGGAGGCCAGAGGAAGGTCGCGTATTACAAGGCCGGCCGCATAGACTTTGTCGAGCCTTCCAGACTCAAAATCTTCCGGGTTTATTCCGGTATTGCCAATATGCGGATAGGTTAATGTGACGATTTGTTGACAGTAGGATGGATCCGTTAGGATTTCCTGATAGCCAGTCATGGCTGTGTTAAATGCAACCTCACCGGTACTAACACCTTCTACACCAATTGACACGCCATAAAATGTAGTTCCATCAGCAAGTGTGAGGATGGCGTGAGGGCGGTGGGACACAAAGAACTCCTTGGGAACTAACTAGAAATGGAAATAGGGCGATATGCTTCAATACCCCTGCTTTTGAGTGTGGAATTATACGTGAAAAAGCATGCTGTTTGTATGAAAATGCATGCTGTCTGTTGCTCAAATAAAAATAATTTTTCAGATTTGGAGTGACAGTTTATTTATACCCCTGTACTCTACAAAATAATACTCATTTCCTTTCGGAAATCAATTTGTATTGATAGAATCAAGTTTGTCTTCGGCTGGAAAAACATTATTTCTTTGATGGGACACTCGCATTGAGAAGTATCAAAAGCAAAATTATTGTTTTTGCCATTTTGGCTACGCTTATTCCATCGTTGGGATTAGGTTTGCTGTCATTTCAGCAAAATGAAGCAATGATCAGTGATAATGTAACGCGTGAATTACGGACTTTGGCAAAGCATGCCAGTCGAGAATTGGATTTGTGGGTGAATGAACACATCTATGCGGCACGTGCATTGTCAACATCAAATATCATCATCAATGAGCTATCAGCCGCCTCCCAATCAGTAAAGAGTAACGATAAAGAAACCCATCAAGCTTTATCGCGTTATTTGCGTTCTGTGCATGAACGGCTTGATACGATGTTAGAGCTAACTGTGTTGGATACGGAAGGGAAAATAATCGCCAGCAGTGTGATTGAGCCATCCGTAGTGCCTTTCCCGCTTGACTGGTCTCAGGATGAATTTGCGCAGGGTATTGTTGCTTCACCACCCCATTGGAATACGCGCTACGATACTGCGATGTTAAGCGTTGCGGTTCCAATATTGTCATTGGATAATTTTGTGTTGGGTGCGCTGGTAATAGCACTTGATTTGCACACAATTCAAACTGCTTTGAAAGATACAAAAAAAACGCCGCAAAGTGAAGTGTTGTTACTTAATCCAGATGGACGCGTGATGTTAGCAAGTTACGTTGAAGTCATGAATGTTATGTCACTGGATCTCGAAATACTTCAACGCTTGCAAAATAAAGCTGGAGAATCTCTGGTTTTTAAAGGGGTTATGCAACAGGAAGTCATCGGGTTAGCTTATTTATCTGAAATGCTGCCTGTCACTATAGTTGCTGAAAGAAACCGTGAAGATGTTTATGCTGCTTGGATTCAGCAGCGTAATCTGTTCATTGTTCAGGTTGGCGTGTTGCTTCTAATCATTGCAGCTATTGCTGTTCGGATGGGACATTCTATCGTTGTGCCGCTACAACGTTTAGTCGATGCAACGCAACAAATTGTAAAGGGTGATCTGGAAGTACGGTTAACTGTATCGCAAAAGGACGAACTTGGTCGGTTGACTCAGATGTTTAACCAGATGGCGGATAAACTTCGACAGAATCAATCTGAAATTGAGGTAGCCAATCAGACCATGATGCAAAAGAATCATTTGTTGGAGAAGTTATCCATTACGGATGGCCTTACTGGTCTTTATAATCGCACTAAATTAGGTTTGATTATTAATGATCAGCTTGCAAGATTTAAACGAAATGAACGTCCTTTTGCAATGCTGATGATGGATGTTGATTACTTCAAGCATTTAAATGATAGTCTCGGTCATGTTGCTGGAGATGAAATATTAACCGTCGTGGCTAAAGCATTGACCAACTCTATTCGCAGTGTGGATTTTGCTGCACGCTATGGCGGTGATGAGTTTATTGTTATTTTGACTGAAACAACTGTGGATCAGGCGCTAAATACAGCTGAGCGTATTCGCTCACAAGTGGCTAATGTTCACTGTCATACTATTGGGGAGACGGTTAAGGTGGCGTTGAGTATTGGTATTATAGAGTGCGAATCGAGTGATACAACACAAACTATTCTTCTATCTCGTGTTGATAGTGCACTTTATGAAGCAAAACGGGCGGGGCGTAACCAAGTACATTGTATAAGGGCACAGAATTAGTACGATTCTTCGGAGTTAATTGATTTTCCTAGGAATCTGTCCGAGTATAGTAATCGTAGCGAGGGAAGGCCATTTTGAGGCAGATTTTTTGATCATTTGAGGCGAATAGTTGTTCTATTTAACGAAAATTATCGGGAAATATGACCAAAATGGCTTTTCCGCAGTAGATTATTCTATTCTCGGATAGCCTCCTAGTGATTATTATTTATCTGGGCTTCCACTAGGGAGTTATGTACCCATCCTTGTTCGTCGTTCTCTGTTTGCACTAGTAACCAATTGTTCTGATAAGCATTTGCAGTAAGTAGGGCGCTTTTCTGGAGTTCACGAAGTATTGCTGATTTTGCACTAGGATTTTTGCGCAAATTGACATTTGTTTTGGTACGTAACATAAGTGGAACATGAAACCTAACTTGCGAGCGACTCGCATCGGATCGTTTGCGATTTTTGTCCAATACCATATTGATAATTTCATATGCTTGCGAGGCATAATTCATTGATGATGTGTATTCATCCAGTTGGTAGGCTGCTGACGCGGCGTCCAAAAAATACTTGGCTTGTATCTGCAATGCTTGGTCAGATACGGAAATCTGTTTTTGCATTAGCTCTTCCATAGCTACTTCTACTTCAGCAATTGTGGAGGCTGTACTTGGCTTTGTTGCTAAACGGTGTAGCTTTAACTGAGCTTGGGTTACTTCATTGCTGGTGTCTTGTTGTGCTTTTATTTGTTTTTCTTGAAGCAGGTTTTGTTGGCGAATAAAAGCTTCTTTTTCCTCTAATAATGTTTCGAGGTGCTCCACTTTATTTTGTAGTTTAAGTAATTCGTATTTAGATATGGGTTCTGCTACGGGTTCAGGAGCTGGTGTGCCGTTTAAATTTGCACATGCCGTCATAATATTTAAGCAGAGCAATACTACAATTATGCGATTAGATATCTTTTTTAAAGATTTAATCTTCAAATCGTTTTGGCGGTGCTGTTTCTTTTGTGATAATTTTTTTTTCATTAAGTTACTCTTTTGTTCCTAAGCTTTATATGCAGGTTGTTTCTGTGCATATCTGTATACGTCGGCAATAGAAAAAAAAACTTTAAGAGAATGATGGTTTGTTCATGAATTATTGTATGAAATTTGAATTTCTATTTTTTTTATTGAAAATAAATACGAGTTTGCAATTACCCATTATTCAAGCATAGAGCTTAACAGCTTCATCTCATCATTTTTTTAGGCTATGTTGTGGTTGCCTGCTAGGGGGTGTTAACAATTAAGAAAGCCGAATAATTGAGCTGACCAAGTACAACAAGGATTGATAATTCCGCTTTCGTTTTTCATAACGCGTTGCAATACGACGAAACTGCTTGATTTTTTGGAATAAATGTTCAGACAGATTCCGCTCCTTATACAATTCTCGATCATATTTTCGTTG
>JAJFJK010000205.1 GCA_021774075.1 Nitrosomonas sp. | reverse complement strand
AATTTTTACGGAAATAGTATTGCAATGACCCCAGCCTTGCCTCTATCCCCCAATGATCTTGACATGCTTGATTTAGCCATAATCGATCAAGTGTCAGGCGAATGGCCAAATAATCACTCAAATGCAATTCTGCGTTATTATCAGTATGATAAGAAGGATTATGCTGGCGCCAATTGATCAGTCCAGACCAACCGGGTATTTCAAGCGCAAGCCGTTGCAAATAACTTTCCCATTTTTCTGTAGGAATCTCAAGATTTGTTAATTGCTGAATAATACAATCCACAGCATCTTCTGGCGTTTCGGATACAATTTTTTGCCATTCTGGCAAATCGTGTAAAAAAGAATTTGCATCATATTGAGCGCATGATCTCCAAGCAGCGTAAAGTCCCAACTTGTTACGTTCTGGCAATTGCCATGCAGCCACACCTTCATCCATCACAGAAGCGCAAAGACGAATCAATTGTGGTCGAATTGAATAAAGAATATCAATACCACTGAGCGCCATAACAAAACCTCGCAAGGTGATTTTGTCTCCTATTTGCGCAAACAATTCATCCAGTTCAGCCTCAGCTGCTAGCCTTACTTTTTGATGGACAGAAACACCTTCTTTTCCTGTACTTTGGATGTTAATTTTTTCAATCCATTTCCTTGCATGCTCTTCAGACAAATCAAGCATATTTTCTGGATGAAGATCTGTTAATTCAATGTCCAATTTATCTAAAATACTTTCCCATAATTGCCTGACGGCCAGATGCCTGTCTGATGAAGATGAAAGTATGCGCATACGCGCTTGCTCTGAAACACCAGACTGTACATTATCGAGCACATTCAGCTCATTAATTCGCCAGTTGAGTTGACTAACAGTCAATGTCTGCAATTCATGTATCAGTGCTATTCGATAAATATCTTTGCGTTTAACGGTTAAATTCTCTACTTTAATAACATCCTCATCAGCCAGCAATTCTTTGGCATGCGAAAGTGATGCATATATATCCGTGTCGGTAAGTCTTCCCTGTTGATATAGTGTTCTATTTTGTAGCTCGGGAAAATAACCATATATACCTGTTAAGGCCTCAAATTCTTCCAGTGCCTTTTCAAATGGGTGGTATTGAAAACCATGAATGGTATTGTGATGCACAAATTCATGGATAGGACCCTGTCCAGGCAGAACATGATCCAAATGATCCAATGCCGCAATAATTTGTCCACGTTTATCGAGTGATTCAGAAGTCATATGTATCTCATTCCTATTGAATACGTTGACTGATAATGTCATTCATCTGGGTAATGGTTGCTGTTGACAATTCAATCAAAGGCGCAGGCCATAAACCAAAAATCAAAATACCTGCAACCAATAAACTGGCAGCAAGAAGTTCAGGTATTCTCAAATCCTCTATCTCACGCATTTGCGGCTTTACCGGCCCGGTAAATAACATGCCGGCAGTACGTATCGCGTACGCTGAACTAATAAGTATACTTAAACCCAGGAATACCATTAAGTAACCCCATTGTTGGAAACCACCAATAGCAACATGAATCTCTGCAACGAAACCGACGGTCCCAGGTAAGCCCATAGCAGCAAATAAAGTGATAGTCATGAATAATGCAAAGCGTGGCATAACCAAAACTAATGAGCTGTAGTCCAGAATATTTCGTGTGTTGGTCCGCTCATAAAGCAGTCCAACCAGCAGGAACATGGCGCCTGCGACCAGCCCATGCGCGGTCATTTGAAATACAGCGCCAGTTAGCCCTGTAAAATTTAAAGTGGCTATCCCCAGCAAGACAACACCCATATGACTGACTGAAGAATAAGCGACCATCGCCTTCAAATCGGTTTGACGCCACGCTAACAAACCACCATAAATCATTCCAAACAATGCGATAAAAACCAACACGGGCTGCATCGCCTTAGCAGCTTCCGGCAGCATGACAACAGCTCTTATCAAGCCGTAAGCACCCATTTTAAGCAATATACCTGAGAGCAAAATACTGATCGGGCTGGGTGCTTCCACATGCGCCAAAGGTAGCCAGCCATGTAACGGGAAAATCGGCATCTTGACACCGAATCCAATCAAGAACCCGATGAGCACCCATATTTGTTCATCTTTTGGCATACTTTGGGCGGCGATACTCATGGCTGACATCAAGGTACCGCTATGCACAGGCATATATTGACTGATCGCGAATAGGCTAATGAGCATAAATATTGACCCGCCCATCGTATATAGTACGAAATTCAAGCTTGCCATATGACGACGCACACCGCCCCAACGACCAATAAGTAAAAACAGCGGTGCCAGGGTCAATTCCCAGAATATATAAAATAATGACCAGTCTTGGGAAAGAAACACACCCAGCATACCCAGTTCTAACAATAAAATACTGATGTAGTAACTCTTGATATTGCTGGTAATACTAAAAGAAGCAAGCAGTGCGATTAATGTCAGCAGAGATGCCAATACCACCATAGGCAAGGATAAACCATCAACACCCAACGCAAATGCGCTATTTAGATTTGGGTTATAAATATAATGCTCATAGTACTGTAACCCGCCGTCCAGTGGATTGTAGTCAACAACCAGCCAGCAACTTAGTAAAAACACAACCAACGCAAACAGATTTGCAGTCAGACGAATTTGGCTGGTGTTCTCGCGAGGCATAAATGCCAGTACCAGAATGCCTAATACCGGTGTCAAAAGTAATGTACTGAGGATCCCCATTGTATAAATTTACCTTTATGCTAAAAGTAATTGCATGGCTTTATAACTTGAGGAATCAGTTTGCCAGGAATTTTTTTATTAAAAATTAATTTCATCTTACGTATATCCAGTAACCACACATTGACTTAACTATAAAGTCAATTAATTTGGTAAGTGTCATGGGAATGGGAATCTAACAACAGCGAAAGATAAACGTCCAGCCCTCCACAAGCAACGGGCACTAGACTCTTTTTCTTGCAGAAGAGGATTATCACACGACCCCACTACCAAGGTGTGGAAAATCAGATCAAAAGAGATTAATAATAGAAATGTCTTTAATGATCTGATTTAAACTTATGCGCTAGGCCGTACTAAGAGAATTGAAGACTCTACCTTACTCACGAGTTGTTCCGCGACAGAACCAACGACAAAACGTTCCAGTCCACGGCGATTGGCAGTTCCGACCACGAGCAGATCAGCACCCCATTCTTTTACAGCAACCGAGATAACCTCTGAAACACCATTTAAGCCATACAAAATATCGGCATGCACCAAACGGGTTTCGATATTCGACGCATCTGTCGACGTTCTTGCCTGGTCCAATATTGCTTGACCAGCCTGTATATCAGCATCTTCATCAGTTTTTGCAGCATGTAGGATGCATAACGATGCATTATAATTATTAGCAATGTTTTGTGCTTCTTCTAATGCACTCTTGGCAGTTTCACTACCGTCAACGGCCACCATAACTTTCTTGTACATGATATAGGTCCTTTTCTTAAGATTGTTCTTGGTCTTTTAAAGGGCAGAGTCTAGCCCTGCCCTTATATTTAACACTACTTACAGTAAGTCATTGACTTACTGTAAGTTGCTACTATCATTCTTTAGATTCTCAAAATAGCGTTTGATAACAGATTTACCTGGCATGTTGTCATGCTTGGTGTAAACCATATAGTGAATAATTGCATGAACAACCAGTGCAATGATTAAGCCTTCAAAGATGCCCAGCTCAAACACTAACAATCCAGTTAGTATAGCTAACATCATGGCATATGGACCATAGTGAGTCACATGTACCAAACCAGCAATCATCTTATAACCAGAGAAAATCATAATCGCTGCCAAAGCAAACTTCGGCAAGAATTCCAGATATTCAGAGTTAAACAAGAAGAAGCCAACCACCGAGCCAATAAATACGATTGAGAATTTGGTATAAGCACCCGCTAATCTATTCGTAGTACTCTTGGCCAATCCATCCAGGTTGGTCATGCCACCGAAGAAGCTGGCGCCCATGTTCGCCATCCAGATCGACAACAAGCTATTATTACTGTTACATTTACGCTTTAATGGATCAAGCTTTTCAATCGCCGCATTACTCATCACTTGCTCAATCACGTCAATGGTTGCCAGCATTGCACAGAACAAGACCATTAATATAAACATCCAAACAGTCGTTCCTGCTTCAGGCCACGGCAATCTCAAGTACAGATCAATATCTTCCACCTCAATCATTGGCACCTGTATAAATTGCGCAATAACTACGCCACCGATAATCAAGACAAAATAAGGGATCGCCGGTTGTATATCTTTAAACTTGGCAAACAGAACCAAGAACACACCCATACCGGCTGCTGATATAGCACACATCGTAATCCGCGCACTATTCCAGAATTCTGCTTCATCAGCTGATCCGGCAGGCAATTCATAGGTAAACTCAAAGAATTTCAGCATAATCTTCAAGCCGATTCCAGCCAGCAAGCCTTCAACTAGGTAGACCGGCACTGCAACCAGTAGATATTTTTGCCAATTAAAATGCCAACAGACCGCTTGCATCGCTGCCGTCAGGAAAATACAAAAAGCCATATTTTCCATACCAAAAGCTGAAACACCTAACGCCAACGCTGGTGCTAGCCCTGCTGCAATACCAGGACTGCCGATATAATTCCCTGGTCTAACCCAGGACATCATCCAACAAATAAAGCTGGCAAATACAACAGTCGCCAAACCCACTTTAATTGGATAATCGGACATCATCGCAATACCAATCGATAGTGGTATCGCCATGGTACCTGTAATAATACCTGCAGCCGCATCGCGTCCGGCATATTTTAACTGGAACGCAGCCGCCCCGAAGTGTTTGTCAGCAGTTAAGACTGCATCTCCCCCCGGAGGTGGTGTACTTTCGCCGCTTGTCGACGGCTTATTTTCGTTTTCTGAACTCATAAAAATCTTTCTCCCCAATTAATATTTCTGAATTTGTTTTAAGCGGGGAAAAATTTAACATAACAAATGTGAAGAATTCGTGAAGATTTTAAACATCGATTGGAAAAAATTACGTAAACACGATCTGAAACTTGGTTCCTTTTCCAGTTTGGCTTTCTACGACAATAGCCCAATCATAGTGAGCACAGATACGCTTAACTATAGCCAGTCCTATCCCCAAGCCTTCACCCTGTGTGGAACCACGAAAATATCGTTCATATAATAAGGGCAGATAGGCTGACTCGATACCGATCCCTGAATCAGTAATGGATAAACATTTATTATTAAACTCAACCCGAATAAAACCATTTTCGGTATATTGCACGGCATTACGTAATAAATTTGTAAGTGCAGTATGCAGTGCCTGTCGATTTAGAACCAACATCTCATCCGTATCAACCATCATTTCAAAAGCAAGATTCTTGCGTTGAATCTCCATTTGCAAAGATTCAGCTACATTATTGACACACTCTGCAACGGCGACCGGTTCCAAGGCACCCAATGATTGCTCACGGGCTAAAAACAACAGCGATTGCAGTTGCTCGCCCATACGTGTTGCTGCTGCCTCAATCATGTTGATACGGATGCGAACCCGGTCTGGTAGGTTTGGATAAGCAACCAGCAATTCACAACTGGTCAATATGGTTGTAATCGGGGTTCTCAATTCATGACTTATGTTGGCGGTAAATTCTTGTTCACGCTGCAGCATGCGCTTGATACGATTTTGATAGTCATCCAGTGCATGCGCCAGCTGCGCGACCTCCTCGTCCATATCCGGTTGCACCAGCAGCATACCTTCAACATCACCAGGTGCCAGCAGCTTGACTCGCTCAGCGAGATCAGTAACTTGCTTGACCAACAAACCGGCAAGCAAGTAACCCACTACAAATGCAATGGCCACCACAAGCGTCCAGGACAGGACAATCAATAATCTCAGTTCACTCAAGCGTTGTTTGTGCAAGGTAATACGATAAGACACTAAAAACTTCACATCATCAATCGTGCGAACCAACACATGGATATCCACAAAATCGTAATAAATTCTGTGGTAACCGGAACTAAGGCCACGATAGTAGGCAGGAATTTGCAGCTCATCATCCATATTACGAATCACGTAACTCTTAAGATGAGAACCTATTTGTGAAATAAAATCGGAATGTTTACGATAGCGATGAACCAGGTGGTCCATCTCCATCCTAACCACCTGTTCAATATGATCTTCTTCAATATTATCAGAAGCCACATAGAGAATAATGCTCAACGCACCAACGATAAAAATACAAAAAGTGGCTAAAGCAATAGCAACCCGTAAACGTATACCACGTTCAATCTTTAGCTTCTGCACGCGGGATCAGGCAATAGCCAAGTCCGTGAATTGTCTCAATAGGATCATAGCCCCCAGCACGTGTCAGCGTCCGCCGTAACACATGCATATGGCTACGCAATGTATCACTGGTTTCCTGGACATCTTCCCACGCTTCTGACTCCAATTCCTTACGGCTAAAAACCCGCCCCGGCTCACTCATCATTAAGGCCAGCAAACGAATACATTTAGGTGGCAATTTGACAGTCGTATCAGCAAAGCGAATAGACCGTGTTTTGGGATCATATGAAAGTTTATCGACTTCCAGCATACGATTCGCTACCTTACCCAAATAGCGCTTATGCATGGCAATCAGGCGTGCTTCAATTTCCTTCAAGGCAAAAGGCTTAACCAAATAATCATCCGCACCATTCTCAAAACCTTCCAGTTTATCCTCTAGTGTATCGCGTGCGGTCAGCATCAATACCGGCGTATCGACCTGAGATTCTTCACGCAATTTCCGACACAAGGTCATACCATTCATGCCAGGCAAACCCAAGTCAAGCAAAATCCCATCAAAACGCTGCGTTACTGCAAGATGCAAACCCGCTATACCATTCGCAGCTGCATCTGCACTATGACCACGTGATTCCAAAAAATCATAAAGATTCGCTGCAATAGCCAAATCATCTTCAATAATTAAAATATGCACATCTTTTTTTCACAACAAAATTAAGTTTATGTCATCAAATCTTCCAGCTGTTTCAAACAGAATTTATCAGTATTTCCCCAGGAGTCTGTCGGACTTAAGATTAATCTACTGTGCAAATGGGACAAGAGGCTTATATTGATTCCCCTTTCCCACTTTGCTCGCTACGATCACTTAAGTCCGATAGACCCCTAATGAAATTTACGACTCAATGTATGCACAGCTTCTACCAAAGCCGCTGCATTCTCAGGTGGGGTAAATTGAGAAATACCATGACCAAGATTAAACACATGGCCACTACCTGTTCCATAGCTGGCAAGTATCTTTTCTACTTCTACACCAATGACTTCAGGTGATGCAAATAATATTGACGGGTCAAGATTGCCCTGCAGGGCCACTTTGTCGCCCACACGGCGACGTGCTTCACCAATATCAATGGTCCAATCCAGACCTACCGCATCACAACCAATATTGGCAATCTTTTCTAACCATAACCCACCGTTCTTAGTAAACACAACACTGGGCACGCGTGCGCCGTCCTGTTCACGTTTTAGACCCGCCACAATCTGTTGAATATAACGTAACGAAAACTCTTCATAAGCCGCATGTGACAATGCCCCACCCCAAGTATCAAAAATCATAACAACCTGTGCACCCGCTTCTATTTGCGCATTCAGATAAGCTGTTACCGCCTGCGCATTCACATCAAGAATATGATGCAGCAATTCAGGACGTTGGTATAGCATGGTCTTAATTTGACGGAAATCAGTACCGCCACGACCTTCTACCATATAACATGCCAAGGTAAATGGACTACCGGAGAAACCTATTAATGGCACTTGATTATCCAATGCTTTACGAATTTCAGAAACCGCATCAATAACATAACGCAATTCACCCGCTGGATCAGGCACTTTTAATGCATAAATTTCTTTTTCTTCACGCAAGGGCCGCTCAAACATCGGCCCCTCACCTTCCGCAAAATATAACCCCAATCCCATTGCATCAGGAATGGTCAAAATATCCGAGAACAATATTGCTGCATCCAGCGGAAAACGTGCCAATGGCTGCATGGTTACTTCGGTTGCAAACCCCGGGTTTTTACATAACGCAAGAAAATTACCGGCACGCGCACGTGTTTCATTATATTCCGCCAAATAGCGTCCTGCTTGACGCATTAACCAAACAGGCGTGTATTCAACAGGCTGTTTTAGTAAAGCCCGCAGTAAAGTATCATTTTTAGGTGTTGTCATTGAAGGCCTGTTTTATATCTTATTCTATTTTATAGTTTTATAAAGGACACTTCTAAAAATCCAGATTTCATCCCAACTGCTGTGTTACAGAAAAAATTTATTGCTTACATATAAAACATATGCTGCGCTGCAAAATTTTTTCTGCGCCTTGCATTTGGGCGAACTCTGAATTTTTTGAAGCGCCCTAAAGGTTATGTTACTAACCTAATACCAATCGCCATTTTACCAGCGAATGACGGTTGCGTATATTATGAATATTGTTTATGGAAACTAGTACTCTTTCAACTTGATATTTACGGGTTCAGCGACCCGGGAAGTGGTTGACCGCAAGGCACGCCTCGCCGGGAATGGCCAGCCCTTTTCAAGAGGCGTAACACAGCGGGCGAGTGCTTCCCGGGCCGCCCAAAGGGAGTTGTCCAGATGATCCAATACTGCGTTGTGGTCTTTAAAAAGGACTAGCCATTCTCCGCAGACCACGCCTTGTCTTGGATCATCTGGACAACTCTAAACCCGCCAATATCAAGTAGACGGAGTACTAGAAGGCTGTCCGAGAATAGTAATCGTAGCGAGAGAATGCCATTTTGAGGCAGGTTTTCTGATCATTTGAGGCGAATAGTTGTTCTATGAGTCTGTGGCATGTCATCCTGCAAAATCCAATGGTAAACACCAGCGTTGGGTCAGGATGTGGGAGCAACTTCTTTTAGATTTTTTTCATTGGAAGGGGAAGTTTTTTTGAAAACCTGAGAAAAAAACGGCTACCGCTTCCCAACTGACTTTCCACTGCCACCGATCCCCCAAGAAAATCCGTTGCCAGTTTTTTGGTTATATACAATCCCAGGCCGGTTCCCATTTCTTTAACATGCGCAACTGTACTTAGGCGCTCGAAATATTGAAATAGTTTTGACAAATTATCCTCGTGGATCCCAATCCCGGTATCTTTAACCACAACCTCTATCTGGTCGTCCAGTTCTCTGACCAAAAGGCTAATCGTTCCAGTATCAGTAAACTTGACCGCATTGGCTAAATAGTTGAGGAGGCATTGCAAAACCCGTCTTCGATCATTGAGAACTTTAAGTTCAGGGGGAACAGATATTTTAACTTCAAGGCTTTTTGTATCAATTTCTGTTTGGAGTACGCTCAATGCCTCCTTAACGACATCAATCAGGATAAAAGTTTCCGGGTAAACTTCGATGGCTCCCGCCTCTATCTTAGAAACATCTATAATGTCATTAATCAACAACAGGAGATGTTGGGATGCATTACGACTCCGCTCAAAGTATTCCTCCTGATTGGCAGTCAGCTTTCCTTTTAGTTCCTTACTCAATAATCCATTGAAACCTATAATGGCGTTTAGGGGAGTACGAAATTCATGGGACATGGAAGCAATAAATAATGATTTGAGGTGGTCTAACTCTTTCAACTGAATGTTTGCCCGTTCAGTCTCTTGCATTAACCGGCTGATTTTTATTTGGGTTGATATCCGGGCAAGGACTTCCTCATTGTTATAAGGCTTGGTAATGTAGTCGACCGCCCCCAATTCCAACCCTTTAACCGTATCAGCGGAATCATCAAGAGCGGTTATAAAAATAACAGGGATATGTTTATAGTCATCACTTTCCTTCAGACGTCGACACACCTCAAACCCATCAATGCCGGGCAACCTGACATCGAGCAATATGATGTCCGGTTTGATTTCCATTAACCGTTGAAAGGTCTCGTTGCAATTCTTTGCAAAATATAATCTGTAATAATATTTATTCAGAAAATTTTCCAATAAATGGCGAGCTTCCGGTTGATCTTCCACGAAGAGCACCGTACGGGCTTTTATTTCTGTTCCGCCCAGGCCCAAAACCTCATTTTGTGTGGAGAGCTCCGTTTGTTCTGTTGCCTGTTCCTTCTGAGGCTCTTTCGCTATCCTCAATTGTTCTTTCAAATCCAGGATATACAATTGATTTTTTATGCGGGCAAAAACCTCTTCAACTTTATAGGGTTTGGTAATGTAGTCGACCGCCCCCAACTCCAATCCCTTGACTTTGTCGACGGGGTCATCCAGGGCACTCATCAAAATAATTGGAATTTGACTATACTCATCACTTTCCTTCAAACGCCGACAGACTTCATACCCATCGATTCCGGGCATCATGATATCGAGTAGGATGATATCCGGTCTGGTATGTTGCAACCGCTCCAACCCCTGTTCCCCACTCGTGGCCACAATAATATTTATATTGTATTTTTCCAATAAACTGATGAGTAAATCCAGGTTCTCCGGCCTGTCATCCACAAGCAATAATGTTTTACCTGCAAACTCTTTTTCATTCATGGCGTTATTTTTCAGAATAAGGTTTTAAAAATTCCACAATCTGGTCCAATTGATACTGAGCGCACCATCTATCCAGCTTATCCGCGAGGGGATGGTATTTTGCACCGTTTTCCCTGAGTTGCAAAATTTCTTTTTTCAACGCTGTGATGCTACCCATATCCGCTGCCTGCATAAGCCTTTTGATCTCATCCAGAGGTGGCAGGGCCAGTTCGGTAGGGGTAACACTGACCTCTTTTTTCTCCTTTTCATAAGACCATTCCACATTCAACGCTTTTTGTAGCATTTTCAGGAGTTCAGATAACACTATCGGCTTGTCGAGAAAGTCGTTGCAGCCCGCCTGAATACTCTCTTCTTTTTGTGCTTCCATTACACCGGCGGATACCGCAATGATAGGCGTATCCACTAACTCCGGTACTTTCCGTATCGCACGAGCGGCACTGTTACCATCCATCACCGGCATCTTGAGGTCTGTCAGAATGATATCTGGCTTGATCTTGATGGCCATATCGACCTCCTGTCTCCCGTCTGATACAGTCACCACTTTAAAATCAATGTGACTCAGCATATTTTCAAGAAGCACGAGATTGCCCGCTTTATCATCGGCAATCAGGGCCGTCAGGCGCCTGCCCTTGTAACCGGTAACTTTCCTTTCTAACGTAGTTTGTTCCATACCCTTTTTAGGAACCGGAAATGTCACCTCAAACCAGAACCGGCTTCCTTTACCCGGTTCACTCTCAACCTGTAGTTCTCCTCCCATTAGTGCAACCAGTTGGCGGCTGATGGCAAGGCCCAGGCCCGAACCTTCCTCCTTTTTGTGAAAGTCCCCAGTCTGCTCAAAGGGTCGAAAGATCCGCTCTAAATCTTCTTTTTCGATTCCGCTTCCGGTATCTGTCACCTCGAAAAGCAAGGTCTGGTTTTCGAGATCTTTTTTGTCAGTTACCGATACCGCTAACCGCACTTCACCGGAAGAGGTAAACTTGATGGCATTACCAATTAAATTAAACAATACCTGTCTTAACCTGACTTCATCGGCTTCAATAACTTCTGGCAAGCCAGACTCTTCTGGGAGGACAAATGAGATATCCTTGGCCGAAGCCTGTTCATGCATGACGCTGTCAATGGTACGCATAAAAGCATTTAATCGTAATGGCTTCGGAGTTAATTTGATCTTCTTAGCTTCTATCTTGGATAGATCAAGAATATCATTGATAAGAACTAAAAGATGATTTCCACTTTTATTGATAAAACCGATCCCCTTTTTGAGTTCGGCACTTAATGTTCCATCTCGTAAAAATATTTGAGAAAACCCGAGTATGGAATTGAGCGGCGTGCGCAGTTCGTGAGACATATTGGCTAAAAATATGCTCTTTGCACGGTTGGCGGTTTCCGCTTGTTCCCGGGCCAATTTAAGCTCCCTTGATTTTTCCTCAAGCTCGTTCACCTTTTGCTCGAGCTCCTGTTGACCTTGTCGACGCGCCTTCATTTCATGTTGCAGTCCGTCCAGCATTTGATTGAAAGAATAACTCAACACACCGATCTCATCCTGAGTTGTTTTATCAACTCGTGCCGACAGATTACCCTGAGACACTTTTCCCGCAATTTGAGACAAGAGTGAAACGGGGCGTGTGATTAATCTGGATGTTAAGTAAGAAGTAATCCAGGACAGGAGAAGAACCAGCAACGCACCCCATAAGAGCATCTGTTTGCTTAAAGCAGAGGTTCTGGCATCCTTTTCCTTTCTTTCGTTCATGAGTGAGTATTCCACTCCTTTAAACACTTCCATCTTTTCCCGGAGTTCATCAAATATCTTTTTACTGCTTTTCGATGCTATCAGCGCCGCGAGCTCCGAGAAATCTGCCTCGCCTGCATTCACTTTCCGGCGCAATGCAATCTCAGGGCCTACAGCAACATATTTCCATTGGTCAATCAATTGCCTGATTTCATGTATCCGTTCTACTTGAGACGGATTGTCACTGACCATATCGGTGGTCTCTTCGATTAAAGAATCTATTTTCACGTGGGCAGAATTATAAGGTTCCAGAAAGCTTTCTTCTCCCGTTACCAAGAATCCTCTTTTCCCCGTTTCCATATCCACCATCACTTTTTCAATCACTAAAGTTTGCTTTAACACCTGGTAGGTATGTTCGACCCATTGTTTGTTTTCTTCTGAAAACTGAATAGTCTTATATATGCTGACACAAAGGATCCCCACAAACACCAGAGGAATCATGCTGCTAAAAATGATTTTGTTCGCCAGGGAATTTTTTTTTGAAAAAGTCGTTTGAAATTTTTCATTTTTGGCAGCAATGGTTAGGGGTTCCGGTTCTTCTTCCCCTTGTTGCGGAATTTTTGGGGAGATCACAATTTCTTCTGAAATTGATCTAGAAAGCAGACTGGCTATCAACAGAATCAAAACGATCAGAACTATTGAAGCATTCACGAAATAGTCCTGTATTTTTTGAACTGGAATAAATGCTTCTGACTTATCTATTTTAACGACCATACCCCAGTCGATACTTGGCAGGTAGCTCCAAACGGCAAGGATTTCCTTTCCTCGATAGTCCATTGAAAAACCCTGGCCAAACTGCCCTTGAACTGCCTTTTGTATCGGTATCCCTTCATTGGAACCCAGGGGGATGCGCCCTTTTATTTGGGCTTCGGGGGCAAAGGCAAATCTTAGAGGCGCTATGAATATGGCTTCGTTTCCTATTTTCTCGGCCACCACCGTTTCCCCGGTTTGTTTTAAGCCGGTATAGTCGTGCACTATCCCTAGAAACTGGTCGGCGTGTACTTGAAGGGCAATAACGCCATGAATTTTATTATTAGAGAGAATGGGGCCACCATGAAGCTGGCAGTCTTTTGGCTGGGTTCGTAAAATTCTAATTGTGAAATGGCGGTTTTTTTGCTCTCAAGAACTTTGTGATATAACTTGGCGAGTTGGGAATCCTTGTAGAGCCCCGTTTGGAGATTGGTGCCCAGATCCGATTCCTTCTCTACGGTATAAACAATCTCCCCGTCCAGGGAAATGACAAGCAGATCGTAGTATTTTCTAATCCGTACAAAGTCCTTAAAAAAAGGAGCCAGATGTTCCTCGATAGTTATGTATTCCGCAGAATCGAGACCAGAATGCTTATAGGCCGTCTCCATCTTTAAGATATCCGGAGCCAGCTGATCCCTGTTTAACAGACTTTCCATATCTCGAAACATACTGCTCACGTGATCTTCAATTTGATTGCCGTGCCGTACGGAAATGGATTTAAGGTTCTCCATAACCTCTGCTTTGACGGTTTCCCTAACCTGATGATGAATCACCACATAACCAATAAGAAATATCAAAAGAATGACCGGAGCGAAGCCCGTCATTACTTGAAGAAAAATAGTATTTGGTTTGTAAAGACGCATCGCAAAAACTCCTAACGTAAAACTGTTTGACCCAGGTTTCAGCGACACCCTGAATCGGTTTTCTGAAGATTGCTCACTAATGAAGGGAAAAAACCGGACTACCGAATAAATACGATGAATCCCATTTTAACAGCATTGCCTCCAATGATTAGGGCTATCTGTGCCGTATTGTTAAAGGCAAATCCCGCTATCTGGAATTCGCATGCCTTATCTGAGTTTCTGGAAGACACGTGGATCGATCGCCGCAGCGCCCAACATGCCACCCGAAAGCGCGCCAGCGATTCCTGGGCTCATAACGTCCTGGCCTGCCAAGAATAAACCGGGAACAGGCGTGCGGGCGTTGAGTGCGTCTGACAACATGCGGCGCGGGGTTGTTTCGACGCCATAAAACCCGCCTTTCTCGTGGCCGGTGAACGATGCGGTTGCGAGTGGCGTGCCAAGTTCATGGTAGACGATAAGCGGTGCCAGGTCCGGGAACTTCTCCATGAAGAAGTCCATCATCCTAGACTCGATACGCTGCTTGAACGATGCCCACTCGTCGGCTCGTTTATCAGCACCACCATCCGCAAATTCAGCCACCGACGACCAATCGGCCCAAAGTAGCATATCACCGGTGTGCTTGTTCGTTGGACCTGGATCATGAGAGGGATTCTTGAGAGACGAAAACGATACAAACATCATTGTAATTGGCTCGTTGCCTGATGTTGACCAGATGGCATCATTAGTGTTCCAGCTTTCGTAAAACCAATGGTTCGAGCGCGTCGCCCCGTGTTGGGCGATGTCTCCCTCAAAGCCGAGAAAGAGTTCGAAGTGGCAGATCGACGGCTTGAAAGTGGCTATTTCTCGAGCCCACTGCTGTTGGCGAATTTTCTCCGGTAGCAGGCGCTTCACGGTTTCACCTGCGCCGATTGCCGAGGCGATTAAGGGCGCGTTGAATTCTTCACCGGATTTGCTGCGCACACCCACGGCTTTGCCATCTTCCAGCAATATCTCACTAACCGGTGTTCCAGCTCGGGCGCTGCCACCCGCCGCTTCGATCACCGGAACAAGTCCCTTTGCGATGGCGGCTGCACCGCCGACGGGATAGGCGGCGCCTTCAAGATAGTGACCCATGATCGTGGCGTGAATGGCGAAACTCGCTTCTTTCGGTTTGCCGCCATAGGTGCCCCACTGCGCCGACAACACGGTGGCGAGCTGCGGATTACTGATGAGTTCTGCGATGACCTCACCAGTCGTGCGACTGCACCAGCGCTGGATCTTGCTCTTATTCCACCAGTGATGAGCAAAACGGAATGGCTCGGGCATTGCTCGCTCGGCACCCACCATGTGCCCGGCTTCCTCCGCCGACAGCAACGCCTCGAAGTAGGCATCTATTTCGGCAACATTATCGGGGAAACGGTCTTTAAGCTCCATCTTGTAGGCTTCAGCCGGGCGCCCTACGGATATCTCGAAACCATCCGGGAAGTGCAGCGTATCGTAGACGGTACCGACCGAGCGGAACTCGATAGTTCCACCGCTGAGCCAGTCCAAGATCCGGCCCGCAAGTTGGTCATGGCCGAATGTGCCACAATAGTGGAGGCCGACATCCCAGCTGAAACCATCGCGAGTGAAAGTATGAGTCAACCCACCAATCTTCTGCGCTTGTTCAAGCAGCAGGACTTTGTAATCCAACCGGGAAAGCGCAGTGGCCGTCGTCATTCCGCCCATGCCGGACCCGATGACAATGACATCGAACTCGTTTGCTGACTGTTTAGCTGTCACTCGACGGCACCTCCTCTCCTCATTCGTATGTCTGTCGATAATAGCTAGTCCGATTTCTGGTCAACTGTTCACTCCTAGCCGATAGCAGACGTTTGCATTTCATCTCCGGACCTAAATCACGCACATGCCACCTTGCCACCTTGCCACATAACAGGTCTACGGGGTCCACGTCTACGGGGTCACACACGTCTACGCACGGGTCAGGGTCACGGGTCAGGGTCAGGTCTATATTCGAAGGCTATAAATATAGACACCTTCTGTGTGTTCATGGTTTTATTTTACAGTTGATCATACAACTTATGCACTCAAGAATTGTAAATAATGTGATGATGAGTTTTGTCATTAAGAATTGACTCATAAGCGGACATTTCTATTTGGGAAAGAGCGGATTTATTATTTGGGGTTAACGCCCAGCCACCGTTTTTCCAACGACTAACCAATTACTGCTACTATTGTGTGAATCCGAAAGGGTATTTTCTATGTCAGAAATTGCTTGGTTGGCTACAGTTGGTTTCACGCTAATAACATCAGAGATAAAAATAGAGTTCAAATATTCTCAAGAAATAAAGGATGTTCGATGGAGTGATGAGTGATGAGTGATGAGTTAAATGATCTTAAGGCCGCACTTGATGAGCATGCAATTGTTGCGATTACTGATGCACGTGGGAAGATTTTTTTCGTTAACGATAAGTTTTGTGCCATTTCAAAGTATTCCCGTGAAGAGTTGCTTGGCAAAGACCATAGAATTATCAACTCTGGCTATCATCCGAAAGAATTCATCCAAGATTTGTGGGACACAATCAAAAATGGGGACGTCTGGAAAGGTGAACTCAGGAACCGAGCGAAGGATGGCTCTATTTACTGGGTTAACACTACCATTGTTCCTTTTTTGGATCATGAAGGTAAACCTTTTCAATTCATTGCTATACGTGCGGATATCACGCAGCGAAAAAAATTGGAAGAGGAAGCTGCTACGAGAGCAGCTTGGCAAGAAGCAGTATTGAATTTTGCTGGCTGCTCAATTATTGCTACAACGCCAGAAGGTGTCATTCAAACATTCAATCCGGCCGCTGAGCGAATGCTAGGCTACAAAGCGGTAGAGATGATCGATAAAGCAACACCAGCCATTATTCATGACTCGAGTGAGGTAGTAGAACGCGCCAAAATATTTTCTGAAGAGCTAGGGGTGTTGATTGAGCCTGGATTTGAAGTGTTCGTCGCGAAATCACGCAAAGGCCTATTGAATGAACACGAGTGGACATACATTCGCAAAGATGGAACGCGCTTTCCTGTGCTGCTTACGATCTCAGCTTTAAGGAATCAGAGTGGTGTCATTGTCGGCTTTTTGGGAATGGCTGTGGATATTACAGAGCGTAAGCAGGCAATGCAGCATATCGTAAAGATGGCAACTCACGATGAATTGACCGGTTTACCCAATCGACATTTACTGCAAGATCTTATTAGGCAAGCGTTAGCTTCCGTTCACCGCAGTCATCAATGGGGAGCTGTGCTGTTCATTGATCTAGATCGTTTTAAAGTTATTAATGATACGCTAGGACATGAACTGGGTGATTTGCTACTCAAAGAAGTGGCAATAAGACTGACTGCTGCTGTACGTGCAGAAGACACGGTAGCACGTCTGGGTGGTGATGAGTTTATAATGCTGCTGCCGAGTATTGCTCGTGGTCCAAGTGCAGAAGTCGTGGCACAGAAGATCATAGATGCATTGGTTCGCCCTTTTTATATCAACGGTAGAGAACTAAAAATTGGTGCGAGCATCGGTATTACTATATTTCCAGATGATGGCAAGGATGTAAAGACACTGCTGAAGAACAGTGATACTGCTATGTATCATGCTAAGAAAGCTGGACGTAATACCTATAGTGTTTTCACATCGGAAATGAATCAATGAGCGACGTAATTTTTGAGGTATGTAGTTAAACGTAGAGCCAAGGGTTTTCTAGCGGATCTGACAAGGGGTCAAATCTATTTACTAACTAGATTATCTACTTTTTGCATTAATTCTGCTAAATGTGAATCTTCGTTAATTTGTCGGTCAAATTTAGCGACCGAGCCTGACACACTGCCATAGTGACTTAACCCAAACTGGGTTGCAATTTCATTCAATGGTAAACCAGCTGTTTTTCGACAACAATAAATAGCGGCAGAACGCGCTATGTTTTTCTTTCCACGTCCTCGATCCACTAGTAGAATCTGCTCTTCAGGTGTGGTAAATACAACCGAAACAGCCTGGATAATGGATGAGAATGAAGGCGTAGATCTTAGCTTCTTTATTTCCGGTATTTCCGTATCGGTGGGTAATTTAGAACAAATCGACTCTCTAAAATCATCACTGCCCATTACAGAGGGAAATTTCTTTTTGTCATAGAATGTCTGAGTTTCTTCATCGACGCCTTTTTCAACAAACAGCCGGTATAATTTCCGTTGCTGGTGCTTTCCGAGCATATTCAGAACAAACTTAGTTTGCAACCATTCCGGTGTTGCTGCAATGCCTGTATAAGCGCGATAACTAGACCATTGGTATTCTTCGGCTAAAGACGCCACTCCAGCAGCCACAGGATTTAAATGAATGTACCGGCTCACATTTAATAAATAAGCATCAGGTTCAATGAGTATTGCCTTATAACGCCCACGAAATAAGGGGCCGTCTGTATCTTCTAAGCGGTTATAACGCTGAGTGTAAACGCCATTCAAATGCCGCATGGCTCGTTGGAGATTGCCTTTAGGTGTTTTTATCAATAAATGATAATGATTGTCCATTAAACAAACCCCATGGATTTCTACTTGAAACATCTTGGTTATCTGTGACAATAAATCCACAAATATCATGCGGTGGGTATCGTTGTTGAATATATTCCGATAACCTGCACCCCGGTTCATAACATGATACCAAGCACCTGGAAATTCTATTCTTAATGGACGGGACATAAAGGGGAATATATCACACTTTATCATTAATACACAGATTTGACCCCATTGACTCATCAAACAATAAGCATGACAAACCCAATTAAAGTCTTTAATGACTTGTCCCAAAATTGCAAGAAATCTTTCTCGATCAATCTCATCATCATAAATATTTTCACGCCGATCACCGCGAGCGGTTACATGATAAAAGGCACCAGAAAATTCAATTCTTATAGGTCTACTCATGGGGTTGATATTAGCATAGATTAAGCATCTTATCTAGACCTGACCCTATCGCTGGACCCTATCGCTGTGCTTAGACCTGACCCTATCGCTGTGCTATCGCTGTGCACCCCTACGCGAGCTTGATGGCTACCAATGTGGATTTCCGAGCAGATTGTACCTACCCCGCACCCAGCCTATGATGGCGGATAGCAATGGCTGTGCCGCATATCCGGGGAGAAGAGCATTTGCCGCGGCGATACTGACATCTACAACGCCAACTTGAATGGGTGTCCAAACCGCGTTTGGCAGTCCGTTTATGTCGTTTCGTGCTTGGAGTCTGGCTGCGGGAAAATGCCCATTTCCATGCATGATTCCTTGTTCGAAGAGTTCTAAATTACTCTTCACGGTCAGGAGCATGCCGCCCATTTTCGCATTCGCTCGTTGCCGTATAGATGCCTGTACCGCAGCAGCTAATGCAGGTGCCAAAACAGGAGGGGCTGCAAGATTGGCGAAATCGATACTGGGATAAATGGACTCCCAAATGAAGGCGAAAGGCCCCTCATTGTAACTTTTATCTCGAACATGCCCTGCCTGTCCGCTGGATGTAACGTCTACTACGCCCTGTTGCAATCCATGGGTGACAATGAAGTCCAAGATGGCATCTTGCCTGGGTACTTGGTGCGCTGCCGCTACCGGACGTGCCGCGTTGTTAGTAACCTGATCTTCTATTAGGCTATGTCGCAATTAATTGTTGAATTGAGCGTCCAATGTGTATCAGGATGTAAAAAGAGGGATGCACACCATGAAAACGATGGACTTCAAAGTTTGGATAAAATCAATTGACCGCATGAGTCGTAGGCAGAGAGATAAAC
>JAJFJK010000204.1 GCA_021774075.1 Nitrosomonas sp. | reverse complement strand
TAAGGAAATGATGGTTCCATCACTCTTACCAGTGATCATTCCAGTATTAGTTGGTGTACTCCTCGGCCCACAAGCTTTAGGCGGTGTATTAATGGGTTGTATTATTACAGGTATATTTATCGCCATTTCTATGACTACCGGTGGTGGCGCATGGGACAATGCGAAAAAACACATAGAAGATGGAAATTTCGGTGGTAAAGGTAGCGAAGCTCATAAAGCATCCGTTACCGGTGATACCGTTGGTGATCCTTACAAGGATACTGCAGGCCCAGCGATTAACCCACTGATTAAGATTATTAATATTGTGGCATTAATGATTATTCCAATACTGTAATCTTTTATAAGTAAATAAAAAAGCACATCAGAATTTCTGATGTGCTTTTTTAATGGCTGCTGGTTAAACAAGCATCACTATTCTTCTTGATTCTGCTCCAACTGATTAATTTTCTCAACCAACAATATCTTTTCATTTTCCAATTCTTTATAGCGGGCATAAAGACGATCTAAGTCCGTAGTATACTGTTTAACACGCTCCTGCTTTTCTTGTTGGTATTGCACCATATCCTCATACTTGGGAATCGGCACACTTTGCGCCGATGTACTTGGCAACACTGAAAGCGGCACTTCATGTAGTTCATTGCGGCGCATTTCCTGAGTCATTATAAATTGCTGGTAAGTAAACTGGGTTTCTTGCTGTACCCGTAACAACGCTTTTTCAAGCTGACGTATCTGCACATCCGTATCAGCCCACCCCGAAACAGATACAGTAAGTAACATAAATAAAATTAATTGTTTCACAATATACTTATAAGCTCATAGACATTGAAACAATACGCGTCCATTAAAACTTGTCAAGTACTAAACGAAGCACTGATTTGTTTTGAGCCAAAATCAGTACAATTTGATTTGGAAATAAAATTGGCCATTAGTGGTAATTTACCCACTAATGGCCAACATAACCAGTTATCGGCTAGCACCCCATCAAATTTGTATTGATGGCATTACTAGGAGTCTGTCCGAGTTTCATTGCTATTGATTTGCAATCATTCTAACTTCAGATTCCTGATGAAATTGTTTTCCTGATTTCATAGCTGATAATTGAACAACATCTGCATTTTGTGTTGCAGATTGCCCAACCTTAAAGATTGAAATAGCACCGACTAAACCAACTGCTTGTTGCTCCAGTGATTCTGCCGCTGCAGCAGCTTCTTCTACCAGTGCAGCATTTTGTTGGGTTACTTCATCCATTTGGGTTACTGCTTGATTAACCTGCTCAATACCAGAGCTTTGTTCCTGTGATGCAGCAGTAATTTCAGCCATAATTTCGGTTACACGTTTGATAGAATTAACAATTTCATCCATTGTGTTGCCAGCAGCATCAACCAGTTTAGTGCCTTGATCTACTTGAGAAACTGAATCGTCAATTAATGTTTTAATCTCCTTGGCAGCCGAAGCACTTCTTTGTGCCAGGTTACGTACTTCTGTTGCAACAACAGCAAAACCACGGCCTTGCTCACCAGCGCGCGCCGCCTCTACAGCAGCATTTAATGCCAAAATATTGGTTTGAAAAGCAATGCCATCAATAACACTAATAATCTCAGATATCTTGCTGGAGCTTCCACTAATTGAAGACATAGAAGTAACAACTTCATGCATCACACCGCCACCTTTAGATGAAATTTCACTGGCCGTAATCGCCAGCTCATTAGCTTGTTTGGCATTGTCTGTATTTTGGCGAACCGTTGATGTTAATTCTTCCATACTGGCCGCCGTTTCTTCAAGTGATGATGCTTGTTCTTCCGTACGTTGCGATAAATCTAAATTGCCTGTCGCAATTTCCCCAGTTGCATGACTAACTGATTGCGCATTTAGCTGCACATCCGTTACAGTAGCTCTGAGATTAATACCCATCTGAACCAAGGACTTTAATAAGTCACCAAATTCATCCGTTCTAGTAATGTTAAATTTCGCTTTAAGATCTCCGGCAGCTAAAGTATTCGCTATGTTCGTTGCTTCTCGCAGTGGCAATACTGTGTTCTTAACCATGGAGTAAGTCATAACAGTCATTAATGCAATACCGCCAACTGTTGCGCCTGCAATAAAACTACTTAACGAAGCAGATACTGAAGCTTGTGTGAGTCCCCACCAGCCGGCACCCCCAACCATCAACAAAAATAAGGCAGGAATTCCAGACATAAGAGCGATACGCTTATTAACTGTCATACGGAATAATGATGCAAATTTACCGATTAAATCGGTACGCACCACACCGCCTTTTTCAATCTTGAGATTAGGTGCCTTACCATCCAATACCTTACGATAGATTGGCGCCACTTGTTCTATCAATTCACGAGAAGGTTTTGTTCGTACAGATAAATAGCCGACTATATTACCATTCTCGACCAACGGTGTTGCATTGCCAATAACCCAGTAATAATCACCATTTTTACGGCGGTTTTTAACCAAACCTGTCCATGGTAAGCCGGCCTTTAATGTATTCCATAAATCTTCAAAAGCTTCCGGCGGCATATCTGGGTGCCGTACTAAATTATGAGCCTTGCCGATCAATTCTTCTACTGGATATCCACTAACTTCAACAAAAGTAGGGTTAACATAGGTAATTCTGCCCTTTGTATCTGTTGTCGATAAGATCAAAGTATCATCATCAATTGGATATTCATTTTCTGTTACTGGTAAATTGACTCTCATTTTTGCATCCCTTTTTAGTTTATAACAAGATGGAATATCTAGTAATTGCGTGTAAAGTTATCTTAAAAACTATTTATTCTCAGAAAATATGTAAAAGAATTTGCATCCAGTGGCCCCAATCATTAGCATGCTCAAAGTAAAATAATTTGATATTTTTTGAATTCCGGCAATTAATCTAGCTCACCTTTCTTATCGGTATTTTAAATAAAATTTTCTGTCCGGGATTTCTTAATCTTAAGTAAGACAATACGTGTATTATTCGTAGGAATTATCTGACGTACTAGAAAATAATAAATTTATTTCTCTTGGTATAACTTAAAATTTCCATCTTTTTTAAATTAGCTTTATTGCCTTTTAAAAACTGGGTAAGTAGTGCTGTTACAAATTGAGACCTTCTGGGCGCAATATGGAAAAAACGACTTGTATGATGCTCATTTGCAAGCGCCTAAATCTTATGTCTCTGAACAAGTTTAGTATTTAAGAGAAGATCGCATTACAATGAGCCATGGCCTGATTCTTCTATCCGATTCAACAGGTTGCAGACAACATATTATACAATTATGGCTGCATCAGGCTTCTTTACTTACATACTAACGAGACAGCAGTGGAAAATGTTAGGATTATAAAACATGATTACATTTTTTGATTAGTCGTAAAGGGATCTTATGAGCCATGACAAAGATATTCCTGCTAAGGCACAATCAGCAGAACTGTATCATCGTGCTGAAGAACGTTTACAAAATTTGATGGCACAAGCTGGCCCAAAATCATCGACAAGAACGGCAAAGCTCATACGAGAGTTAGTAGTTCATCAAACCAATCCCGAAATACAAAGTAGAGAACACCTTCACGATAAGATAGAAAAACTTGCCAGTCTGTATGACATTTGTCATGACATGATGTTATTGCAATCTGTTGAAGAACTATGCAAACGAATTGTTAATCACATTGCATCAGCAATGCATGACTCTAAGGTTTCAATTCCCGTTATTGAGATTGATGGCAGACAGTTCACTACTGGTCAATTTGACGAAAACGTTTCTAAGGTCCTTTCAGCACAAATTATTGTTAATGGAACAGTTTGTGGACAAATATATGTTTTCTATAAAGATAACAACACTTGTTTCTTACCAGAAGAACAAAGTTTCTTGAATACTATTGCTGATGATTTGGGCTTATGGCTAGAACGAAAGCAACAATTTGATGCTCGGGAAACACGCTTAGAAGAAATCAAAAGAATAGAAAGTGCATTGGATTCACATGCCATCATTGCGATTACCGATAGGCGTGGAAGAATTACACATGTTAATAAAAAGTTCTGTGAGTTATCCCAGTATTCGATAGAGGAGCTATTGGGAAAGGATCACCGAATTATAAATTCCGGATACCACCCCAAAGATTTTATACGTAACTTATGGGAAACAATTAAAGCAGGGAACATATGGCATGGAAATATTAGAAATCGTGCTAAAGATGGCTCCTTCTATTGGGTAAATACAACAATTGTGCCATTCATGGATCAAGTAGGGAAGCCATATCAATATGTAGCCATTAGAACTGAAGTTACCAAACATAAACAATTGGAACAACAGATGGAGGCACAAGTCGCAGAGCTGGCACGTTCAAATGATGAGCTAGAACAGTTTGCTTATGTGATAACCCATGATTTACAGGAACCACTTAGAGCAATAACCAGCTTTGTCCAGTTGCTAAAAAAGTATTGCGATGATCAACTAGATGAACATGCTGATGAATTAATTATGCATGCAGTAGCAGGTACCAAGCGAATGCAAATTTTGATTAATGATTTATTAAGTTACTCTCAAGTTGATGCAGATCAATCGCCTGTTACCGTTGATTGCGCGATAATGATTGAGAATATACTAACTGATTACTCCGTTATTATTGGAGAAAGCAATGCGGTTATTACCTATGATGCGCTTCCTATCGTCAAAGGTGTCCCTTCTCAGCTTACGCAATTATTTGCAAACCTTATTAATAATGCGCTTAAATTCCAAAGAGAACAACCACCTAAAATACATATTAGTGCAGAGTTCAAAGCTAATGTATGGGTCTTTTCTGTAGCCGATAATGGGATCGGTATAGAAACTCAACATATTGATGAAATTTTCAGGGTTTTCCAACGCCTGCATAGCCAAAAAGAATATACCGGAACGGGCATTGGTTTGGCCATCTGTAAAAAGATTGTTGAATATCATGGTGGACGAATTTGGGTTGAATCACAACCGAATCAAGGATCAAATTTTTATTTTACGATCAGAAAATAATTTGAATTATAAGATCCCTAAACGGGGTGGCGGAATTTTAATGATTGAGGACAATCCACTCGATTTCATGTTAATCAAAAAAGAATTTGAATTCAGTGAATTTAATTGTGAAGTATATGTGGCTGAAGATGCAATAGAAGCAATGGCATTTCTAAACCAACAGGGTCAATATGCAGAAGCTCCTCAACCAGATATTATTCTTTTAGATTTAAATATTCCAAATAAAAATGGCCTTGAAATATTAATAGCGCTTAAAGCGGGTTCTAATATAAAGAACATTCCAGTAATTATTTATTCTTCTTCTGTATCTCATAAAGATATTAATGCTGCCTACATCAATTGTGCAAATTGTTATATTAGGAAACCAGTTGATTTTGATGGCTGTATTAAAGTTGTAAATGCAATACAGAGTCTCTGGTTTAATGTTGTCACATTACCAATACTCCAAAAATCATTATGAATACGATTCACATCTTACTAATTGAAGATAGTGAAACTGATGCCATTCTTGTTAAACATGAATTGTTACAAGCAATGGACAATCAAGTTACATTGGCACATACCAAACGTATAAGTGAAGCACTTGAATTAATTCAGCAGCAATCTTTTGACTCCATTCTTGTTAAACATGAATTGTTACAAGCAATGGGCAACCAAGTTACATTGGTACATGCCAACCGTATGAGTGAAGCACTTGAATTAATTCAGCAGCAATCTTTTGACTTAATCTTATCGGATCTTGGCTTGCCTGATTGTAGTGGTATAGAAACAATTAATAGACTACACAAGAATGCTGCAAGTATTCCAATCACTGTATTATCTTCCAGGAATGATGAGAAACTTGCCCTTCAGGCCATTAAAGCGGGCGCACAGGATTATCTTGTAAAAGGCGCTTTAACCGAAGGGGCCTTGGCGCGTGTTATACAATATTCTATAGAACGTAAACGAACTGAAGAACGTGCTAAAAAAGCACAGCAGCGATTCCAAACAATTTTTGAAAAAGCGCCACTAGGCATTGCGCTTATTAATTTTCGAACAGGAAAATTCCTGGATGTAAATCCAATGTATGCATCAATTGTTGGTAGAACTATTGATGAACTAATCCAGATTAGCCAAGCTAATATAATACATCCTGAAGACTTGGAAGTTTATTTACAGAGTATGGCGCTGTTAGATAACCATAAAATACCCAGTTCTAAGATCACAAAAAGAATTCTTCACCCAAATGGCTCTATTATCTGGATAGAAATGTCAGTTGTACCATTTGATACTGGTGAAGATGCAGAGGTTTGTTATTTATGTATGATTAAAGATATATCTGATCACAGACAAATGATTGCTAATTTGCATGACTTAACTGAACATTTACAGAATATTAGAGAAGAAGAGCAAACACGAATAGGGCGTGAAATTCATGATGTGATTGGCGGTACGTTAACAGTTTTAAAAATGGATCTGGATTGGCTATCCAAAAAAGTAACCGCTAATCCAATGCATGAAAGAATTAAGTCACTATATCAATTGACAGGTGAAGCCATAGAAACGACACGTAGAGTTTCTACAAATTTAAGGCCAAATGTTCTGGATAATCTGGGGCTTCATGGTGGCATTGAATGGTTAATTCGTGAATTTGAACAACGTATGAATATTGAGTGCCATTTAACTTTAAGTGTGCCGAATATTCCAGAACTAGATAAGAATCGTGAAACCGCTATCTTTAGGATTATTCAAGAAGTTTTTACAAATATAACCCGGCATGCTCAAGCCACTATCGTAAAAATGTATATTGAAGAAAAAGACCATCATATTTTATTTAAAATTAAAGATAATGGTATTGGAATAACCAAAGAACAATTAATAAACCCAAAGTCTTTTGGGATTATTGGTATGCATGAACGCGCTAAACAAATGGGCGCTCAACTAATAATAAAAGGATCTCATTCAAATGGGAGTGTCATACAATTACAAGTGCCGATACAAAATTTTCAAAAAGATCTTAGAGAAATAGCCAATGATTAAGGCCTTAATCGCTGATGATCATGAATTATTTCGTGATGGTTTAAAAAGAATTTTTAGTGAAACTGGCGATATTGTTGTCGTTGCAGAAGCTGTAAATGGAAGTGACGCAATAAAGAAAATACGCGAGCATGAATGCGATATTATAATATTAGATATTAATATGCCCGATATTAGTGGCTTAGAGGTACTAAAAAGAATACCTTTTAAAGATACAGATTATCGCGTACTTGTCTTAAGTATGTATCCAGAAGATGAATATGCTATTCGCGCGATACGCTCTGGCGCATCGGGCTACCTCACTAAAGATTGTCCAACCGATCTACTCATCAGTGTAATACGTCGAATAGCTAAAGGCGGAAAATATGTTAATCCGGAGTTAGCTGAAAAATTATTATTTAATCCTACACCTAGTTATGATAAAGCAATTCATAGCACATTCTCAGATCGAGAATTTCATGTTTTTAAACTTATCGCTACCGGGGAATCTCTGACATCCATTGCAAAGAAATTGTCACTCAGTGTCAAAACTGTCAGCACTTATCGGTCTCGTGTTCTTGATAAAATGAACATGAAGAATAATGCGCAACTTGTTCGCTATGCCATTCAACATCGATTAATTGAATAAGGGCACTTCTAAAAATCCAGATTTCATCCCAACTGCTGTGTTACAGAAAAAATTTATTGCTTACGAGCCTCTTGCAAAACTCCAACAGGCCCAAGCGCGCAAGTGGTAGAAAAACGAATTAAGCTAAATTTTAATCCGAATAAGCTTGAATATAAGCGTTTTTGCAATTTAGCCGGTCATTTCATGAGATTTCGCCAAATTT
>JAJFJK010000203.1 GCA_021774075.1 Nitrosomonas sp. | reverse complement strand
TATCTCTCTGCCTACGACTCATGCGGTCAATTGATTTTATCCAAACTTTGAAGTCCATCGTTTTCATGGTGTGCATCCCTCTTTTTACATCCTGATACACATTGGACGCTCAATTCAACAATTAATTGCGACATAGCCATTATATTCGTTCAAAATAGCAACAGGATCAGAAGAAGAAAGGAGAAACGCATCATGGCCAAAAGAAATCAACCACCCAAAGAATCACAAAACGAACCAACTGGAAAAGCTTCAGTGGACAACGTCAGTTCAGAATCAAATACCAAAAAGCCCAGTAAGATTCCAAATAAACTGTATGAAGAAGAACTGGCAAGGTTACAAATCGAGCTGGTCAAGTTGCAAGAATGGATTAAGCACAAAAAATTAAAGATGGCAGTAATATTTGAGGGGCGTGATGCGGCAGGTAAAGGTGGCTCCATCAAGCGTATAACAGAGAGCTTGAGTCCCCGCATATGTCGTGTAATCGCCTTGCCAGAACCAACTGAACGGGAAAAGACCCAATGGTATTTTCAACGCTATGTTCAGCACTTACCAGCAGCCGGAGAAATGGTGCTCATGGATCGTAGTTGGTATAACCGCGCTGGTGTGGAACAAGTCATGGGTTTCTGCACAAATGAGGAATACCACGAATTCCTACGTTCCTGCCCCGAGTTTGAACGTATGTTGGTGCGCTCTGGGATTTTGCTTGTCAAGTACTGGTTTTCAGTAAGTGATGAAGAACAGGAGCGCAGGTTTCAGGCCCGTATTTATCACCCAACCAAACATTGGAAATTGAGCCCGATGGATCTGCAGTCACGCGCCAAGTGGGTTGAATACTCCAAAGCCAAAGATAAAATGTTTGCCCATACCGATATAAAACAGGCACCATGGTATGTAGTGAATGGAGATAATAAAAAACGTGCGCGATTAAATATCATTACCCATCTGTTGAGTATGGTCGATTATGAGGATCTGTCTCCTAAACCAATGGAGTTACCGCCAAGACAAAAAGAGCATGGCTATGTGAGACCCCCCCTTAGTGATCAGACGTTTATTCCAGAAGTTTATTGACTGGAGTCTGAGGCTAAATTACTGGGAGACTGCCTGAGAATAGTAACCGTAGCAAGGGGAAGCCATTTTGAGGTATATTTTTTGATCATTTGAGGCGAATAAGTAGTCGTTCAGAAGTTACTTAACACTCTTAATGTAACAAGTTTCGTCATTCCCGTGTGCTTCTGGCGGGAATCCAGATTGGCAATGGATTCCCGCTAAGAACATGCGGGAATGACGGATTAAGTGAGTTGCTTATGTAGCACATAGTCGTCCAAAAGTTACTAATATTTCCAATGGCATAGCCCTGTAATAATCAGCGAGTTTTGTTAAAATATTTATGATCGCGTACTTAGTTGTTCTATTTAACGAAAATTATCGGGAAATCTGGCCAAAATAGCTTCCCCCGCAGCAGATAATTCTATTCTCGGACAGCCTCCTAGCCTCGACAGATTTTTTTATGACGCTATCTCATCAACACTTTGCTATTCCCGATCAATTCAAGCTGGCGCAATTACTGGAAATGTTGCAACGCTATGCTAAAGTACGTGTCGAGTCTTGCAGAACAACCAAACGCACGATTTTTGATACCTTTAACTGGCTGCTCTATCAAAAAGGCGCCTACCTTGAGATGCAGCAGATCGACACACAGAAAACAATTGTGTGGCATGCAGCAAACAATGTCGTCGGTGAAAACATACCCGGTCTTAGCAAGGTGCCGGTTTTCGCACATGACCTTCCACCTTCAGCGCTAAGGAATAACCTCGCTGCACTGATTGATGTTCGGGCGTTACAACCGCAGATCAGCATCAGCAGCCACGCCACATCCATTTGTGTTATCAATGATGAAGGCAAAGCGCTGGTGCGTATTAAACTGGATGAAATGACCTGCAAGAAACACACTGCACGGCGAGAAATAAAGCTTTGCAAATATCTGACACTGCAAAGAATCAAGGGATATAACGAGGATTTCGACAAACTCGCCGCATTCATTGCAGCGCAGTCTTTTATGCCGGCATACGCTAACCTGCCCAAACTTGCGTTGTTAACGCTTGGCATTACACCGCATGATTACAATTCCAATTTCAAGGTAAAACTCGACCCAAACCTATCCGCAATTGACGCGGCCAGAAAAATATTGAGCGGTCTGCTTGATGTCATCAAACTTAATAAGCTGGGAACGATAGAAGGTATTGATACCGAATACTTACATGATTTGCGCATCGCTGTTCGAAAATCCCGTTCGTTATTGACACGTCTCAAACTGGTTTTTCCGGCCAGTCGCATCAGTCGATACATAAACGAGTTTGCGTGGTTGGGACAAGCAACAGCACCGGTGCGTGATCTTGATGTTTATCTGCTGAATTTTGATACTTACAGCAACAGCATACCTGAAAAACACCGGCAAGCCTTGCAACCGCTGCATGCGTATTTACGACAACAACGTGACATTGAACAAAAAAAACTGGTCGACACATTACAATCAAAGCGCTTTAACAAATTGATAACAGATTGGCGTGCATTTCTGCTTAGACCCATCTCGACAACCGAGTCGGCCCCGAATGCGCACCGTGATATTTTAAGCTTGGCAGACGAATTCATATGGAAGCTGTACCGCAAGGTGCTAAAAGAAGGCAAAGCCATCAAGCCGGAATCCCCCGATGAAGACTTGCACGAGCTACGCAAAACCTGCAAGAAATTGCGTTACCTGATGGCGTTTTTCAAGAGCCTTTATTCCGAACGGGAGATCTCCCATGCGATCAAAATATTGAAACAGTTCCAAAGCCTGTTGGGTGATTTTCAGGATTATTCGGTGCAGACACTTATGCTCGAACAATTTCTCGATCACATGCGTGCGGCAAACGTTCTAGAGAAAGGCACAAGCAACGCAATCCAGGCCCTGGTCATAACATTACAAAAAAAACAAAAGACAACGCGAAAGCACTTCTCCGACGCATTCGAAGTATTTTCCTCCAACGCCAATCAGGCAGAATTTAGGTTATTGTTTATTGATACACGCAACAAAAACGACATCGACAAAACGGTTGACTACATGGGGGGAAATATATGAAAGTGATTGCGATCTACAATATTAAGGGTGGTGTCGGCAAAACAGCGACTGCCGTCAACCTCTCTTACTTAGCGTCGTTGGATGGGATATCTACGCTGATATGGGATCTTGACCCGCAAGCTGCAGCAAGCTTCTATTTCAAAATCAAAGCCAAAGTTAAAGGCGGTGGTCGCAAGTTGATTG
>JAJFJK010000202.1 GCA_021774075.1 Nitrosomonas sp. | reverse complement strand
ACGCTATCTTGGGAATTATCTGGGGTGGCATCGAATGATTGATCGTCTCGGTCGAAACATTACACCAACTTTCTGTTTTCTATCAGCTCTTGGGAAAACAAGGCAATTTCAACAATTAATTGCGACATAGCCATTAAAATCAATAGAAGGAAGTAAAACAATCATCATTTGGATTGAAGGGCTATTGGCTTCTATTGTTGCAGCATATTATGGTGTATCAGCTTGGCGGCCTTCAAGTTAATTATTTCAGCAGTGGTTAACGACATCAATGAAAATCAGTGTTTATTTTCAACAAAACTATTCATGGTCTTGATGAACAAAGAAATTACTAATGCATTTGGTGGGGGGTACAGCTAATGTCTAGAGCAACGAAGATTCTCATTATAAAGGTGTGTTTATTATGGGCAGTGAGTAGCCAAACATCCGCTCGATCAGTGTATAGTGAAACACGCAGTGAATTACTCTATTCAACACATTGTGTCACATGCCATGACACTGAGATTCATTGGCGTGAGAAGAAGCTGGTGCAGGATTGGCGCACCTTAAAGACAGAAGTAAACCGTTGGCAGAGCAACTTGGGACTTGGTTGGCGTGAAGATGAGATTATGGATGTCACGGATTATCTGAATACCATTTATTATCATTTTTCAGCTACTGATCGAAAAGATTTCGCAGAGAATGATTAGTTAAATCCTGCCGCTTTTCATTAGCATAGCAGAAAGACTGTCATTTGGATTTTCAGATTTTCATCTTGAGCCGGATTGCCCAATTAAAGAGTCGTCCACCCAGAAACCACCGCGCTATAACCGCTGTTTTGGAATCAGCGGGCAGCGCATGTCGCATGGGCGCAAATGATGCCGTGGCTGCATTGAGCACTGCTTGGGCGATAATTTCCGGCCCAGGGGCTTGGGGTTCTCCAGCCAACAGGCGAGGCAGTGCGGTCAGCAGTTTTTGATAAGCAGGTGGGTGTGCAACGGTTTCTAGTAGCTCAAATTCTTTCGCTGCAAATTCTGTTTTGATCAACCCCGGCGCGATGACGACTACATTAATTCCAAATTTGATGACTTCACTGCGCAAGGTTTCTGATAGTGCTTCCACGGCATGTTTGGAAGCAGCATACCAGCCAAATCCTGGAATGGAAATTCTGCCCAGGATTGAGGAAATGTTGATAATACACCCGGCTTTCTGTGTACGCATATGCGGCAAAACTTCTTGCATGAAACGTGCATAACCAAAAACGTTGACTTCAAACTGTTGATGGGCGGCTTCCATAGACACGCATTCAATGGCACCCAATTGACCATAGCCCGCATTGTTCACCAACACATCAATGCGCCCTTTAGTCGTCATGGCATGTTTTACCGCTGTGCGTATGGCCTCTGCATTGGTTACATCCAGACAAATGGGTTCAATGTTATCTGAGCGTATTTGTTCCAGCCTGTGCATGCGCCGTGCCATGGCAAATACATAATAGCCATTGCTGGCAAGAAGTTCTGCCGTTGCTTTGCCAATGCCACTGGATGCGCCGGTAACTAATGCTATGCGTTGTGTCATGGTTTTTGCTCTTATTCGTGTTTGATGTTGAAAACATGGCCGAATGCGCATAACAACAGCCACTATTCACTCTCATTTGTTAGAATGAATAACAGAAATACTCTATCAACTGCGGTTTTTAGGCCCAATGAAGCAGCTTATTTCTCATTCTACACAATTGATGCGTGAATGGCGTGAAGGAATATTGCCGCCGGTATTTTTTGTCGCGGCTGCCATAAATATTGCGTTAATACTGTTTGCTGGCATTTGGAGTGAAACTGCGGGCAGCTTATTTGGCACCGTTTTACACTTCATTGCGGAAAACTTTGGCTGGTATTACATATTCATCACCATTGTGATGGTGGGTTGTGTTGCTTGGTTGTTATTTAGCAAATACGGGAAAATACGCTTAGGTAAACCGGGTGAATTGCCTCAATTTAGTTATCTCGCCTGGCTGTCAATGCTTTTTGCTGCGGGTATGGGGATGGGACTGGTTTTTTGGGGTGTGGCGGAGCCGCTCCACCATTACCAAATGCCACCGACAGCGGAGCCAAGAAGCCCCGCTGCAGTAGAAGAAGCCATGCGATTTAGTTTTTTCCACTGGGGGTTACATCCCTGGGCTATCTATGTCGTTTTTGGACTATCCATTGCGCTACTGCATTATCGCCAGGGTTTGCCGCTGGCGCCCCGCACTTTACTCTACCCATTATTTGGCTCACGTATTCATGGCTGGTTAGGTCATGCTACTGATGCTTTTTGTACTGTTGGCACACTGTTGGGCGTGGCCACATCTTTAGGGCTTGGCGCCATGCAGATTAATGCAGGTTTGAGTCAAATGGTTGCAATTGACTATTCTGTAACGGTGCAAATCTGGATTATTAGCTTAATTACTGCAGTGGCGACCATCTCAACAGTGAGTGGTGTTTCAAAAGGTATTCGCTTTCTGAGTATTGTTAACTGCGTGGTGATGGGGTTTTTTTTGATCTTTGTCTTTTTGACGGGACCCACGGGTTATCAAGTACAGATTTTTGTTTCAACACTTTCAGACTATGTGCAAAATTTTGTACCAACAAGCTTGTGGTTGGATTTGCGCCCTGATGTTGACTGGCAAACGCATTGGACATTATTTTACTGGGGTTGGTGGTTTTCTTGGAGCCCCTTTGTGGGCATCTTTGTGGCACGCATTTCGAGGGGTAGAACGGTCAGAGAATTTGTCGGCTTTGTGTTGCTAATTCCGACATTGATCAATTTTCTGTGGTTTTCGGTATTTGGCGGGACAGGGCTTTACATAGAAGACCAAGGGGATGGTGGCATGGTGGGTCCTGTCATGGAAAATGTGGCCATGTCATTACATGTATTACTTGAACATCTGCCCTGGGCTACCGTCATGCAGTGGGTGGGGCTTGTGTTGGCAGTTATCTTCTTTATCACTTCTTCTGACTCCGGGTCATTTGTTGACGATATGGTGACATCCGGTGGTAATCCAAACCCGCCTGTCGCCAATCGTGTGTTTTGGGGTGTATCCGAAGGTGCCGCAGCCGCTGTTTTATTGCTGGCAGGCGGGCTGCAAGCACTTCAGGCTGCTTCAGTTTCAGCAGGCTTGCCACAGAGTTTTTTGCTGTTGTTGGGTTGTGTGGGTTTGATTAAAGCGCTGCGAGCTGAGCCTGTGTAAGGTTTCTGAGAAGAAAAAGATGCTATTTTAAGATTTATTCTTCAGAATGGTGTTTTTTGTTGTGCTATCAACAATCACCCCCAGCTTTTCCAGTGCTCTGCGACCTAATAGCATGGGTGCCGAGAAATTGGAACGGTCGATCAAGTTGACTCTGATTTCGTAGGGCTTGCCATCAAAATAGATTCGCATATTTACAACAGGGCGCGCGCGGTTATTTTTCGAGCGCGTACTTTCATCTACGCGTTCCTTGATTCTTGTTTGCCGGATAAGCGGCAAATTATAATCTGGAGATTGTTCAATCTTAGGATGCGAAACCTTAAACTTCACATATTCTCTTCCATCTTTCTCATACAGCTGAATATCTGTTGCTGAGAGCGAAGCGGTTCTGGCCCCGGTATCCAATTTGGCGGTTAGCGGAATTTTGTTGGGGTGGAGCGTGACAGGCTCCAGGTAACCATAAACGGATTTATTTGCCATTGCAGGAAATGAAACAAGAAAGGAAAACAGAACGCAGAGTAAAATAAAAGCTTTATATTTTTTTAAATTCATAACAAATCATTAAATAGTGCGGTGTTGTTATATCAACCTGAGCTAAGTGATGCTTGGAAACTAAGTGGTTGAATAGTTATATGTGACCCAATTATAACGCAAGACGTTCCCAATCAATTCATGAATCAAGATCAAATTTACAAGATTTAGTTGGACCATAGGCTTCGTGAAAAGCGCTCACACTTATTACACTGTATCTTTATTGTTCACAAAACTGTAATAATAACCCTTTTTTTTAACGGAAGATTTTAGGATAAAGCATAATTGATGATATAGTTCAACTAACCACCGGATTATTCTGAATATAATAGTCTTTTAGATGGTGGATTTTTACTATCTGCTGTTGTGTGTGGATTGACCGGCGGCTTACGTGTCACTTGTATACTTGATAAAAGGAGGGTGTATGGGATTTTTCGATAAAGTAAAAGATTTACTGAGCGGAACGAAAGATACGGCTGGTGAGGTGGCAGAATCAGCGCAAGACGCAACATCTGAAGCTGTAAATGCTGTACAGGAAGTGGCTAAAAATGTAGCAAGCACAACCGAAAGCATTGCTGATAGTGCTAAAGAAGCGGCAGATAGTGCTGTGGGTGCGGCGAAAGAGGCCGCTAGTAATGCAGCAAGTTCAGTGCAAAACGCAACAAGTGAAGCAGTAGATGCAGTGCAAGATGTGGTCAGTAATGCAAGCACATCGACTAGTGCTACCGAAACTTCTGGTGGTGCCTCTGGTAATGCCACGGAAACAGTAGCAGCGGATACAGCCGACAATGCAAGTGAAACAATGAAGGCGTGACCAGCATAACGCTTAATTGTAACAAACGCTAAATGACTCAGGTCTTGCATTGTGTATGAAACATGCCGAATTTGCCGCGTAACTGCGCGATGCAAGACCCTGACTCCAAAAATCAGTAAAATCTTATCAACGATTAAGTCTGAGTGCCTTGATTTATGGCATGGATGTCAGATGTTGATGTCTAGCTTCCTCCATCCGGGGCGTGCTACTAGTTGATTTATCCTTAAATAGAGTCTCCTCAGAAAGTCAGCAAACATTGTGAGTATAGCCTGACCTTTCCCTGAGACTTTGAAATATATTCAAGTAGTATGTAAACATCAATAGGCAGTATTTACAGCCACACGCGCGAAGCCAAATAAAAACC
>JAJFJK010000201.1 GCA_021774075.1 Nitrosomonas sp. | reverse complement strand
AATCGGTTAAATGCGCATAGGTTCCACCTTCTCTCATTCCCGCTTCTATCTTGTGGGCGAAGGTTTGCCAAGCTTGCAAAGCATCATCAGTAATTTTTAAGATATGTGGGCATGGCTCACCTTGATCATCGCTGGCCATTTCCTGATTTAATATGCCCGTTAAAATGCCATCATAACGAGCACGATAATCTGGAAACATAGGGCTTGCGTCCAAAGTACGATAGCCAAGGTTTGAAGGTGGCAATACATACAGGAAACGGCCAAGTAGACCGCGCCCCCGAAAGCTTGGTTTTTCTGTTAATCCACGTAACACTTCCGGCTGTGGTGATAGCCCCATTGTTAAATTAGGCGATTGCATAAATACAGGTGGACGGCTGCCACGGTTAACCTTTACCTGGCTTCCTGCATGACCTTGCAAGAATAAATCAAGGTTAGGAATACCCCCGGAATATCTACCGCCCAATATATCGAATATACCCGCCTCATCACTCAATATGGCCATGCGCTCATTATTATCAGCCATGATAGTGCCCAAGTTTTCCGGCGTTACATCTTGCGCCCATATCTGCGGCGCTTTTGGAATTTCAGGCATTGCAGCTTCAATACCAGCAATTTCTTTTTTTAACTGATCAAACTCTGCGCCTTTAGCCTTGCTTGCCTGTTTACGCAAAAAATTAACTTGTTCGCGTATAGTTGCATCATTTGCTTGTGCTTCCTTTATTTCAGGCTCTAACTTTTCACACTGTGACTTTTCCCATGCTGCCAGTGGCGCAGTGGCCGCCATTTGTACCGCTGTTTTACGGCTACCTGGTGGAAGTGCTGCGCATGCCCAAATATTCACCGGTTCAAAGTAATCAGGCTTCACTCGTACACGATATTTACCTTGAGAAGCGGCGCTTATTGCTGCTAGCACCATCATCGCTGATAATTCGGGCGGTGTTTCAGTTGATGTACTTAAAGCAGTTGCAAAGTCTTGAATGCTTCTCGGAAAAACATCATCCGGCCATGGTGGAAGCTTGGCAGATTCGAGGCTTATGGGTGATTGCCAATCGGTTACATGTGTCAGTTCCGTTGTTGCTTTCCATTCATCGGGTACAGGTTCACTACACTCTTTAATAACTTTCTGGAATTCTGCCAGCAAAGTACCATTTTCCATCACACTTTTTGGTATTGGTGCAAAACCATCCCAATCAAGTAAAACATTATCAATTTGGGCGGTTATCCAGTCGACAACATCACCGGTTGGTGGAAGATTCGGCAAACGCACAATAGACAAAGCGGGCGGCTTTTTTTGACACGCCAGGATTGCAGCTACGTCCTTAATATAGCCTTCCCCCGGCTCATCATTGTCTGGAAGTAAATAAACGCGCTCACGCCCATCAAGTGGCTGCCAGTCAGTTTTAGCTGCCGCACTGCTGCCACCTTGTGACGTAATCGCTGCCAATCCTAACGATTGCAGGGCGGCGGCGGCTTTCTCCCCTTCAACTATGAATATAGCGTGAGTTATGTCTGCCTCCTCCAATATATCCAATCCAAACAAAGGGCGGTTTTTGGTTATGCTGCCACTTTGCCAATCATGACCATTGTTATGTTTAAAATAAGGTATTACCTCCTTTTTCTCTTGATCATCAAAGCGGGCAACATAGCCAAGTGGTTTACCTTGAACATCGCTGTACTCCCACACATGGCGGCGCGGTTTATCGTTGAATGTTTCGGGTATGCCCTTCATCACAGCCCCCATTCATTTGTTAACTTTTCCATCGCTTCCGGAAAGCTTAAACCGTCCCTTTGCTGAATGAAGGCAATAATATCTCCACCTTTAGTTCCGCATGAAAAGCATTTAAAAGCCCCAGTTTCAAGATTTACCCGAAAACTTCCAGTGTGTTCATCATTATGAAAAGGGCATAGGCCACCGTCACGCCATCCACCCCCACGGGGCGGCGGCATTGCTGCCAATTCGGCGCGGTAAAACTCGGATGGTGGTATATAGGATTTTATATTCTGAAGTGATTGGAGGGAGGCTTTCATTACTTCACCTCCTGCAGTGCATCAACCCATTTAAAAAACTTGGCTTCATCTATCAACAGTTTTTTTCCAATTCTTACGAGTGCAATATCTAGTCCGTTACCTATGATAGTGCCTTTGGAAGTCTTGCGGTTTTCAGAAAGAAAAATTAGATTACGCAGGCTCCCTTGTGGAAAAGCCGAATGTTTATCGCTAAATTGGCGAACAGTTAGTAGTGTTGGAGGTTGTGGTACATCTGGATAAGTGGACTTAAACGCTTGTGAAACAGTAGCATCTTGCATCGTATTTGCCTTTCATAATATGCTCGTTGCGGTGCGGTATTGCACCGATCACTTAACAATTATTAAACCAAGGCAAAACAGGCACTTCAAATCTGCCTAATTATAAATTATCCTTTTAATTCATAATGATATTTAGGCGAAAAAAAGCAGTTAGGCGGAATTAATGAAACTTCCAGGTTTTTCGAGTATTACGTTCAATTGTTGCTGCATCCACTCCAATAATTTTGGAAAGTTTATAAGCTAGCCTTTTTTTCGTTGCTTGTGAATTTCTTCCTTCTTTTATTTCATCTTCAGCCATGCTTTGAAGTTTTGTTTGCCATTCCTGATTGATCTCACGATCTTTATTTTGCTTTTCTTGTGTCGGTTCTGTCGCTGGTGCATTAGTCTGCACTTCCGGCTTCTGCGCTAATGCAACAAGTTCCTGCGGCATATCCCATGGACTAGATAAACACAATACTAACCTTACGAAGTCGCCAAGACCAATAGAGTGAGAATCATAACGATTCTGCCATTGCATTTTCGCCTTAAGTAATCGACGCCTTTTTTGAAATGCTTCCCATATTTCTTCATTAGGGAAACTTGACTCCTTGAAAAATGATTCTCCGCCCATTCCATCGTTGGTCGGAGCTACTGAGTCAGGATCTACATTAAGTGAAAGAGCACATGCTTGCCAAAGCTCTACTTCTGGCATATTTAGCCAGAATTCCCAATCAGGTATTTGCTGCGGCGACCAAGCCTTGTGTTTTATATTCAAAGTTCCTCCACAGCCCTCTGGAGTGAGGGCAAGTTCGAGGTTTCGTTTGAGAGCTTTCTTTCGTTTAGCCTTCTTATCGATGTGTTTTTCACTCATGCTCAAGTAAATACCCCGTATTTAGCACAAACCACACATAGAAAATCATTTTGTCCCTCCAAAAATCTTATCATTCATAGAGGCCACCACGCGGGCGGTATGCCCTTCGGATAAATGAGCGTAACGTTTCACCATCTGCAAAGTTTTATGCCCCAATACTTCGGCAATTTCAGCCAGACTTGCACCATTCATGGCAAGGTATGATGCGGCGCTATGACGTAAATCATGGAAATGGAAGTCTTTAAGTTCCGCTTTCTTTACGGCTGTTTCCCACGGGGTACGCAAATCTATGGGCTTCTGTGGCTTTTGTGGTGTACTTTCCTTGGCGGGGAAAAGTAAATTGCAATCAATCCGACGTACTTTATTAAGTTCTTTTAAAACTTCCAAAGCATGACCGGTAATTGCAACGGCACGGCGCTCACCATTTTTGGTTTCATGTAGAATTGCTCGCCCTTGATTCAAATCAACCACATCCCAGGTTAAGCCCATAATTTCGCCTTGTCTCATGCCTGTGGATAATGCCAATATGACAACGGTATATAAATAAGGATTGGTTGATTCTTTGCAGGCTTTTAATAAACGGTTTCGTTCGTCATCGGACAAAAAGCGAACTCTCCCGCGTGGTTCCTTTGGCTTGGTGACTTTCCGCATGGGGTTGTCTTCCATCCATCCCCATTCCTTAACTGCTGTTGTAAAGGCGGCTGATAGGGCGGCCATGTAGCGGTTTACAGTTGCAGGTGAACGTGGTTTGCCATGCGATGTAATGCCGCTAGCTAGTTTGTCGCGGTATTGAGCTAGTAGCGAAGGGGTAACATCAGCAAGAGTATGGCTACCTAATTCACTTTTCCACCATTCAAATTGCCGAATTTGATCACGGGCGTTCTTTGGCTTCTTAGCCAGCACATCACGGCAATAACGGTCTGCCAAATCAGCCAGGGTATGGCGTTTTGCTTCCGTTGTTTTGAAGTGGCGGCCTTCACGAATTGCTGATTCTGTTTGTTGCGTCCAATTTTTGGCGTCAGTTAGCCGCTCGAATGTGGCCGATTGAGAAGGGAAGCCTTTTAATCTTATTTTTACCCGGTAGCTGGTTTTGCCGTCTTTGGAAATACGCCTTTCAATATTTGCCATTGTTACCCCGCAAGTGATTAAACACTGATTACAGGCTACAGCAAAGAACGATTAATTACAACAACGGATATGCAATCATGCGATATTATAAGAAATTATTAATATATATAAACAATTAAGTTTAATATAATTAACAATAGGGCATTTATGGGGCATCTGGAAATAAAGTGGGGGAGCTTTTGTGGCTTTTGTGGTGTGTTTGTTAGGGTGTGAAAAACAAGAATGAATGGAATTGATAAGGTGTGCGAAGGCTGTTTTGTTGTAGTTTGTTTTTCGCTATTGCCCCAACAGTGCCCCGTGACAATAAAAAAGGGATTAGCATTTCTGCTAACCCCCTGTTTTTTCTGGTAGGCCGTGAGAGATTCGAACTCTCGACCAACGGATTAAAAGTCCGCTGCTCTACCAGCTGAGCTAACGACCCGAAGCGCAGGATTATACCTGACTCAGGCCGTGTTATAAAAGGCTTTGTATGAATGTTTAAGTAATAATTAAATGGGAATTGAGTTATAACAATGATTCAGCCCTTTTTCATAATATAATAATGATTATAAATCAGTGGCATGGGTGTGTGCTGTTGTTTTTTCAGTTTGTTTCTTAGCCCAATCTGTTTTTCTCATGGTTCTTATAATTCTGAACAGGCTTACTTTGGGTTTATATGTTGATTCTGTTGATGATAATTAATTATTTTTGCTTTAATTGGTAATCGGGATGTTATCTCTCTTGACGTGGCGGGTTTGTCTGTCTACCATACCGGAGGGGAGACAGCCGAGGGTTCTGGGTTCTCGTTTTTGGTTGTTTTCTGTGCTTTTCCATTAACTATTTTAAGGGCTTATTATGTCAAAGTTTAAAAAAGCTTTATTAGGCAGTATTGCTCCATTACTGTTGGGCAGTATGTTAGGTATGGCGACACAAGCAGTTGCTTCCGATGAAAGATTTTATGGCCGATTCACAGCTGATAACGAATTGTATACACCGAGAGACTATCGTACATGGGTCTTTATTGGCGCAAGTGTTACACCAAATGATATGAATGATGGCGCAGCTGCTTTCCCTGAGTTCCATAATGTTTACCTTGATCCAGGTAGCTACGCGCACTGGAAGAAAACCGGCGAATTCCGTAGTGGCTCTGTAATCGTAAAAGAATTGGTTAGTGTTGGCACCAAAGAAGCACCTAGTGGAAATGGTTATTTCCCAGGTGAATATGGTGGTATTGCCGCGATGGTTAAGAATGACAAACGCTATCCAGACAGACCAGGAAACTGGGCTTATTTTGGTTTTGATGGTGAATCCAGACATGGCGCAATCCAAGAAGATTCAGCATGCTCTGCATGTCATCAACAAAATGCGGCTGACGATCAGGTATTCACGCAATTCTATCCAGTATTACGTGCTGCCAAGCCGTAGAACTATCTGACTTTGACAAGTTTTAGGTTAAAGCTTGTTTAAAACAGTTCTAAAAAACGGGCATTTTGCCTAGCGAAGTAACATAGTGCTAGTCAAATTGCTCGTTTTTATTGGACAAATACAAATTGCCTGTCTGAAATAGTTTTAATTGAATTTAAAAATTATTTTTCCATTCACGTAATGTAGAAAAAATATGTGTCGGTTCAGAGAGCGTTTGTCCAAGATGTTTGCAGGCGCCTTGAATAACTTCTGGTTGGTCGCAACGTAAAAAGGGATTTGTTGCGTTCTCTTTTGATATGGTTGTGGGTAACGTGGGAATATTTTGTTTGCGCAGCTCTTTCGCAGTGGCCTCAAGTTCTTGCAATGTTAAGTTTCCGGGTTCTACTGTTCTAGCAAAACGTACATTTTCCAATGTATACTCATGTGTGCAGTAAACCATGGTCTCATCAGGGAGATTGCTCAATTTTTTTAGTGAGTTAACCATTTGTTGCGCTGTTCCTTCAAATAACCTTCCACACCCGCAGGCAAACAAGGTATCACCACAAAACAACATTTTTATTTTATTTACGCCATAATAGACGATATGATCGGTAGTATGGCCGGGAGTTTCCAGCACTTTTAATGTCAGTGACAATGCTTCTAGATTGATTTCGTCATTTTCTTTAACATGGTGCGATAACGTTGGGATTGATTCATTGTGTGGACCATACACCGGCACATTAAATTTATTCAGTAAATTAATAATGCCACCGGTATGATCATTGTGATGGTGTGTGATCAAGATCGCCACCAGTTGTAACTTTTCATATTGCAAGTAGTCTATAACTGGATGGGCTGTACCGGGATCTATAACAGCGGCATAATTCTCATTGTGTATAACCCAAATATAATTATCTTTAAAGGCAGGAATGGGGTGAATTTTTAGCATAGTTTTTCCAGTTATCAGTTTTTTAACGCAAATTATTTAAAATATAAGTTGGTTTCAAGGTCGGCTCATTATTCTATATGTCAGTACAAACTGAACAGCAATGGTTTGAAACATCGCTTGGACAATATCTAATTGACCACGAGTTTCGTTATTTTGATCAAGTTGTGGCAAATATTTTTGGATACAACGCGGTTCAAATCGGCTGGTCTCAATTTAGCTTTCTACGATTAAATCGCATGCCACTGCAGTTTACAATTGAACCGAACAACACTCCATCTTTACGTGCTATTGCGGATTATTTGCCCATTAAAAGTGATAGCGTCGATCTTATAATAATGCCACATGTACTCGAGTTTAATGAGAATCCGAACCAAATTCTATGTGAAGCACATCGAATTCTAAGACCGGAAGGTCATATTGTCATTGCAGGCTTTAATCCGCTCAGTTTATGGGGTACCCGCCACTATTTAAAATCATCGCGCCATGAATTCCCCTGGAATGGCCATTTTATCCCACTCTCCAAACTTAAAGACTGGCTTAGGTTACTTGATTTTGAGATGGCCGGAGGCCGCTTGTATTGCTATATTCCGCCATTCAGTCAAGAAAAGTGGCGTGAACGTTTTAAATTTATGGAGGCAGCCGGAGATCGCTGGTGGCCAATATCAGGTGGGGTTTATTTTCTTCACGCCATTAAACACAGGCATGGCATGCATATTATTAAACCCGGTTGGAAGAATAGTTTAGCCGGAAAGAAAAAATTGGCGCCGGCAACACAGAAACTAAATGAAACGCCTGTTGATGAAAATTCAAACAGAATCCATTGCACAAAAGTTCCAGGTCAGATAATTCATGAGTTTAACAAGTAATAACGTTGTTGAAATATATACTGATGGCGCATGTAAGGGGAATCCAGGTATTGGAGGTTGGGGCGCATTATTAAAATATAATGACCGCGAACAAGAAATATTTGGTGGTGAAGAAACGACAACTAATAATCGTATGGAACTGCTGGCCGCTATTCGTGCTTTAGAAGCACTAAAAAGACCATGTAAAGTACACTTGCATACAGATTCCCAATATGTTCAAAAAGGCATGCAAGAGTGGATGCCAGGTTGGAAAACGCGAAATTGGCGTACGGCCAACAAAAAGCCTGTTAAAAATGATGATTTATGGAAATCGCTTGATCAACTGGTGCAGCAACATGAAGTTGAATGGTTCTGGGTGCGCGGTCATTCTGGGAATGCTGGAAATGAACGTGCTGACGAGCTGGCCAATCGTGGCGTAGAAAAAATTGCTACCAAGATGTAAACCAAATTAAATATGCGACTAATCGTATTAGATACTGAAACAACAGGCCTGGAACACAAGCTTGGCCATCGTATTGTAGAGATTGCCGCTGTTGAATTATGCAACCGGCAATTAACGGGACAGCATTTTCATTATTATCTTAATCCTGATCGTGAAAGTGATGAAGGTGCTCTGCAAGTGCATGGACTGACCAGCGAGTTTTTACAGGACAAGCCACGATTTGCTGATATCACGAAAGAATTCTTGATTTTTATTCATAACGCAGAATTAATTATCCACAATGCGCCCTTTGATGTCGGATTTCTCAACCACGAACTTGGCTTGGCTAAACAAAAACCCTTGGATAATTATTGCAATCAGATCACGGATACGCTGAAATTAGCCAAGGAACTTCATCCCGGTAAGCGAAACAACCTCAATGCATTATGCGATCGTTATAAAATTGATAATTCAAAGCGCACTTTACATGGTGCTTTGCTAGACGCGGAATTACTGGCTGATGTTTTTCTTGCCATGACACGTGGGCAAGAAAGCCTACTAATTGAATCTGAACCAAATAATATTACCGATGATTTAATCAGTAATGTGGATCAACTTAATTTAAAAGTACTATCTGCCAATCAAGAAGAGTTACAACTTCATACGCAAATCTTGGATAATATTGCCCGCGAAAACAATGGAAAATGTTTGTGGTTAGATAGCGCACCAGATTTGAGCGATGCCAAGTTGTAACTAATCAGTATTGGTTCGGAGTTAGTCGGAACATACTTTAGTTTTTCCATCTGTCGATGCTGTTCAATTTATTCTTTAAACTGGGCAATGAATCGGCCCGGTTTTTCCGGAGACTTTTTAGTTTGAGTCAAGCTGCATGAGCTGACTCCCTCAGTTGGCGATAATATGCCATTTCAAATTCTGCTGGTGGAATATTTCCAATCGGCTCCAGCAACCGGCGATTGTTGAACCAGTCAACCCACTCCAAGGAGGCAAATTCCACTTCATTAATATTGCGCCAGGGGCCGCGATGTCTGATGACCTCTGTCTTGTATAATCCATTAATCGTTTCAGCCAACGCATTGTCATAAGAATCGCCAACGCTGCCAACAGAAGCATCAATATTGGCTTCTGACAGACGTTCTGTATAGCGAATCGTCAGAGACTGGCAGCCTCTATCACTATGATGAACCAATCCTTTAGTGTCTCGCCGTGCCCACAATGCTTGTTCCAACGCATCCAGCACCAGATCTGTATGCAATGATCGACTGACTCGCCAACCCACAATACGCCGTGCAAAAACATCCGTAATAAATGCCACATAAACAAATCCTGTCCACGTCGCAACAAACGTAATATCCGCCACCCACAGCTGATTTGGGCGAGTTGCTACAAACAGCCGATATTGGGTGCGAATCCAATATATTGGAGCGCCGGTCTACTCGACCAAGCTGTTATCCAAGTTAGATACAGACCCACCTACAGGCTTGGTCAGATGGGACTGCGCAACCTTGGCTGATCAACTGGAAGCTAGTAATCACGCAGTTTGGCGGAGCATTGAAGAAAGAAGGGATTTATTTGCATAGAGCTCGTAGCTGGTGTGTCAGCACCGATCCTGAATTTGCAGAGAAATCAGCGAACATTATTGGGCTGTACTTGAACCCGCCACTTAACGCGTTGGTTCTAAGTATTGATGAAAAACCCAGTATCCAAGCTTTGGAGGGAAATACTGGATATGTCGAGACGTGTGACCAGAAGGTTTTACGGGCTTATAAAAGCACGTATAAGCGCC
>JAJFJK010000021.1 GCA_021774075.1 Nitrosomonas sp. | reverse complement strand
CTGAATCTGATTTAGTGAAGGACCAATTCAAGCTTGTGTACCAACCACTTTATATTGATAGGTTCAGCTTTAAGACCATACCATGCTATACGCCTGAAAGCTGGCTGCTAATGCAAGATCATTATGATCTATGGAAAGCGCGGCAATCGGTTAACACAGATAACTTAAAACCCATCAATTTCAAAGTAGCTTAGCGTTCAGAGGACATAATGTAGATTAGAATCCAGTTAAGTACTGCGCTCCCAGAATTCATTCTCATGATGACCAGAACCTGTCCTCTACTCTACCCTGAACGCCATTAATGTTACGTCGCAAGCCCCGGTTGTACAAAATTATCAGAATCTGTGGATGCATATTTAATTGATTTTTTGTCAAGAGATAAGTGATGTGTCCAGAAATTCTACAATCTTAATTGCATTTGAATGTCGGTTATATTATCTTTACTTTTAGTAAATCACTAAATCTGATGTATTTATATGCGCTTATCACTCGAACAAATTCAACAAATTAAGCACCACATCATTGATGTTTACGGGAACAATGCATGTGTCTATTTGTTTGGCTCTAGGGTCAATGATGCAGAAAAAGGTGGAGATATTGACCTGCTGATTGAGGTAGAAACCAAAGAGCAGGCGAGTTTTGAAAATGAATTTAAATTGGCAGGGGCATTACAACTTGCACTTGGCCCGCAGAAAATTGACCTCATCAGCCATGTAAAAGGGCAGCCGACAAATAAAATACAGCAACAAGCTTTACAAAATGGTATCCGATTGTGAATAATCAAGTTCGGCTCCATCAAGTGTTGGCACTGGTGAAGAAAGAAGCTGCCCATTTGCAGGCAGTGAAAGAGAGGATGTTTGATGGACAGACAGAACTAACCGTTGAGATACTCACAGCAAAGTTAGATCAGCCAACAGGAATTGATACCTTAGAATCCTATGGCGCAAAATTTTCACGATTGCAAGACACTATCACGGATAAATTGTTGCCACTTTTCTTAAGGCAGTCAGGTGATAAACTGGGCACCGTGATAGAAAATTTAAATAAAGCTGAGCGGCTGGGATTAATTGATGATGTCAGTGCTTGGTTAGCAGCGAGATTACTGAGAAACAAGTTGGTTCATGAATACATAGAGAATCCAGCAGAAATTGTAGCTGCATTAAATCAGAGCTGTATTTTTGTGGATAGTTTATTAAAAACGACAAGTGCTTTTGAAATTTATATCAAAGAAAACCTAGACGTATTATAGTTTTTTTGGTGAATGTGTCTCAAAAGCTGCTGCACTAAGTATTTGAATTCACCGACAACCTAGTACTCCGACTACTTGAGTTTAAAGACAGTGATGCATACGTTGTGAACTATGAGGATTATCACTAATGACTATTCAACAACATAACCCGCCCCATCACCTGAAAGCTGGCTCCTAATGCAAGATCATTATGATCTATGGAGAGCGCGGCAGACTGTTAACACTGACGACCTCGAACCTATTAATTTTAAAGTAGCTTAGCGTACAAGGAACATCATATAGGATACAAGTCAAATTAAGTATTGTGTCCACGGAATCGTCGACAATTTATAAATCAAAAATATTATAAAAAATGACTAAATCTGTGTGGAGAATAAATAAAGAGTTTTATGATTTTTCTAAATTCATAAAAAAACATCCCGGAGGTTCTGATTATATAGAAACAACTAAATTTTGTGACATTACAAATCTATTACAATCTCATCACCTCGATCACAAAAGAATGCTTAAATTTTTACCTGCATTTAAAATTGATTTTAAAGAAGGGGGAAAAAGATGGGATGAATTTCATGGTTTAGATAAAGATTCAAATAAAGAAGATCCATTTCCATCGCCGAGTTGGGATCCTGAATATTTAGAATTAAAAGAAGAAGTAAATCAATTCTTTAAAGGAAAAAATATTAAGACGCCTTGGTATGGCTGGGTATGGTATTTTTGCTGGTTTATAATTTTTCTTATAATTTCAAAACTTTATTTTGTAGATGAATCCTATATTGCAGCTATTTTAATGGGAGTTGTTGCACATAGCTTTCTTTGGTTTATATTGCATGAATCTTCTCACGTATCATTATCAAATAATAACAATATTAATAAAATTTGCTCTTTCTTTTTATCGCCATTTGTAATGATTAGTGCGTGGAGAATGCAACATGATATTTTTCATCATCAATTTACAAATAGTAAATATGATCAAGATATCGATTTCGTTCATTTATCATTCCCCAACTCCGATAAAAGAAAAGAACACAAATCATGTTACACATACCAATATCTATATCACAATATATCTGGGGCTTTATACACAATCGCAACGTATGCATCAAATTATATGAGAAACTATAGATACGTAAATAATTTGAGCGCGGTTTTATATTTTATTGTGTTCTTATCTTTTTTTATTGTGTCCCCAACAATTTTACATGCATTAATTGTTCATCTAGTAGCTTCCTTTTTATTTGCGTTTTTTTCTCAGATTAATCATATTCATGAAAAAGAATTGAGTATGGGTAAAAAAAGGCAAGGTTTTTTATTGTCGCAAATTTCAACATCTGTAAATTACAAAACGCCACTATGGGTTAGAGTTTTAAATCTTGATTTATTTTTAAGTAGAGTCTCCTCAGAAAGTCAGCAAACATTGTGAGTATAGCCTGACCTTTCCCTGAGACTTTGAAATATATTCAAGTAGTATGTAAACATCAATAGGCAGTATTTACAGCCACACGCGCGAAGCCAAATAAAAACCTGCAA
>JAJFJK010000003.1 GCA_021774075.1 Nitrosomonas sp. | reverse complement strand
CATTTACCACGGAATTCCCGACCAATTGGAGATGCTCCTGGAAAACATTATTGCCAATGCCATCAACTATTCGCATGACAATACATCCGTTGAAATAATATCCGATATCGATCAAGCCGATTCAAGCGCCAATCTCACCATCACTGATCATGGTATTGGCATTGAGAGTAAGGATCTGCCAAATATCTTCAACGAATACTTTTACTCTCCCAGAGCAGCATTGCACAATAAAGCATCCAGTGGCGTCGGCTTATCTATTGTAAGAATAGCCGCAGAAAACAATAAACTGCAAATCAAGGTTGCCAGCAAACCCGGCGTAGGCACATCATTCACAGTAGTTTTCAATGATATTCAACTGCCTGCTGATACCACTAATAATTAATGCGTTTACTGATTACGTACTCGCGAAGCCAAAACTCAATAGCCATACAAGCCGCAGACTAAAATCTAGCGTATTGGTACAAACAATATCCAACCTAAAAACATATTTTATCTCTTAATGAGAAGATACTAAAGTGACAACATAGTTGTTTGCTTTAAATCAATACATAGTCCTGAATTAGGTTTTAAATGTAAATATTGGACAAGCACATTCTCAATCCTGGTTTGATGGTGTGCTGGTTACTCTTACATTTAATAATCAGGATATTGCATTATGGTCTCGCAAGATAACAAAACGGATTCTTCATCTCCGCAAAACGAAAATCCACAGGATGAACCGGTTTTTTCTGATGTTACTGGGTCTGCTGCCTTCCAAATAAAGTATTTGGTGCGTGATCTTCAGGCTGGAATAATTACCGGTGCAATGGCCATACCGTTGTCCGTTGGTATTGCCATGATGTCTGATTACCCCATCAAGGTGGCACTGGCAACGGTTGTTTTTGCGTGTTTTATTGGCTGGATTAATGCATGGATAAGACCAGGCAATTATATCGGTGCGCCGGGTGTGGCGGCTGGATTAGCACCTGTCCTGGCACTGGGTGTTGCCAGTTTCGGTTTGGAGAACATGGCTTTTGTCATTTTCCTAACCGCATCCATGCAGGCTGTTATTTGGAAATTTGACCTGCAAAAATATATTCTAATCGCAGTGCCCAGTTATCTGGTTGAAGGTTTATTAGCGGGTGTCGGCTTAAAGATTGCCATTAATTTCTTTGCCATGACTTATGAAATCCCCGCAGACATGGAGACTGATGTATTCTGGAATGCCGCACGCATACAGATATTTTTGATCTCAATAACGGGCTTTGTTGGTTTTATTTATTTGTTTACCAAGTTCCAAACAACGCAACCTGCTGTGCCGTATTTTGTGTTGATTTTTGCTGGTGTGATATTGGCCCAATTTATCCATATGCCGATGCTGCATGTTGACGATGTGCCCCTCAGTTTGGCGCTACCCATTCCACAATTCGATAATGCAATGACCTGGATGTATGTCATCGGTTTTGCAGCCATGCTTGCCACCATTGACGTGATTGAACAAGTGATGAGTAATGCGGCTATCGAGAAAATAGACCCATTAAAACGTAGATGTAATACCAATAACAGTTTGTTAGCGATTTGGATTGCCAATATGGGCGCAAGTTTTTTTGGCGGCATGACGAATCTGGACGGAGTAGCGAAAAGCACCACCAATAAACTGGCAGGCGCCTACACCAAGCTCTCCGTATTAATCATTGGCGCGGTTATTTTGTTCTTTGTATTGAATACAGAATTCTTAGAATTTTTACCCAAGTTTTCCTTGGCAGCCATAATGATTTTTACAGGTTGGAAAATGATTATGGGCTTATTGCATGTTTGTCATCAGGGCCAATATGCACTAATGCTGGCGACATTATGTGCCTTGTTAGTTTACCAATTAGGTATTTTTGAGGGCTTGCTAATTGCATTGGTAATGCATGGATTTGTTAATTATGTTGTGCTTAACCGGGCACATAATCTCAAATCGAGAGCCATCATTAAAAAATACTTAGAGCGGTTTGCCGGACATGGTGGTGTTGATTGAACTTGCGATTTCCCGTGGTCTTGCCACACAGGGTCATTTACTCAACATTGGCTATAGGGCACTTCTAAAAATCCAGATTTCATCCCAACTGCTGTGTTGCGGAAAAATTTTATTGCTTACATATTAAACATATGCTGCGCTGCAAAATTTTATCAGTGGAGTTCTGAGGGAGCTCTGCGGACACATTACTTATCTTTGGATAATTGATTATTATGTTCCTTGAATTCGATAGAGTGGAAGAATCGATTAAAAATCAAATACCTCATTACAGATGTTGAAACAGGTCCATGCTTAACCAGAGGCTATAATGTTCAGGTTGCAGTGGATGTAAAGAGTGGCGAAATGTTACTGGCGTCGCCAGAAGTTTTGTATCATAAGTTGAGGATTGTGGAATTGTAATGGTCAAGTTTTTTTAGAATTTTGAGCCTAACGTTTTTAATTTAGAAATGTTCTGTCCGGGTGTTGTTTGGCATTCCACAACGCATTGATTTAAGTGGATCAACTGTATTCTCCTTGGAGAATGTTAGAAATACCCAAATTGGATTTTAAAAAGTTTAATATATTATCTGGAGATATTTAATTACTACAATGTTTTAGGTTTAATACTTTCAATTATTAGAAGGGGTTACCTATGCTTGAGAATTGCCGAAAATGGTTTTTAGGACTGCTTCTGATGTTTGGCGTGTGTAGCAGTGGGTTGGCCAGCGATATTGATAGCAAGCCTAACGGTCAGGTGTTTGGTTTTGGGAAAAAATTTGTTGGTTTACAGCTTGGTTATGGAGATGGCATTGGGTTTGACTTTATGGGTGATGGCGATGGCAGACTTGCAAGTTATCTCGCGATTTTTCCACATTTAGGCGTCGGAGTTTCTAACCTGCTTGGCAGAGATTCCTGGTATCAGGGTAATTTTGATATGGTGCTCGAAGGTGAGTTTATCAGGAATTTTAAGCCTAATGATGGCTACTCAATTGGCGTGGCCACATTGGCACGCTATAATTTTCGTAGCTTGCGCGTTGTGACACCCTATGTTGAAGCTGGTGGTGGCATTGGTTATCTGGATTTTGATCTGCGCGACCAGTCGGATGGCGTGATCTTTTATCCACAGATTGGCGCGGGTTTCCGTCTATCTATGAGCAAAAGGTGTCAGGTCCAACATTAATACATTTCTATGTTAAACTCCAGCCATGACAAGGCCTTTAAGACTAGAATACACAGGCGCGCTTTATCATGTCACTTCCAGGGGAGATAGGTGTGAGGACATTTACCTGGATGATGACGATCGAAACGAATGGCTACAAGTATTAGGCCATGTTTGTAGTCGTTATAATTGGGTGATTCATGCCTATTGTCAGATGACCAATCATTATCATTTTTTGGTAGAAACAGCGGACGGAAACTTATCCAAAGGCATGCGACAGTTAAATGGT
>JAJFJK010000200.1 GCA_021774075.1 Nitrosomonas sp. | reverse complement strand
CTTTTGTTCCGCCAACTCCCGCAATGTCTCACCAAGATACTTGCGGATCGCTCCAAATATCATTTTCTTACGTCTCTTCGGAATAAATACCACATGATATTTGCAATCCCATTTCGTATGGTAAAGACTCTGGTACTCTTTCATTTGATTCTCCTAACTTTTGATTGAGTCAGAAGAATCAGGCTGACCGTAGCGCTCGGTCAAACCTAGTGAGTCCCCCGGCTTAGCCGGGGGATTACCTTATTTATTTAGGTCGTGTTTACCACAAGAAATTTCAACAAAGAGTTTTCACACAGCCTGGACCCAAAGCAGACGGCGAGATAGTGCAAATTCATTTTTAACAGAGATAACGTTTAGGCTGAGAGACTTGGTAACGCAGAGTGTAGAGTAGAAAAACGCCACGGCACAAAGTCCTACCCAAGCCTTTTGTTAGCCTATTAAACATTTAGTGATGCATTTTTTAGAATAATTATTGCTATTTGTTCTGAGGTATTAGAAGAAGGATCTAGAATACCTGCCTCATATAAATCCAATATTCTAGCTATAGCATCGGCAAGATAAACTCTTGCATCGTCATGTGAAACTGATTTATGTTTTTTGCTCCCATGAGCTATTGAACTCCGTCCGTCATATGCTGTCCGCAGTTTCTTTGCTATTGCTTCTTTGTCACCAAACTTTGGTGATAACAAAGCAGCGCCGTACAAACCAAATTTAAACCGAGTTTCACCAGCATTGGCAACCAACAGCGCCTCGAGTCCGATGATAGATTCTAGTAGAACATCTCTCGGTAAGTTGTAATGGCAGCTCCTCCCCCAATGCCACATAGCCTGACGTATATCTTCAGATAAAGGAAGGTATTTAATAATCCTTGAAATAAACTGCTTAGTAAGATCTAGCGAACTATCATCTAGTTCATAAGTTGTGCCACTACTTCTCTCTTCTCTCCGTAATATGCCTTGATTCCCAAAAGAACCACCAAGGATATCCTCGTATATGACATCACCCTCTCGTAACGGTATATTTTTATTAAGATTCAAAAATAGCGCCCACTTCACACAATCAATAATATTAGAAATTTGTTCTTCAGCAACATCGCCTTTTGTTCCTTTTTTTTGGGGAGGCGAGCCTATATCTGAACCGTTCACGCTGCCTGTTATCTCGAGCACAGCTTTACTAGATAACATTATTGAATGAAAATTAGTCGAAGATAATTTGTAGTCATGCCTTGTAAGGTAACTTGCGCGATCTCTTTCACTATAAAGTTTTAATATTACGCCTTCTCCAAGCGTAAACTCTGCACCTACTTCGCCTTCAACCCATGCCAGCGGGCACTTGGCTATATAAGTATATTTGTCATCAATAATTCTCGAGCAAACCTCCTCAAAAATATTTTCTAGTAACTGTGAAGTAATTTCCCACGTAGGCTTGTCTACTTCATCAATGGCATTTTCAATAGCATGCTCATTAAGTACTCTTATAAGTGGGTCATGGATAAACTCGTTTAGTAAGTTGATCTCCCAAGTCCCACGCTTAGGGCTTGGGCCTGTATAACTACGAGGTTGTGCGTCTTGCTCCCATAGGTATTGAAAAAAGTCATGAACACCTTTTTTTGAAAGTGCTTCTGATACTCCTTCGGGAATAAATCTTGGATAGCTTGGAAATGAAGTTTCAATCCAGCCAATTCCTTTGTCCACAATTTTGCAGATTGTTTTTGACTTAGTTTCTATTTTGCATGAGCTGAGCCATGCAAGATAGTCATTCATGCAAGCAGACAGGCGGTCTTTTAACACCTCTCTATCTAGCCCTTGATATTTGTTTTCCGGAAATGATCTAGAAATCGTTTCATCTGTCATGTTTTTTGGAATGTCCGTTTTTTTATGCTAACGAGCAGTTATATAGTTTCCGTATATCTTCCATACTTTTGGCATTAATAGCAACAGAGTCGTTATGCTCGTCAGGTTTGCTAACTATATATCATCCTGAATGAAAAGATATGCATGATCTGAAGATCATGACAGTACAGGCTGTCTCATATTCCTTGCTTGTGACAGAATAAAACCCATAAAACAAAAAAGCAAACGTCCCCGCCAGTGGCAGAATAAGTTTTATTCAAGACAGTGATGACTTTAAAAAGAAATACGCTCCGGGGTCTAGATAAGTAGGCTATTTATCTAGACCCTATTCCCCGCTCGACCCAATTCCTCGCTTTCAGCTGCGTAAAACATTCCAGCAATAAGCTTTTATTCATCAGATGAAATAAACTGGTGAATTTAAATCGCTTATCTACTCTGGCCTTGTTGGTTATGCGTTGTAGTTTTGTTGCCACGGTTACATCGTTTCTGTGCACGATTCGTGTGTCCTTACAACGCTGTTGTTATCGTGATGGCCTTTCCTCCTGATGCATTACACATCTATCAACGGTACTACGCCATCATCCGACTTCCCAAGTGGCTTCAGTTGTTCTTGCTTTATTATCACTTGTTCAACCTACTCTCTTATTTGAAAGACCACTCAGGATCTTTCGAGTTGCCGATTATTCCTAATGTCCAACATGCCATGCTTTACAACCCCGGAGCAGCGTTATGACACTTGCCTCTCGCGTCATAAAATGGTGGCTTCCAGATGGGGAACTCTGTCGCCCTGCTCGTGTAGAATCTTACGAGGCTAAATCACTTCAACTGTCGTTTACGGCCTGTTGACTTGCGCCCATCGTGCTTAACATTTGGAGTTACCTCCGCCTGCCCAATGTTTGCTACCCAGTGGTTGACCTACCTTGCCGGGGCGGGATTTCCACCCGCTGGAATTATCGACCTTGCTCGGCCGCATTCCCTAGAATTTCCAGGATTTATGATTCGTGGTTAGCGACCTGACTTTGTATTTTGTGACACTGTTTTTTTATGCCTTTAGATCGGTTCTGAAATGATGATTACCCCTTGAGAGCCCCCCTTTTTAAGAAGATAGATTGTGAGAGACTTAGGCTAAAGTACTAGCAGCAAAAACCATTGACAAAAAGGCGGTAACAAAGGAGGGTTTCATGCGAAGACTGTTCATTCTGTCCGCATTGATCTTTGGGCTCTTTTTTATTGGCGGCGGTCTGTTTTTCCTGTCCCAAACTGCTTTTCCCATGTGGCAGAGCTGGCACAGTATGCAACAATGGCAACCCGCCTATGCCCAATTACTCTCGGTATCGGGCGGTGAGAATTACACGCATGCTCACTATCGTTACCAAGTCAACGGCGCCACTTTCACCGGTGAGCGCGTCTACGTTTCTGACTTCAACGATAATATCGGTGCTTATCACAGCAACCTACTCAACCGACTGCATAATCACCAAAATTCAGACCAACCCGTTCAGATCTGGGTGAATCCCGTCTATCCACAGGAGGCGGTCATTGATCGCGATATGCGCTGGGGTTTGTTTGCTTTAATAAGCGGTTTCTGTTCGATATTCATTCTGATAGGTGCAGTCGTTATCTATAGCAGTATTGGCAACAGCAATAAAGAATCTAACTTTAAAAGACCTTCACTCTCCAAATTACGAACGGAATGGAAACAAAAACAGCAAGACCCGAATTTCAAAGACAGTTTTGTGGCGTATAGCCAGTATCGAATGGCTGAATTAAAACAGGCCGCGAATGGTGCGGCTGAAAAGTTAGACTGGAAAACACGCAAGGGTTGGGAATCTGCAAAAATTAGTTCGCAGGCCTGGAAAAGATCACTAATACTCTGGGGCGTTGCTATCTTTTGGAATGTAATCAGCACGCCATTGTTATGGGCATTTCCGCATGAGCTTGCTGAAAAAAACTACGCTATTTTAATTGCCTTGCTGTTTCCACTGGCGGGTATTTTTTTACTGTATAAAGCCGTAATGTCGACCCTGGAGTATCGGCGTTTTGGTCAGGTATTACTTGAAATGGATCCCTATCCCGGGGCGATAGGGGGCCATGTAGGCGGACGTATAAAGGTTTCTCGCCTGGCTTATAACACCGCCACTCACTCGTTACAATTGTCAGTACGTCTGGAATGCGTTTATTCCTATGTGTCAGGCAGCGGCAAAAATCGCTCGCGTCATGAAAATATAAAGTGGGCAGAGCAAGGTAAGCCACAGATCGGCAGATTGGGTCAAGGCGTAAATTTGGCGTTTCGTTTTGATGTGCCCGACAACTTACCCAATGCTGATGTTGCGCAAACGGGGGATTATAATTTCTGGCGTCTTAGCATAAAAGCAGAAATTAGCGGTATCGACTTAAATCGACAATACAATATCCCAGTGTTTAACACGGGTGAAACCTCACGCTTCGTACGCCACGATATCAGCGCTCAGGTAGCGGCTCGTAAAAGCAAAGAATCGGATGTTGCAAAAACTTCTATTGCCATGGGTAATTTTGATATACCCGGCCTATCTCGGGCCATGCGTTTGAGTACTCAACGAAACGAAATTCGCATGACATTCCCGATGTTCCGAAACAAGGCTCTCACAATCTTTGCTGCGGCTTTTGCTGGTGGCTTTGGTTTTGCCAGTTATTCGATGATTGATATGGCGTCAAAAGATAGCGCGTTTGGGCTCTTTATTGGATTGTTTTGCGCGCCGTTTTTAATCATAGCTTTGATTGCGGCAATTATGACGATTTACTTGCCATTCAATAACTTACGTGTATGTATTAACGCTGATGGCATATCAGTGCTACGGCGCTTGTTGTTCGTTCCAATTTTTCTCCGTTCATTAGGCACAAAAGATATTTCGCATCTCAGCATAGCACGCAGCGGCAGTACCGGTCAGGGTGTGGATAAAATAGAGCACTATAAGTTGAAGGCGCATGACAAGGCTGGAAAGTCGATAACACTTGCTGAAGATTTGGATGGCGAAGATGTCGCGGCACATTTCTGCGATTACCTCGCCCAACGATTGAATGTTGAATTTCGCGCTTAATCTAACAGACATAAATTTCACTTACCCTGAATTCAATATGCAGGGAAACAAAGGGGTCCAACATTAATACATATTGATTATGTTAGCCTCCAATCATTGTTGCAATATTGGACACCTTTTTTATCATTAATAAACAATAGAGTAGAGAGCAGCTAAAACACCTTCAAATACAGCATGTCAGCAGCTCCCCCTCATCAAACCGGACGCGCGCTACTAACGCATACGGCTTTCCGATATTCTTCATCTCAAGCGTTACGCACTTTCCAAAATGGCATTACAGAAGGCTTATATAGCCCCAGAAAATCATACAAATACTTCCTAGAAAACCTGTGATAAGACGCACCTCTATTTTTCACTTTATGCCGGTACCTTAAATGGCTTCGCAGACTCTCTTCCATGTAGTATTTGACCTGCTTTATTCTCCTGTGGCCATAACCGTAATGGAAGTAATTGCTCCAACCCCGAACTGTTGCATTGAGGTTTTTAACAATGTCGTTGATCGGCACAGGATTCATTTTCCGTCTGGTATAAAGCTTTATTTCCTGTTTGATGGCTTTCATAGATTTTGGTGACGGCTCAATGAGTGGAAAGTGTCTTCCTGAGCGCGCATTTTTAACCATACTAATTTGAAACCCCAGAAAATTAAATCCTTCTACCCGGGAATCCTTGATTTCTGTTTTGTCTTCATTAAGCTTCAATTCCAGCTTGTTGAGGATTTTCTTCAGGAATGTGAGTGACGTGTCGGTTCCATTGGCACAGAGGATTACCAAGTCGTCCGCGTAGCGGACGAGCTTTGCTTTATACTTTTGGGCCAACCGATGCTTGTCCCATATTCTATCCAGAATATTAAGATAGATATTGGCAAGCAGCGGTGAGATCACGCCGCCTTGAGGTGTTCCTTTATAGCTTTTCTTACCACCCGCAATTACAGTTCTCTTTCCATCCTTATCTACTTTGATAACTATGGCTTTTAACCATTGATTGAGCAGTGCAAGAATACGTTTATCAACAATTCTTGCCGCAACTGTTTTCATTAGGTTTTCATGCGCTATGGTATCGAAATATTTGGATAGATCAGCATCAATCACTTGGGTATGCCCTTTTTGTAAGGCATCCGTAATGGCATCCATGGCTTGATGGGCTGATCGTTTCGGTCGAAAACCATAACTACTATCACTAAACCCGGCTTCAAATATCGGTTCGATGATGAGCTTTACAGCCATTTGCACGATCCGGTCTTCAATACAGGGTATTCCCAGTGGCCGTGTTTCGCCATTACCTTTCGGTATGTCTACACGTTTAATTGGGCTGGCTTGGTAGGTATTGGCTTTTAGTTTCTCCTGCAATTCCAGCAGATAAATCTGCTTCCCTTTTCCCTGCTCTATTATTCCAAAGGTTATTCCGTCTAATCCCGGACTACCTTTGTTTTGTTTGACAAGGTCGTAAGCCCGTTGCAGTACGTCATTACGATAAATTTTGTCATAGAGCGCGTAAAATCGAAATTCAGGTTGTTGCTTGGCTTTTTGATAAAGCTTCCTCTGGAGGGCGCTGACGCGCTCTTTCGAGCTATAAGATGTTTTTAGCATGATGCGATCATCTCTGCCATTTCCTCTTCGGTTGCGTGAATAAAGTAGGGTTCCTTTCCTCGGGTGTCGTTATGTTGTCGCTCACCCTCAATCGGTCATATAAACCCCTCTGACTTCCAATACAGCCAGCCATCATTTCGCGCTTCGCTTATAGATAACTGTTGGTTCTGCAAAAACCACCGTATTGGATCTCCCGCCCTGCACAACTTATCTTCCATTACATGCCACTCTTATAACCCCGAAGGATTCCTTCAATCTGTCCCATTTGGATAGCTTGCTCAAACTATATGTTATTGAAAGATGACAGTTTTCCCCATCAGGTCAAAGGGTCAACATCCTTAGTTGGTTAACGAGGCTAATACAGATTCACTTGCGTTGCGGCCTGAAATTTCGCCCTTGCAAAACTTACAGCATCCAATTACTCAAATACTGCTTTGCGGAGCTACCGAGATGAATGGGCAATTCCTCGGGCAGGGCTTTAACCTGCTAGATAAGTTGCCGGTAACGGCGTACGATTTGACCCTTTTATTGCTTTTATTTGCTTTTATCTTTGACCCTATTATGACTTTTATGACCCTTTCACAGAGCCACAATCAAAAGATCGGCACCATCCCGGACGACACTCCGAATGATGCAGGAGGACGGGGACGGCATTTCAAGTCTAGCGAACTAGAATCCCAGCCGCTGCCCCCTTGAGCCACATCCCCGTCCGATTTCTATATTAACCTATGGTTTTATGGCGTGTCATCCTGCAAAATACGATGGTAGACCCAGTACTTGTGCTTGCCGCAAGTCGATACGGACGTCACAGTCTGGCTATAGTTCTCCCCGTGACACCCTGCAGGCTGCCATACATTTACAGCCAGAATTTAGGAGCAAACTCCCTACATATGAGTAGCTCCAGCCCATATATCACCTGTTAAATCGTGTAGGTGATGGCGACATTTCAGCCCATAGACACGGTTTAATTGGTTCGTGTTCCTCAACCTTCCAGTACTCAGCCTAGGG
>JAJFJK010000199.1 GCA_021774075.1 Nitrosomonas sp. | reverse complement strand
GTTCTTTAAGCTAAAAATTATGGCGCTGCATGAGACCAATTATGTTCTGGTCGGTTGAGCCCATAAGTACGCACTTACCGGATGAACCTTTTATCTCACTTTCTTTTTGATAGTAGTCTAATGATTTCGCCTAGTAGTTTTACGTTAATAGTTAAATTACTACATAATTTTAGTAGACTTTCTGTCTACTAAATCGGACCCAGCTTACAAACAATCGGTAGTAAGAGTAGAGAGTTGTTTATTACTTTTCTGATTTTGCACCATGCCGAATCACTTCCGATACGACTTAACAGCCATCAAGAGCAACGCCGTTTAATCCAGTTGCTGTATGAATCTATCACCGATTATATCGTGCCTGAACGACCGGATAGAAGCGAACCCAGGGCAGTGAAAAAGGTCCAACCGTACCAGTTATAAACCGCACCACGACATGAAATGCAGGTGGCTCCGCACAGGGGAAATCACCATGCTTAAGTGGCTTAACTTAGTGCCATTCGAGTCAGGGTGTGTCAACTAATCTAGCTGGTGCACTTTTGGCGCGCTATTTGGTACCTTCTTACTTCGTCATTGACTGTATGATGAATGCCATGAGGAAACAGACGACTACACACGCAAACAGCACGTCTTTCACAACGAAATAATAACACCAGAACATGCTAGGCAGCATTTCAGAACCATATAAGCACGAAAACTCACTTCTTAAGCTTTGTGGGTTGGGAGTTCTACTGCCTTTGTTTGGTAGTGTTTTATCCGTGACGGTACTTCATGGGTGGCGGATGGAGCAAATTGTTGGCCATGCTTTTCTGGAAGCGTTGGGTGGTTTTACAGCATTACTTGTTGTAACGCTTATATACGCTAATCAAGCCTCCACACAGTTAAAACAATCCGAAATTTCGTGGATTGCAACAGCTCTACTATCCATGGGGGTGTTAGACTTTTCTCATGCGATAGTTCCACCTAGCAATAATTTTGTCTGGCTTCATAGTACAGCAACATTGGTAGGAGGCGTTTTTTTTGGCGGTATATGGCTATCAAATATACTGCAAAACAAAACAAAGTTGTTACCTTTAGTTATATGCGTATTGAGTACATGTCTTGCTACTTGGTCACTGCAGATGCCAAATGATGTTCCTCGTATGCTTTCATCGGATGGTGAATTTTCTTTATTAGCACGACTTCTAAATATTGGTGGAGGGTTAGGCTTTATTGCCGGGTGCATTTATCTCTATAAACGCTATCAGAAAACTAATCGTAAGGATTATTTTTTGCTGGCAGTTCATTGCTTGCTATTTGGTATGGCAGGCATACTTTTTGAGCTTTCTGAACTTTGGGATGCGGCTTGGTGGTGGTGGCATGCACTACGTTTTGGCGCTTATGTTGTTCTTGCGATCTTCTTTATTCGTGGTGTCTTAGAAAAAATCATAACTAATAAAGAGAGGAAACAGTTTTCTTTTCCAAAGCAAATATTGGCAGGAGCTACATTGCTTACTATTTTGGCTTTTGGCTGGGTTGTGCATAACGTATTCCTAAGAAATGAGATGTTACAGAATATTCAGAACATTTCTATACCTGCAATAGAACTTAGTGGAAGAATTGCACATATTGATGAGGTTCTGACGACATCTGCATATATGGCAACAATGACAGGAGAGCCAGAATGGGAAGAACGTTATTTTTCTGATATTAAGAAACTTGATTTAGCAATTCAAAAAGCCATTGCTCTTGCTCCAGAAGTTTCTTCCGGACAATCTGCAGAGCAGATAAACACTGCTAATCAGAAGCTAGTTGAAATGGAAATACAGGTATTTGATCTCATTAATAAACAAAAAATTGAAGAAGCAAAGTCTGTCATTTCTTCTGATGCGTATAAAGAGCAAAAGCAACTCTATTCCAATGGTATGGAGGTATTCTACAAAAAACTACAAGAATCAACAAATACTGATATTGAAGACAACACAAGACTTTCTGAGATAACCGAAGTCATTATTTCTGTCGTGTTATTAATGTTAATAAGCGTATGGACCATTGTGTTTTTGAATATTCGCGCTGGACAAATGGCTTTACAGAATAGTGAGGCTAAAAATAAAGCAATCGTTGATAATACAGTAGATGGTTTTATCACTTTTGACGATAAAGGGCATATCGAAACGTTTAATAGAGCCAGTGAGCACATATTTGGCTATAGTATTGATGAGGTCATAGGGAAGAATATTCAAATGCTCATGCCTGCATTTTATCACGATGAACATGATGGTTATTTGCACAACTACCACACGACAGGCGATAAACAGATTATAGGAAAAGATCGTGAGGTTGAGGGTAGGCGTAAAGATGGATCTGTATTTCCTATGGACTTGTCGGTTAGTGACGTAGGTATTAAGGGGCAAAAACTCTATAGCGGCATTGTAAGAGATATCAGTGATCGCAAACAGGCTGAAGAGCAGCTCTCCTTTCAAGCTAAACACGATGCCTTGACGGGATTGGTTAATCGACTTGAATTTGAAAATCGTACCAAACGTCTACTATCAACTATTCAGTATAATAAAGGTGAGCATGCATTGTGTTATCTGGATCTCGACCAATTTAAGATAGTTAATGATACTTGCGGTCATGCAGCCGGTGATGAATTATTGCGCCAACTTAGTTCAGTCCTTAGTGGCATCGTTAGACACCGTGATACTTTGGCCCGTCTAGGTGGCGATGAATTCGGAGTATTGATGGAGTACTGTTCGTTGGAGCAAGCGTATCGAGTGGTGGAATCATTACAAAAAGCTATACAAGAGCATCAGTTCTCATGGGAAGGGCGCAATTTTAGAGTCGGCGTCAGTATTGGATTGGTTCCAATAACCACAGCGACAAACAGTCTTACGGAATTGATGAAAAATGCTGACATAGCATGTTATATGGCTAAGGATATGGGTCGAAATCGTATCCAAACCTATCACATAGAACATTCAGAGTTGGCCAAACGTCATGGCGAAATGCACTGGGTAGAGCGAATCAATCAAGCGCTTGAAGAAGACCAGTTCTGTCTCTACGCTCAAGCCATTGTGCCGCTCGTTGATAAACCAGGCAAGCATTATGAATTGCTGCTTAGGATGAAAGATGTGGAAGGTAAAATTATTTGCCCCGGCGCTTTTTTACCTGCTGCAGAACGCTATAACCTAATATCAAAGCTGGATCATTGGGTGATAGAAAATATGTTTTATGTTTTGTCGGAAAATTCTGTCTTTCTTAATGAGGTTGATTTCTGCTCTATCAATCTCTCAGGTCAGTCGTTAACTGATCAAGAAATTCTTGACCTTATCACTAGCCAATTAAAAAAATATTGCATTCCAGGCGAGAAAATATGCTTTGAGATAACAGAAACTGCTGCAATTTCAAACTTGGATATTGCAACGAAGTTTATTGCATCGCTCAGAGGGTTGGGCTGTCAGTTTGCATTAGATGATTTTGGCAGTGGTTTATCTTCATTTGCTTATTTAAAGAATCTCCCAGTTGATTACTTAAAAATCGACGGAATGTTTGTCAAAGATATTGCTAATGATCCGATTAATAATGCCATGGTGAAATCGATTAATGAAATTGGTCATATAATGGGAATGCAGACAATCGCCGAGTTTGTCGAGAATGATGTCATTAAAGGTATGCTGAAAGAGATTGGGGTTGATTATGCACAAGGTTATGGTATTGGAAAACCACAACCATTAGATGAATTGATTAATGGGTATAAATGATATGTACTAGCTCAGACGGCTTGTTGAAAAACCTCTGATACTAGATCCATGTAACTAAACCTTGCTAATTGACATTAATCCACCGTCTTTTCCGGTGAGACACAGTAAGGCTAACATCATGCAGAGGTAAAACTTTTTTGAGCTTGAAAATCTATAGAAAATCATTCATAACTTCGGCATTGATCTTGGGGTAAAGAGTTTCTCTAATTCAGTGGTGATTTATTTGTTGTTAACATCTCCTATCCACTTTTGATAAAAAACCGGTTAACTTTTATCCAATAGTTAACCAGTTTCTACTACGTCAGTCCGAGAAATGGCGCATGAGATTGGCATAGGTTAGTGCATTGTCATCAAATTCCTCAAAAGTCAGATCGTGTATGCGCCCATATATATTATATATCTGGCTTAGGTTCAGGCGGTGACTTAGGCAGCGAGACAGATGCAGAAGTTTCTTTAAAGCACTCCTTGAGATTCCTCTCCCATTCTTCTAAAACACTGAATAATTGGTTCGAAGTTTCTCCTTTGTGCTCCACCATTTCTTACACCATTGTTTTTATTATATAATTTTTATCTATTTTTAGGGAAAGAAAGGATGTGACTCATTAAGTAATTGAAATTCAATGAAGTTTTGGTTCGATTCCTGTTGGCTCTTTTATCTCAATTTCTTTTTGATGGTAGTCTAATGATTTCGCCGAGTAGTTTTACGGTTACGGTCAATTTGCTACATAACTCTGGTGACTTATTTGTTTATACTGTTGTGATCTGATAGCCCATGGCTTTATAACCTTTTTCACGTTTATTGAACATACGCTGTAGCATGGGTAACGACGC
>JAJFJK010000198.1 GCA_021774075.1 Nitrosomonas sp. | reverse complement strand
CATAGCGCCGGTTAGCTGGAGTGTCCCTGATGCCCCCGGATATATCGGCCCGCATGCATCTAACACCCGGCTTGCCGGTTTGCAGTTAATCGCGCTGGGCAAGGATCAAGGGCCAGAGCATGTGGCGCTGGGTAAGGATGGAAAGCTGTATGCCGCTGTGGAAAATGGAAATATCGTACGAATGAATCCCGATGGCACGATGCTGGAAGTATTCGCCAATACCGGCGGACGGGTTCTCGGATTTGATTTCGACGCAGACGGCAACTTAATTGCTGCTGACGCAATGCGCGGCGTACTATCTATCGCGCCAGACAGCGCGGTTACTATGTTGATCGATCAGATAAACGGCGACCCGGTTCGCTATCCCAATAGCGTAGTGATAGCAAGCAGTGGCAAGATTTACATCACCAATTCATCCGGCCGCTTTGCACCGTCCGACTGGGGAGGCACCTTTGAAGCGAGCACACTGGACATTGTCGAACAATCGGCTACCGGGAGCGTACTGGAATACGACCCAATGCAGAACACAACGCGTATTGTTGCCAAAGGACTGAGTTTCGCCAATGGTATCGCGCTATCCGATGACGAACAGACATTATTTGTCAACGAAACCGGACGCTACCGGGTGTGGAAAATCTCAGTTACCGCTGACGGCCTTGATGTCACTCAGGAATCACCACTTGCCAGCATCTTATTCGACAACCTGCCCGGCTTTCCCGATAATCTAATGCGTGGAAGTGACGGCAGAATCTGGTTGGGCTTTGCCAAACCACGAAACGCCGCTATCGACTTCATGGCCGACAAACCATTTTTGCGGAAAATGGTGCTGCGTTTTCCCCAGATTTTATGGCCCATGCCCGAGGCGTATGGCCACGTCATTGCATTCACTGAAGACGGACAGATAGTGACCGATTTGCAAGATCCCACGGGCGCTTATCCCGAAACCACTTCCGTTACCGAAACATCAGACCGACTTTACGTGCAAAGCCTGCATGCAAACCACCTGGGCTGGTTGCCCAAGGAAGCAGTCCAGGAAAAATAACTGATTTTTTTGATTCGATTGTAAAACTAGCGGGAAAAGGGTCGCAGCCAGGTAGGGTGCAATGATCGAAAGGCATTGCATCAATGGACGGATGTTACGGCGTAATGCCCTACGGTTATTACGCCCTACAGCGCTAGATAAGCAGCCTATTTATCTAGACCTGACCCCAGAGCTCAGTGACCCCAGAGCTCAGACATCATAAACAAAAGAATTGCCATCACTTATTAATGCCAATCTTAGATCGGTATTTAGAAAACGAATTTCTTTGCCATAAACAAATGAAAACGCTTTATCTCTATATATGACTTCATCATTTTTTTTATCATTTGGGAGAAAAAGTCCATTATTGTGCTGAGTATTTCGAACTAAGCGATAAAAATTCAAAAATTGTGACCACTGTGGAAGGTCAAGCCTATCAGAAATCGATTTTGCTAATTTATAAAAGCTTCCTGGTGGTTCAGCAATAATTGTGCGGTGAATTTGCCGCAAAAATGCTTCAATTATGCTGAAGTATGAATGATTCATTTCTATTGCCATAAAGTGTATGAACGCATTGATCCGTTGCATGAATTCGTCCTTTGTTAAGCCAGAAAACATGCGAGATTTTATTTCTTTTGAATCCAAAGAACAAAGGGAGAATTCAAAACCCATCTTGACTCGATCAAGAATACCAAAAAGTTGCATATATATGGTTATGCGTCGGTCAATAGGTGAAATGCCTTTTATTTTTGAGCGGACGCGTTCACGATTTGTGTTTAAACTCTCTTGTATGTTCTCAAGTTCAAAAACTATAGTTGTTATTTCTTTGCTCACATATACTCCGATTTAGCTTCTCATAAATCGCAAAAGTTTTTCAAGAAAAACTTGTGTCAGGCACAACATTATTGATTGTCTAGCGATAAATCTCTCCATCCGTCCCTTTGGTTAATTGATTAACCAATTTACCCTCAACATCGCGTAATTCAACCTGCAAAGGCATTTTCCCAAGCGCATGCGTGGCACAGGAAAGACAAGGGTCATAGGCACGTACCGCGACTTCCAGATGATTCAGTAAAGCTTCGGTGATTTCATGGCCGTCCAGATATTGATTGGCAACTGAGCGTACGGATTCATTCATGGCTTGATTATTACTGGTGGTTGAAACAATCAGGTTCGCTTTGGTCACTAACCCTTCTTCATTGATTTGGTAATCATGAAATAAGGTGCCGCGCGGCGCTTCGATCGCCCCGATACCCTGTTGTTGCGCATCGCCTTTTTCTGCCATCAATTCGGTACCGATAATTTCCGGGTCATGCAATAGTTCATGAATCGATTCCGTACAATGCAATACTTCAATCATGCGCGCCCAGTGATAAGCCAATGTATCGTGTACAAACTCACCTTGAGCAAATGCCCTGAAATGCTGGCGTGCAGCTTCTGCCAGCGGCGTTGAAATACGGTCACAATTATTAACGCGCGCCAATGGTCCCACACGATACCAGCCTTGTTCCTTGCCTAATTCATGCAGATAAGGAAACTTCATGTAACTCCATGGGCGCACTTCTTCACGCAGAATCTGCTGATAATCGCAATAATCCAATTGATCAAAAATTGGTGAGCCATCAGCATAACGAGCACGTAACCCGCCGTGATAAAACTCCAGTTCACCGTTTTCTCCGGTCATGCCAAGATAATTTGTCTGCAAGGTCGCAAAATCACGGTGTTCAGGATGTGACGTATGAATCTGCTCATTCAGCGCTAGCGCTTGCTGGCTCCATTGCAAAACATCAGTGATGTCAGCCAATAAGGCATCACGTTCCGCAACACTCAGTGCTTTGTTCATGCCGCCGGGCACTGTACCGGTGCCATGAATGCGTTTACCGGTAATCGCTTGAATAATTTGCTGCCCATATTTGCGCAGCTTGACGCCTTTTAACGCAATCTCTGGATATTTCTCCAAAACGCCAGCAATATTGCGTTGCGCCGGGTCACTGCCAAAACCAAACAAGAAATCAGGCGATGAGAGATGAAAAAAATGCAAGGCATGTGATTGCAGAATCTGGCCAAAATGCAATAAGCGACGTAGCTTGGTTGCGCTTGGTGTAAGTTGTTTAACACCAACCAGTTGGTCAACCGCTTTGGCCGCAGCCAATTGATGACTGACCGGACAAATGCCACATAAGCGTTGCACAAAGAACGGCACTTCCCAATAGGGGCGACCCTGAATAAACTTTTCAAAGCCACGAAATTCAACAATATGAAAACGTGCTTCCTGGATGTGATTGTCAGCATCCAGCAGCAAAGTAATTTTGCCATGCCCTTCCACCCTTGTGACGGGGTCAATGGCGATACGCCGGGTAGCGGGCTGTGATTGGTTACTTTGTTCCATGATTTGAGTTTAGTCGCCTGGGTTTAGTCATAATGCAAGTGTGCTTTTACCAGTACAGGTTCTTGGCCTTTGAGTAATGGCTCAAGGATTTGTAAAAATTCATCTGCAGAAGGCGGACAACCCGGCAAATAATAATCCACTTGCACCACTTCACTAATTGGATAAACTTTATCAAGCAACAATGGCAGTTCAATGTCATTCGGGATCTGTGGATTCGTAATGCCTGCTCCATTCAGATACACTTCCTGCAAACAATCCTGCAAGTCAAAATAGTTACGCATAGCCGGCACACCGCCATTGATAGCACAAGCACCCACGGCAATGAGTATCTTACAATTGGCACGGAATTCACATAATACATGGACGTTTTCTTCATTACATACACCACCTTCTATCAAACCGATATCACAAGGGCCACAATGTTTGATATCCGTTAACGGTGAACGATTCAATTCAACTTGCTCAAGCAAGCTAACCAAACGTTCGTCCATATCCAAAAAAGACATATGACAGCCGAAACAGCCCGCCAATGACGTGGTCGCAATTCTGATTTTTGCTTCAGTCATCATCTTGTTTTGTTTTTTTCACTGCCTTCTCCTGCAAACCAACCTCGTTGATCATGTTCTGATCATAAATGCGCTGACCAATTGGCACTTGGTAGCCTTCTTGTTTAATCAGAATCGCACCCACCGGGCAAATATTTGCAGCCAGATCACTGGCCGCCATATTGCTGTCAATCAGTTTCCCGGTGCTTGAATTCACAATCAAATGCGCATCCATGCCGCGCCCGGCAATGGCAAATACATCTTTCCCATCCACTTCACGGCTGGCACGAACACATAAATCACATAGGATGCAACGATCACGATCCAGCAAAATATCTGCATGTGATGCATCAATCTCGCGGCGCTGGTAAAACTGTGGAAAATGTTCATCCAGCATACCCAGATAATAACCCATTGCCTGAAGTTTACAGTTACCGCTTTTTTCGCAAGACGGGCAAATATGGTTACCTTCAATGAACAGCATTTGCGTAATGGATTTGCGAGCGGCATTTAATGCTGGCGTGTCACTGCTAATTTGTTGGCCGGCAACAGCCGCTGTGGTACAGGCCGCAACACTTTTATTACCCATGTCAACGCTACATAATCTGCAATTACCACGCGGTGTCAAACCAGGATAATGACACAAGTGCGGGATATAGACTTCAGCAGCCAGCGCTGCGTCCATAATGGTTTGCCCTTGCTGAAAAGGAATTTCAGCGCCATCAATAGTAATTGTATGATCATCCATAGGCTATTTCAGACGCGCAACGGCATCATCACGATGTGTTATTCGACAAGCATCTTTAATCGCTTCATCCAAAGCAAATGGTGGCGCAAACACCTGTTGTGTTAAATCCTCAATTGCCTGCGGAAAATGTTGCAAACTATCAAGCATGTGGTTCGCTGCCGTGTGCCCCAAACCGCAATGTGAATGACGCTGAATCAGATCACTTAATTGCTTTATTTCCACCACATCCTGCTGCGTGCCTCTGCCATCAGCAATTTTATCCAAATTGTTTTTTAACAGTTTGGTGCCCACCCGGCAAGGTGTACAAAAACCGCAACTCTCATGCGCAAAAAAATGTGCAAAATTACGATTAATCGTCAACAGGTCACGGTGTTTTCCAAAAATCAACAATGAGCCGCCGGTGGATAAATCTTCAAAGCTAATCCGGCGGTTAAAATCTTCTTTCCCAATCAATCTGCCCGCAGGGCCACCAATTTGTACGGCCTGCACCTCTTTGGCTTCACAATCATGCAAAACCTGCTGAACACTAATCCCAAAGGGGTATTCATAAATCCCTGGCAATTGACAGTCACCACTAACACTCAGAATTTTACTGCCCGTTGATTGCTCGGTACCCACAGACCTGAACCAATCACTGCCATGCAACACAATTTGTGCAGCGGCTATAAATGTTTCCACATTATTCACCACGGTTGGTTGACCCAGATAGCCATGCGTCACAGGAAACGGCGGACGCACACGTGGGATACCCGGTTTACCTTCCAGTGATTCGATCAACGCGGACTCTTCACCACAAATGTATGCGCCTGCACCCACGATAATCTCAATATCGAAATTAAATGCGACATCACCGCATATATGATTTCCCAGCAGTCCCAATTGTCGGTACTGATCCAATACAGCCTGCAAATGTGGCAATAGATAACGGTATTCACCACGCAGATAGATGAAGCCCTTTTCCGCACCAATAATATATGCACACAGCGCCATGCCCTCAAACATGGCTTCAACATGGCTACGCAACAATAAGCGGTCTTTAAAAGTACCCGGCTCACCTTCATCAGCATTGCAGACAACATAGTGCGCAGATCCGCTTGCCTGCTGACAAATTCGCCACTTTTTAGCGGTATTAAAGCCGGCGCCACCACGGCCACATAAAGCGGATTCCTCAATTATCGCAAGTAGATCATCGGCACTGCTTGCCAAGGCTCTTTTTAAGCTACTGCCCACAGTAAAATTTTCACTCAGCATCAACCCCTGTTTGTGGACAATATCGTTCACCTGAAACCACTCAGTCGGCCAATTGGTCAATGGTGTCTCAGTTATTATTAACTGTGCAATCTGCTCAATTCTATTCGCATCCAGCTCGATAATCGGCAACCCATTAATGAGCATGGCAGCACCGTGATCACACAGTCCAATGCAGGACGTCTCACCGAGACTGACCAACCCGTCCAAACGTGTTTTGCCGGGAGCAACATCTAAATGTTGACTGAATTGCAACAGTAAGTTTTCACCGTCCGCCAAATACCCGCAACTGGTGCAATTGCTAAATAAGATATGGTAGCGACCACAGGGTTGCTGATAGAAAAAGGCATAGAAAGCTACAACAGCGGTGATTTGACTAACCGGCAGATTAAATTCATTCGCAACCTGGCGAATGGCTTCAGGAGAAATATGTAAACACTGTTGTTGCAACGCATATAATCGATGCAACAAGTGCTCAGATTTTGAATCAGAATTGATAGGTAATCTTTGATTCATAATAACCGAGTATAGCGGGAATATGACCGGAGTTACAGAGCATGGCTGCGTAACCTATTGGACGGGCACATTTACCTGTTAAACCCAGAAATCAAGAAAGATGGAAATAACTCATGCGAATTTTATTGTATGGCGTAATGATTTTCTGGCCATTCTTAACCTATGGCGCAGATGAACGAATAAGCGTGGCACGTTTTTCACAGGGTGATCTATCCGGTTGGCAAACAAAAGTGTTTGCCGGCGAAACTTATTATTCACTGGAAAAATCAAAGGGTACATTAGCTTTACGCGCTGACAGCTATGCAGCAGCTTCTGGACGCTACCGGGAAATAACCATTGATCCGAATAAAACACCCATCCTTAACTGGAAATGGAAGATTGACAACATCTTACTTAATATTGATGAGCGCAGTAGAGGCGGTGACGATTATGCTGCACGGGTTTATGTGGTTTTTTCTGGCGGCATCGCATTCTGGCGCACACGTGCGATAAATTATGTGTGGTCGAGTAATCAAGCAATTGGGGCAAGCTGGCCGAATGCTTTTACTAATAATGTCCGGATGATTGCTGTGAAATCAGGCACTGAACAATTAGGACAATGGCACAGTGAGAAACGTGATGTAGCGGCTGACTATCGGCGCCTTTTTGGTGAAGAACCCAGCAATATCAATGCCGTTGCCATAATGACAGACACCGACAATTCTGACAGCCAAGCCACAGCCTGGTATGGTGATATTTGGTTTATATCAAGATAATTTAACTACGTCACAATGGAGGGGAAAAAAGCCATTTAAAGGGCACTTCTAAAAATCCAGATTTCATCCCAACTGCTGCGTTGCGAAAAGAATTTCTTGCTGTCATATCAACCATATGCTGCGCTGCAAAATTTTTTCCGCGCCTTGCATTTGGGCGAACTCTGAATTTTTAGAGACACCCTAAAGTAAACGACCTCAAGATTCAGGAAAATATGCCGTGGAAAGAAGCTAGCCCGAAAACCTTTTCTATGTTCTATTTCCATTTCCTTAAATGAGGCTTAAATGAACCCAAAAATAATCGCAGAAAATGTTAATTCTATTTTCTCCTTACCAGAAATTGCAATGAGAATTAATGAATTAATTAATTCTGGAGAAGCCTCAAGCGATAATCTGGAAGAAATCATTATTCATGACCCTGCACTCACTGCAAAATTGCTCAAGTTAGCAAACAGCCCTTACTTTGGTTTTTCCAGAAAAATCGAAACGGTTTCACATGCAATTTCACTCATTGGACATAAAGAACTACGAAATTTGGTCATTGCAACTTCCGTGACTTCAACGTTTAAAGACGTTCCATCCGACTTGGTTGATATGGAAGCATTCTGGTATCACAGTGTAACTTGTGGCGTTATGGCCAAGCTGTTTGCTGTCCAAACAAATACTAAAGAAGAGGAACGTTTTTTCATAGCCGGCTTATTACAAGGCATCGGCAAGCTCATTTTCTTTAGCCAGTACCCAACAGAATCCAAAAAAATATTAAGTCTTAAAGACCAAGGTGAAGCCGCTATTACAAACGCAGAACTAGAAACATTTGGATTCACACATGCTCAATTGAGTGCGGAACTTCTCAAGCAATGGCAGTTACCATCAAGTATTTGGGAAATGATTGAATTCCAATTTGATCCTTTAAACAATAATGCGCCAATACATGATAGTTGCATTCTGCATGTCGCCGTAAATATTGCAAACAGCATAGAACCCTGTGCAAGCCGAACGGTGAGCATGGATGAGATCAAACCAACATATAATATTGAAGCCTGGAATAAACTGGGCCTAAGTCCTGAAGTCACACAAACCATTATTGGTAAAACAGGTGTTCAAATCATTGAAATGTTGGGCATCATCAAGCCGGAAGCATTAATAATTTATTAACCGTTCATTACACCTTTAAAAATGACCATCCTGAAAATGTCGCACCCTGCCCAAGCAGGGTGCCATCAGGTTCACAAATATTCCAGATAATCGCTTGATCAACCAAAAACCGTTTCCCGCTACGAGATATCCTCACACCACGGTAATCCGGAAAATATCCCTGTGTTTTAGCCTGCTGTAACATACGTGCACGTTCCCCGCGGTTTACCGGTTCTGCAGTGACTCGCGAAGGAGTCTGCGTAAACTGACACCAATCCATTTCCCATAAACCCAGCGCTGTTTGGTTACCATAATTCAGAACAGGATCATCCTGTATCCCATGTGACGCAACCACAAATGGGCTGTTGAACAAACGTTCAGCTTGTTCAATGGCTGTGCCATCACGAATAATGAGTTCTTGTTTTACCCAGTGCGCATAACTATCCAGCAAATATTGGCACCATTGCACTGTTTGGGGAGTTGTCCAAGCGGTTTTTATAGGCATAAATATGCGTTGAATTATATAAAATTGAATAATTAGTTTATCCCGTATTTTGTAGAAAATCACTGCATTTGATTATCCAAAACAGTTAAGAACTACAGCTTTACATCTATTTTTTCTACTTTCAAGGAAAAAAATTCGGTTATTATTCCATTTGGTGCAATTATTTGTTCACACTGCAAGGCATATAACCTATGGTTCGAATTTTCCTATTGATTTTCGCCCTTTCTAATGTTGCCACCTTTCAAGCCGTCCGGGCTGAAACATGGGTGCTTCCGCCATCTGATATTGATATCTTTGGTCAAATGACGACTACTGCTGCCAATCGTGAAGAAACATTATTAGATATTGCGCGTCGATATGATATTGGCCAAATAGAAATTTTATTGGCAAATCCAGACGTTGATCGTTGGCTGCCTGCTGATGGTGCAGAGGTTTTATTGCCGAACCGATATATCATTCCCCAGGTTGAACGTAAGGGCCTGATACTCAACTTAGCGGAAATGCGCCTGTATTTTTTCCCGCAACCTAAAAAAGGCGAAAAGCCAATTGTTATCACACATCCAGTAGGCATTGGCCGAATGGACTGGGACACACCTCTGGGCATGTCAAAGATTATTGAAAAGAAGAAAGACCCCACCTGGACGCCGCCACAATCAATCCAAGACGACAGAATCGCCAACGGTGAACCACCCTATCCCGATGTAGTGCCTGCCGGCCCTGATAACCCGTTAGGCCGCCATGCCCTGCGTTTGAGTGTCGGCAGCGGAAGCTATCTGATACATGGCACGATCAAACCCTTTGGTGTCGGAATGCGCGTTTCTTCCGGTTGCATTCGCATGTATCCTGAAGACATCGAAATACTGTTTGATAAAGTTCCGATTGGCACACCAGTGCACATCATCAATCAACCCATTAAAGTGGGCTGGTTGGGTGATTCACTGTTTGTAGAACTACATCCGCCACTTGAAGAAGACGAGGAAAACTACACCGATTACACCAAACTTGTGACCACGGCCATTAATGACTCTCTGGCACATGAGACCCGCAAAGGAACGGTAGACACAATATCGATTAATGAAATGGTTCTAACAAAAGCGATACTTGAGAAAAACGGTATACCCACACTCATTACACAAAGCAGTAATTGATATACAAAAAAACCCTCGCTGGAGGGTTTTTTTGATCAAGACATATACTATTTACAACTATTTCTGCATTGTCTTTCTAAACATACGATCAATTTTTACATCGGTTTCCATTGCTCGTGCATTTGCTGCATTTGCTGCATTCAGCGCCTCATTTGCTTTTGCATTGGCACTGGCTGCATCTGCTTTGGCGGTTGCGACATCCGATTTAATGGCATCGATTTGAGATTGCAGATTATCCACTGTACCTGTTGATGCACAACCTGATAACACAACAAAAGCACCTGTTATTACTGCCAACGTTAACATACGCGTTGTAGACTTCATTCTTCTAAGCATTCCGTTTCCTCCGTAGCTACTCTGTTCATAAAACAATCATCAGCACATTAGTTACCGATCGTCACCTATCAATAACACAATTGAATATTAGCTGATTTTTCCTGCAAAATAAATGGCTTCCGGTACAAAATTAGAAAAAATCTAGGAAATATTATAAAAGATTTGGTTGAATGATGAATCTTAACGGTTTCTTAGGAATCGCTGATTAATTCTGAGCCAAATGAATTAATCAGCGATTCCTTAATGAATTTTAACCATCACCCCTGGTTTAGCCCATTCACCGAGTTGGTCTATTTGCTCGTTAGTCAGTGCAATGCAACCATTGGTCCAATTAAACTGATCATGAACCTCTGGATCACCCCTGCCAATACCGTGAATACCAATATAACCGCCTAACGGTGTGTTTTGAGGTGGTGTTCTCTCTCTATTTGTTGCATTCAGTATGGAAAGCCAGGCCTCCTCAGTAATGACACCCTCTTCCAAAGCACGTTGTGCGGTCTCACGATTGGGATAATCAAGGCCAAAGAAACGATAATAACGGCTTTGTTCATTAATCCAGCCAATTCTGAATTGTCCTAATGGGGTTTTATCATCTTTGGTCTTTTTAAACCAAGTCGTCCCAAAGCGGCCAATGGCCACATTCTCAAACGTTAACTGAACCGCATCTCCCTGCATGACTGTCAACGTATGCGCCGTCGTGTCAACATCAATCCAGACATCTTCATTTGCATGAACGGATTGATTCATTAATAACAAACTAATCAACCCAGTCAGCAGCATTAAATAACCTAAAAAAAATTGTTGTCTTAACATATTTTTGGGCACCAATAATCAGGACAAAATATTATGTCATAATTTAGCTGTTTGCAAACTACCGATAACAAACCAAATATGTGTCTTGCTATTCCCGCCTGTGTTGAGCAATTGGTTGACGAGGACAATGCCATTGTCAATCTGGGTGGTGTGCGCAAGGAAATATCACTCGCGCTGGTTGAAAATATCAAAGCGGGAGATTATGTCATTGTGCATGTTGGTTACGCACTGCAAAAACTCGACCCGCTGGAAGCCGAGCAAACACTTAGTATGTTTAGTGAAATGTCCAGATTATCTGATGAAATCGACCAGCCGACTGACAAAAACACATGAAATACATTGATGAATTTCGCGATGGTGCATTAGCTCAGAAGATTGCAGCCAATATCGCCATTGAGGCAAATCAGGCACGCAGTTATCACCTGATGGAATTTTGTGGCGGTCACACCCATGCCATTTCACGTTATGGCATCGTTGATTTGCTGCCGGATAATATCCATATGATCCACGGCCCGGGCTGCCCGGTTTGTGTGTTGCCCATTGGCCGTGTGGAAAATGCGATTCAGTTGGCGCAAATACCCGGTTTGATACTGTGCAGTTATGGCGACATGTTGCGTATCCCAACCGCTAACGGCGTGAGTCTTCTGAAAATAAAAGCGCAAGGCGCAGATGTGCGCATGGTGTATTCCAGCGCAGATGCGATCAAGATCGCACAAAACAATCCCCAGCACCAAGTGGTATTCTTAGCCATCGGTTTTGAAACCACCACACCACCCACTGCTGTAGTCATCAAACAAGCACAAGCGATGGATCTAACCAATTTCAGCGTATTTTGTAACCATGTATTAACGCCTTCCGCGATTTCTCACATTCTGCAATCGCCCGAAGTGCGTCAACTGGGTCTGCTGCCGCTGGATGGTTTTATTGGCCCTGCACATGTATCAACTGTGATTGGCAGTCAGCCCTATGAATATTTTGCTGAAGAATTCCAAAAGCCGGTGGTGATTGCGGGCTTTGAGCCACTTGATGTGATGCAAGCCATTTTAATGCTGATTCGCCAACTCAATGAAGGCCGCGCCGAAGTAGAAAACGAGTTTTCACGTGCCGTGCTGCCCACTGGTAATATGAAAGCACAATTACTGGTGGCTGAAGTATTCGAACTGCGACGCATTTTTGAATGGCGCGGCCTGGGGTTGGTGCCATACAGCGCACTAAAAATCAAATCAAGTTATGCCGAATTTGATGCTGAAAAGCGTTTTCAAATCCCTGAATTATCCATTGCTGACAACAAGGCCTGTGAATGCGGCGCCATTCTACGGGGCGTAAAACGCCCACAGGATTGCAAAATTTTCGGCACTGTTTGCACACCCGAAAACCCCATTGGTTCTTGTATGGTGTCATCTGAAGGTGCCTGTGCTGCCCACTACAGCTATGGCCGTTTGCGTGACAACAACACGACCATGCAAAAAAACTAATGCACAACAGCGGAAAAACAAAACCAGTCTACACCCGCGCACTTGATCTGAAAAAAGGTTGCGTTGAGATGGTTCATGGCAGTGGCGGACGCGCCATGACACAACTGATTGATCAATTGTTTGTGGCAGCATTTGACAATGAATTTTTACGCCAAATGAATGATCAGGCTTGTTTCCAAAGTTGTAATGGGCGCATGGTTATGTCGACTGACAGCCACGTGATTACACCCTTGTTTTTTCCAGGTGGTGATATTGGCAGTCTCTCGGTACATGGCACCATTAACGATGTCGTCATGTCCGGCGCGAAACCCGCCTATCTGGCCGCCAGCTTTATTCTGGAAGAAGGCTTTCCACTCGCGGATCTTAAACGCATCGTTGGTTCCATGGCCAAGGCAGCGCAAGACGCACATGTGCCGATTATCACCGGGGATACAAAAGTCGTGGAAAGAGGCAGTGGCGATGGCGTGTTTATTACGACCACTGGCGTTGGCATGGTGCCTGAAGGCATTAACATTTCCGCTGACAAGGCACAGCCCGGTGACAAAATACTGCTATCCGGCACACTGGGCGATCATGGCATTGCCATTATGTTATTGCGCGAAAATCTTGCTTTTCATTGCACCCTTGAATCGGATACCGCCTGCCTGCATGATCTGGTGGCGAATATGGTGACAACCGTTCCAAACATACATGTACTGCGCGACCCCACGCGTGGCGGCGCAGCCACTGCACTCAATGAAATCGCGCATCAATCATGCGTTGGCATGCTGTTGTATGAAAACAAACTACCGATCCTTGAACCAGTCAATGCGGCCTGTGAATTTCTTGGCCTGGATCCGCTTTATGTTGCCAATGAAGGCAAATTAATCGCCATTTGCGCAGCAGAAGATGCCGACAATTTATTGGCCACCATGCGCAAACACCCGCTTGGCAAGAATTCAGCCATTATTGGAGAAGTCATTGAAGATACGCATTGTTTCGTGCAAATAGAGACAAGTTTCGGCGGCAGGCGTGTAGTGGATTGGTTGAGTGGTGAACAATTACCTCGTATCTGTTAAATCCTTTGAAAATTCTGTTCTTGACACATAGCTTTAACAGCCTGACACAACGACTGTTTGTCGAACTAACACACTGTGGGCACGACATAACTATCGAATTTGATATTAATGACGCCGTGACCATGCAGGCAGTCGAACTGTTTCAACCAGAATTGATTATTGCGCCATTTCTGAAACGCGCCATTCCCGAAACAATCTGGCGCAAACATACCTGTTTTATTGTCCACCCCGGCATTGTCGGTGATCGCGGGCCTTGCGCGCTGGATTGGGCAATCATGAATAACACCCCAGAATGGGGGGTAACAGTCTTACAAGCCAATGCTGAAATGGACGCCGGGGACATCTGGGCAGCGGAGACTTTTCCGATGCGGTTGACCAAAAAGGGCGGTTTATATCGCCATGAAGTGGTTGAAGCTGCGGTTAAGGCCGTCTTAACAGCGGTGAGACGATTTGAAACAGGAAAATTTAAACCGCAGCCGTTGGATTATGCCAACCCGGCTGCACGTGGTCGGTTACATGCACTGATCCGGCAAACCGACCGCAGCATAGACTGGCAGCATGACAGTGCGCAAACAATCTTAAAAAAGATAAATGCAGCAGATGGATTCCCCGGTGTATTGGATACCTTGTACGGCGAACCCTATTACCTGTTTGATGCCTGTATTGAAGAACACTTATCCGGCAAGCCTGGAGAAATCATCGCAAAACGCAACAATGCCATTTGCCGCGCCAGCGTGGATGGTGCGTTATGGATTGGTCATGTGAAACGTAAAAATACCGCTGAATCAACCTTTAAGCTATCTGCCACATTGGCATTAAAAGACCATCTTGCTGATGTGCCAGAAATTTCTTTTAATTCTTTCTCAACCAAACCAATATCTACTTATCGCGACATCTGGTTTGAACAGCGAAACAATGTCGGATACTTGCATTTCCCCTTTTACAACGGCGCAATGGACACCACGCAATGTCAACGCTTGCGTGTAGCTTACTTACAAGCCACACAATGCAATGTGCGCGTCATTGTGCTGATGGGTGGATCGGATTTCTGGTGCAACGGTATCCACCTCAACCATATCGAACATGCGCAAAGCCCCGCCGACGAATCCTGGTGCAACATAAACGCCATGAATGACTTGGTGCACGCCATTATCACCACCAATCGACAGCTCACCTTCGCTGCCCTGCAAGGCAACGCCGGCGCTGGCGGCGTGTTCCTATCACTGGCTACCGACAGCGTTTATGCACGTGAAAGTGTCGTTCTGAATCCACATTATAAAAGCATGGGCAACCTGTACGGCTCGGAATATTGGACTTATCTGCTACCCAAACGCGTCAGCAAAGACCACGCAGAATCACTAGCACAGAACCGTTTACCCATTAGCGCCCAGGCAGCCTGCAACATGGGGTTAATCGATGATTGCTTTGCACTGGATCAAACAGACTTCAAGAAAAAAATCACCCAACTCGCCGAAACATTGGCGACTGATCCCAACTACCCTACCCTGTTACAACAAAAGAACCAACAACGCGCAACCGACGAACAACAAAAACCCTTGCAAAGCTACCGAGACGAAGAACTACGCCACATGCAACTGAATTTCTACGGCTTTGATCCCAGTTACCATGTCGCGCGTTATCACTTCGCACACAAAATCCCACATGGCTGGACACCACTTTATTTAGCACGTCATCGGCGTGTTTAAACAATCACAAACAACCATACCATCCACGACGATATAAAACATTCAACATTCGATTGTTCTGTCCATTTTCATATCTACTGCCGATATGGTTTGTCTTTATCTGATTGAGTCTCTGGCATCAATTTCATGATAACCACATAACCAGCCAGCAAATTTTTTATTCTGCTTTTTCACAAAAACTGCTTGCCCAGCAGGAATGGCTAGGTGTATATTGTTTTTTATAACAATAAACAAAAAAGGGTTATCGTAACTAAAAAATGATTGCTAGATGCGAGTCTGGTAGTAATACGCCGTCAAGTTGGTATTTACAACGTACTAGCAAGATAGGCAATGGGGATTGTCTTTCGTCTCGCTGTAAACCAAGCTCGCCACTCGATCAGCGATTTGCCTCAACGAAAAATATTATAAAGGGGAGATTCAAATGACGCACAAAATTGCACATGTCGATGACGACCCGGATATTCGGGATGCTGTCTCACTCATCCTGACTAAGAACGGATATCAAGTCGAGAGTTATCTCACTATGCAGGATCTTATTGATGCATTGAAGGATCCCGCCAATTTACCTGATCTGGCA
>JAJFJK010000197.1 GCA_021774075.1 Nitrosomonas sp. | reverse complement strand
TCCTTCACTATTTTGACCAAAAAAGTCAAAAAGGCGCATAAAAAACTTAAAATCCTAGGCTGATTCGTAATCTATTCAAAAAATTACCAGCTGATGATGAAAATTTTGATATCTGCGCAACTCGTGCAATATTGGGGCTAGCTGATCGTTTATCGGTGAAGACACATTAAAATGTAACAAGCGCCAAGCATCTACAGCTTGATCGAATTCAAGAGCTACATTTTGATACAGTCCATCTTGTTCGAGAGTGTCTATGCGTGGCATATTCAAAAAGCTATTATGAGAAAGCTTAGGATATTCTTTTTCGATGATACGTGAAATGAACAGGGTATTATCACTATAAATTGGATTATCTTCTGCAAACACTTGCGAGGGTAAGATCAGGAATAGACTTAAGGTTAAAAAAACTAGAAATATTGCTTTTTTTGTTAGTTTACTAATCATTTATGCGGCCCCATTCCTAAGTTTAAAGATGCGTTGATAATCTGTACAGATTAATCTCACGTTCAAGTAACACAATACATAACAGCAGACTAACAGATTATTAGCGTCTCTTCCATCACAATAACTAATTGATTTTTATTAAAAATGCGTAATGCGCATGTTGGATAATAGAACCTGATCGAATTGTTCCTGGCTTATTCAGATATCTCTTTCTTGATCAGTACAGCCAATGATTCTGGTAATTTGATATATCCTGCAAGTACGAATTGATGCGCCCGGCCGGACATTTTATTGCAGATTTTATGGATAATATCAATCCATTTCTCGTCACTGTATTCAGGGTGTCTACCGACGAAGTCGAGCATATAATGTTCGATGAAAACCAGCCCGACGACATCTTCCAAAAGCTGCGTATCACGATTGGTCTTAAGTGATTTCTTGCCGACAATCTGCTTTACACGCTCGATGAAATCATTTTCATATCCCACATTCACAAGCAGACCTGCAACCGTATCGGCATGAAATTTGTAAAGCCCCGCACGCCACTGATGGTAGCCCTTGCGATTCATTGGATAATCGCTACGAGGCGATTTCCAGCGTTGGATGTGCTGAGACCTGACAGCTAATTTTATTGCATCATCGGTATCGGGTTCATAGCGTTTGAGCATGTCTGACATGCGATGCGAATAAAGTAGCTCTTTCGACCAGTCTTTACCTTCACTGGTTTCCCGGTTCGGGTCTTCACTATTCACAGCGTCAATTAGCGCTATTGCTTTGTCGAAGCGTTGCTGTGTCATATAGATACAAGTATTTATTAAACAATGAAGAGGATTAAAACATATTTCTTGCAGAGCTGTGGAAGTGTACATGCATTCATAGCGTTGCTATGAATGCACTTGAAGCGTTATGTTGTCTATCAACATCTGATTATCAATATCATCTTCATCAACGATGATGGCCGCCTCGGCCACCGTCCCGATGACCACCATGTCCTCTGTTACCACCTCGATGCCCGCCGCCGAAGTTTCTATGTCCTCCGCCCCGGTGTGCACCACGATGCCCTCTATGACCGCCTGCCCGGTGTCCACCACGGAAATGTCTTTGTCCGCCGCCGACATGTCTATGTCCGCTAAAGAATCCCCGACTACCGTAAAATGATGATTGATATCCGTAGCCAGATCTAGCACCAACGCCGCCATAATATCCGCCACCGCCATAACTGGCTGTTCCTCCGTAATAGGGTGGCGTCACGCAACCGCCAAGGAGAAGAATCGCAATAATAGCAACAAAGGTAACTATTTTTTTTGTAAGCATGACGCACCTCCATAAAACATTTCAAATGAGCAAGTTTTTGTAATATCAGTGACTTCTAGAATACGAAATCACTTCGATTTAAATCTCACTTGTTGAAAAACATTGTATGGTCTTAAGACTGAATAGAAGCTGAACACAAAATGATGCCCGTCATAGTGTCATGTGGGGAACTTGCAAATGATTTTTTGCTGAGGTCGACTTGACAGGATTTTCTTTTGCCAAGGCCAAAAAAAGAGAAGAAATCTCCGTACCGGAGCAATTCATTTATATAATAGAGGAAATACTGATTAGACCTATAGGGTCTGGTTGATTCTACAGCCGCTAAGAAAGCGCTGATTAATTTCTAAAAATGGATGCCTCGATATGATAAAAATTACTATGATTGTTTCACTAATACTTTCCTTGATTCTTTGCGTATATTTTTTTGTGACTGGTGATGGGATAGTATTAGCGCCCGTCTTGATTGGTCTTCTAGTATCTTTCACCTGCGCAATGATGACGCTATCGGGGAAATAGGTTAGGCGGTGTCAATGGGTAGCTAAGTACTACAGGGCCATGGTTCGGTGCAATGAAAATGCGTCCTGATGTGTTATGCTTATCAAGAACATGAACAATTACACAATTTCTTTTATACCCTCTAAAAAATTGCTGGCTCAGACTGAATGGATAATTGTAGGTTTTCTTTCAACATCGACATCGCTTTTACAATTTTCTTGTAACCAGGTAAAAATTTGTTCTGCAGGCAGTGGCTTGCAAATAAAATAGCCTTGACCATAGTGGCAGTTGAGATCTCTTAATCGATCAAGACATTCTTTTGATTCGATGCCTTCTGCTACAACAACCTGACCTAAGTTGTGTGCGATATCGAGAATTGAGCGCACGATAACTTCGTCGCTTCGATCATCCAGCATATCGATAACAAATGATTTATCTATTTTTATAGATTGCGTAGACAGTTTCTTTAAATAGGCAAGAGAAGAAAAACCCGTGCCAAAATCATCAATTGATAATGACACACCAAGCTGATTTAATTCGGAGATTAAATGGTGTGGCTGATTCGATTCAAGCATCATGCTGCTTTCTGTGATCTCAATATTCAATTGATTTGGGTGCATTTTATGCTTGGATAAAATCATACGCAAATCGTTGATCATTGTTTCATCTTGCACATCTCTGGCGGATAGATTCACTGATAAACTAAAATTCATATTTAATTTCTGCCACTGCATGAATTGTGCAATTGAAGCATCTAAAACCCATGCAGATAACTGTTTAATCAGGCCAGATTGTTCGGCAATTGGAATGAATTCATCTGGTGGAATATGACCTAATTCTTCATCATGCCATCTTGTTAAAACTTCAAGCGCATGTAATTTCCCAGTTTGCAGATTAATAATCGGTTGATAATAGGGCGTCAATTGATTGTTTGCAATGGCATTACGAAGTTTTCCAAGCACAATTAATCGCGTCAGTGAATTCTTATCCCGAGTTAAATCATAAACCGAAAATCCCAATGAATTTCGTTTGGCTATATACATTGCAACATCCGCCTTTTGTAACAATGAGTCGCAATCTGCTCCATCGTCTGGATGTTGCGAAATACCAATGCTGATACCAATATTTAGTACATGCTGATCAACAGTAAAAGGCTGTTCAATCGCATTAATTACTCGCGTAGCAACGAGTTTGGCATCATCAAGATTTGCGTTGGGAAGAATAACAGCAAATTCATCGCCTCCCAGGCGCGCCACCATATCTATTTCTCGAACGGATTTTTTTAACACCGGCACAATAGATTGCAATAGTCGGTCACCATAGTAGTGGCCCAAGGTGTCATTGACTTCTTTAAAGTTATTGAGATCCATCAGCATAATTGCTAACGGTGTGTTATTTCTTTTGGATGTAGCAATTGCCCCTGACATGGCTTCATTCAACAAAACCCTATTGGGCAAATTAGTTAACGCGTCATGTAGCGCATGATGTCGTTCTAATATACTAATTTTCTTGATCTCTTTGATACTTATCAGGCTTAATTTAATCACTGCCAGGACGAAACAACTGCCACTGAACAAAATGAAAACAATAATAATATCCAGGCTTTGTATACCTGTTTGGTATAGCGCATAGGAATAAAGAATATAACCAATAATAAACAAGACGATTAAAAGCCCCAGCCCTTTCCAAGCATACTCCTGACCCAATGATCCCTGGTCTTTGCATATAATCCTGATTGGATGCAAAGAAGCAATTAATAACCCTATGCTGATTGGCATAATGATAAATAGTGTCAGTTCAAGCAAAATACGTTCTCACATTTATTATCATAATTTTTCATAAGTTTTATTGATTCTGATTTCAAATGATTATTTCATATTTATTAAAAATAAGTGGGTGCAATTCAATTTAGTTTGCTTCATTGATTAAAGTTAGTTTACCAAGTCTTGTAGCAAGTATATTTAGTTTGCCGGATGAAATTCAACAACAAGAAGTTAAAAAGCCTTGTATAGTCACTGTTTTTCAGAATAAGATGATTATTTAAATTCCAATTTCATCATGGCAAATCAACTAAATAGCATATTACAATTTACTATTACTATTGCCTAAATTGCTATTTTATTCCTTGAGCAACCCTATCCCACAAAAAACTCAGAAATCTCTTATTAACCACATGATTTCTCAGTTACTTGCTAAATTTTGTTTATAAAAAGAAGAAATGAAAACCAATCTAATCCCATTTTATAAAACGCCTTACTCAGCACCTTCGTGGCTACTTGGTGGTAATGCGCAAACAATCTATCCTTATCTCATTAAACCAACTATTCAACTCATTAATTATCGGCGTGAAAGATGGGAACTTGAAGACGGAGATTTTGTGGATTTAGACTGGATTGACGGGGCTTCCGACACACCACTGGTAGTTTTTTTTCACGGCCTTGAAGGCGGGTCAGATAGTCATTATGTGCTAAGTACTGTAAGTAATCTTAATAAATATGGCTGGCGCTGTGTTGTCATACATTTTCGTGGTTGCTCAGGCGTGCCTAATCGGCTTCCACGTGCCTATCATGCCGGTGATTCAGCGGAAATAGGTTGGATGCTTAAACGTATTGTCGAGCAAGTCAAAACTTTAGACAACACCCCACCGATTTATGCCATTGGTGTTTCTCTGGGTGGGAATGCCCTATTGAAATGGTTAGGAGAACAGGGAGAAAATGCTCATAAAATATTAACAGGCGCAGCGGCTATTTCCGTGCCATTGGATTTAGCTGCAGCAGGTGCAGCACTTGATTCAGGATTCAACCGCGTTTATACACGCCATTTTTTAAGTTCATTAAAAAGCAAGGCGCATGAGAAGCTCGTTCAATTTCCAGACTTGTTTGATGCCAAAGCGTTAACGGCATGTAATTCAATTTATCAGTTTGATAATTTAGTCACTGCGCCACTGCATGGATTTCGTAATACGGATGAATATTGGCAACAATCGAGTAGTAAACCATGGCTGGCGCATATTCATGTACCCACTTTGGTCATTAATGCACGTAACGACCCCTTTATGCCAGCATCCGCGTTGCCTGCACCACAAGAGGTGGCACCCGCTGTAACATTGGAATTTCCTACAGAGGGTGGACATGCTGGATTCATGCATCCTCCTTTCCCTGGTAAACTGGATTGGTTACCCCAAAGAATTACCAGTTTCTTTTACTATGACTGCAAACAAGATTTAAACGTAGCAAGCAATACAAAGTAAGTTGCTCTCTACAAAATAGTTGCAATAAATTAAGAAGCGTCCCAATACACAACGATCAATTGTAACCATCATGCCATCTAGCCCTGCTTTTATTCATTTACGTTTACATAGTGAATTTTCCATTTTAGACAGCACTATTCGTATCAATGAAGTGCTGGCAAAAGCAGCCGCTGATAAGATGCCTGCGCTGGCGCTCACTGACCTATCCAATTTATTTGGGTTGGTAAAATTTTACCAAAATGCCTGGAAGCATGGCATCAAACCAATTATCGGTTGTGATGTGTGGATCACCAATGAAACCGACCGTGATAAATCGTTTCGATTATTATTGTTATGCCAGTCATTCGATGGCTATGCGTTATTGTCGCGCCTATTATCACGCGCCTATCGTGAAAATCAATACCATGGTAAAGCTGAAATAAAGGAATCCTGGCTGAATCCCGATGAATGGGGAACGCATGGCCTAATTGCATTATCCGGTGCGCGTTTTGGTGATATTGGTCAGTCCATTCTGCAAAATAATTTACAGCAAGCAGAACTACAATTGCAAAAATGGGCGAAACGCTTTCCTGATCGTTTCTATATTGAAGTACAGAGAGATGGCCATCAGGATGAAGCTGTGCTTGTGCAACAATCATTGCTACTTGCTGAAAACTTTAATCTGCCCGTCGTCGCAACACAATCTATTCAGTTTCTTGAACCCAATGACTTCAGGGCGCATGAGGCGCGGGTGTGCATTTCAGAAGGCTATGTACTGGATGATCGTCGTCGCCCAAGGAACTTTACGCAACAACAATACTTTAAAACACAGTCTGAAATTTCCAAATTGTTTGCTGATATTCCAACAGCATTAACCAATAGTGTGGCGATTGCACAACGCTGCAATCTTGTATTGGAATTGGACATTAACCGCTTACCGTTATTTCCCACACCAAATAATGAAAGCCTGGAAGATTATTTACGTGATCAGGTCGTCGCCGGGCTGAAAGAACGTATGCACAGCCGTTTTCCTTCTTCTGACGAACGTAGTAGTCAACTGCCTAAATACCAGGCGCGTGTGGAATTTGAAGTCAAAACTATTATTCAAATGGGATTTGCGGGCTATTTCCTGATTGTTGCAGATTTCATCAAGTGGGCTAAACACAATAATGTGCCTGTTGGGCCAGGACGTGGCTCAGGTGCCGGTTCTCTGGTGGCGTACTCGCTGGGTATTACAGATCTAGATCCGCTGCGTTATGACCTGCTTTTTGAGCGTTTTCTTAATCCTGAGCGTGTCTCCATGCCTGATTTTGATATTGATTTCTGCCAGGATCGACGCGAGCTCGTTATCGAGTATGTGAAGCAGCGTTATGGTACTGACAGCGTTTCACAAATTGTTACTTTTGGCACCATGGCAGCCAAGGCTGTTATTCGTGATATTGGTCGCGTGCTCGATTTGCCGTATAACTTTGTTGACCAACTGGCCAAATTGATACCGTTTGAATTGGGTATGACGCTTAAAAAAGCCAGAGAAATTGAGCCACAATTCAATCAACGTGCAGAAGAGGAAGAAGATGTCAGCAACTTATTGGAGCTCGCCGAAAGCCTTGAAGGTTTAACACGTAATGTTGGTATGCATGCTGGCGGTGTATTAATCGCCCCGGGCAAAATTACTGACTTCTGCCCAATCTATTGTACTGAACCCGCGGACTCTGTCGTCAGCCAATTGGATAAGGATGATGTCGAGAAAATTGGTTTGGTTAAGTTTGATTTTCTAGGCTTACGTACACTCACGACTTTGGATCGTGCCGTTGAATATATTCGTCAACAACAAATAAACACTGTAGATACAGCTGATGCAACAAACAAGGCAGCAACTACAAGCAACCAACAATTTTCGTTAGAATCGCTTCCACTGGATGACCCAGGCGCTTATGCACTGCTACGACAGGGCAATGCTTTCGGTATATTTCAGTTTGAATCAAAAGGCATGAAAGATCTGTTACAAAAAGCAAAACCAGATTGCTTTGAAGATATCATCGCTTTGGTCGCCCTATATCGGCCTGGCCCAATGGATCTGATTCCTGACTTTATAGAACGCAAGCATGGTAAACAAATTGATTATCTTGATCCTCGCCTGGAACCCATTTTAAGTCCGACCTACGGCATTATGATTTACCAAGAGCAAGTCATGCAGATTGCACAGGTCATTGGCGGCTACAGTCTGGGCAGTGCTGATTTGCTGCGGCGTGCCATGGGTAAGAAAAAAGTTGAGGAAATGGCGCAACAAAGAGATATCTTTGTTGCAGGTGCTATAGACAATGGCTTGGACAAAAATAAAGCGACCGAATTATTTGGCTTAATGGAGAAATTTGCCGGCTATGGCTTTAATAAATCGCATGCTGCCGCGTATGCATTAATCGCATTCCAAACGGCTTATCTTAAGGCTCATCACTGCGCTGAATTTATGGCAGCCTGTTTATCTGCGGATATGGACGATACGGATAAGGTGCATATTTTCATAGAAGACAGTATTGCAAACGGACTTACGATCCTGCCACCAGATATTAATCTTTCCAGCTATCGCTTTGTTCCGGTCGATAACAAAACCATACGCTATGGCCTTGGTGCTGTAAAAGGAACCGGTGAATCTGCAATTTCATCTATTATCAACCAACGTGAGCAAGCTGGCTTGTTTACCGATTTATTTGATTTTTGTGAGCGCGTTGATCGTCGCATCGCGAATCGCCGGGTGATGGAATCACTCACTCGAGTCGGCGCATTTGATTCCATTAATGCCAATCGTGCCAGTTTACTCGCATCAATTGGCATAGCCATTGAATCGGCTGAACAAATCAGCCGCGCTGCCAATCAAGCAAGTCTGTTTCAAGAAAATGATGATAGCCTGTTACGACCACAACTAACCTGTTCTGACCCATGGGATGATAGAGAGAAACTGCATCATGAAAAAATCGGCTTGGGTTTTTATTTTAGTGGTCACCCATTTACAACCTATGCCAGTGAATTGAGACAATTTATACGTACCCGACTAGATCGCTTAGTGCCACAGCGGGAGACACAGTTGGTAGCTGGCATTATTCACTCGGTACGCATACAAATGACCCGGCGTGGACGCATGGGTGTCATCAACCTGGATGATGGAAAAGCACGCATAGAATTGGTTGTATTTGACGAATTATTTACTGCGAATCGTGACTGGTTAAAGGAAGA
>JAJFJK010000196.1 GCA_021774075.1 Nitrosomonas sp. | reverse complement strand
AGGCATTGAGAATTATTCACGTCATCTTTCCGGCAAGAATCCAGGAGAGCCACCGCCAACACTGATTGATTATCTGCCCAAAAATGCGCTAATGATTATTGATGAAAGCCATGTAACCGTATCTCAAGTCGGTGGCATGTATAAAGGGGATCGTTCACGTAAGGAAAATTTGGTTAATTATGGGTTTCGTTTGCCTTCAGCATTGGATAATCGTCCGTTGAAGTTTGAAGAATTTGAGAAAATGATGCCGCAAACAGTCTTCGTATCTGCCACACCGGCAATTTATGAGCATACGCATAGCGGCCAAGTGGTGGAGCAAGTGGTGCGCCCAACCGGATTAGTTGATCCTGAAATTGAGGTGCGTCCGGTCACGACACAAGTGGATGACTTGATGTCTGAAATCAATTTGCGTGCGGCAAAGAATGAACGTGTTCTGGTGACTACCTTAACCAAGCGCATGGCGGAAGATCTGACCGATTATTTTTCCGATCATCAAATTAAAGTACGTTACCTCCATTCTGATATTGATACGGTTGAAAGGGTGGAGATTATTCGTGATTTACGTTTGGGTCAGTTTGATGTCTTGATCGGTATTAATTTGCTAAGAGAAGGGCTGGATATTCCGGAAGTCTCATTAGTGGCCATACTGGATGCCGACAAGGAAGGGTTCTTGCGTTCAGAAAGATCGTTAATTCAAACCATAGGTCGAGCCGCACGCCATATCAATGGAACGGCTATTCTTTATGCAGACAGAATTACCAAGTCGATGCGTTTTGCTATTGATGAGACCAAGCGTCGGCGGGATAAACAGACTTTATTTAACCAACAGAATAATATCACGCCGCGCTCTGTTCATAAGCGCATCAAAGATCTTATTGATGGTGTTTATAATTACGAGTCTGCACAAAAAAATAAAAAGGTGGCGCAAGAGCAGGCGCGCTATAACGCCATGAGTGAAACCCAATTAAGTAAAGAAATTCAGCGCATAGAAAAAAAAATGCTTACTGCGGCCAAGAACTTGGAGTTTGAATTGGCAACGCAGTATCGGGATGAATTAAAAAGCCTTAAGAATAAATTATTAATTGGGTTTGTGGAATAAGAATAGATTTATTGCTTAATCATCGTGGAGGAAACAAAAATGATTCTGCGGAATGTTCGGTCTAAAGATTTGCTTAAAAAGTTTTCCATACTCATACTTTCAACAAAACGGATATGATCGCCTTTTTTGACTTGCGTGGTCGGTGCAGCAATCCAAAAGACTCTACCTGCATTGTATAATTCCATGTAGGTGTAGCGCGTTGTGTCAATAACTGAGACAAAGTTTCCTTCATTATTTGGTAGTTTTCCGTCTGCTGCGGATGAATTCTCAACTTCATGATGCATTGCCATAACATTTAATGGGCTAAGTAATAGGCATCCGATTAAAGTTAAAGCGAAGAGAGAAAGAAGTGAAATTTTCATTAGTGCTGCTCCAATTCGAGTTATTTTAATTAGCAGTATGATACACTGCTGGCATTTTTAGTTCCAATGCGAATCTAAAACTACTGTCCATTATTCAAGATGAGTCAGTGATTCCTGACGTACTTTCTCAAAGAGACAAATTGCAGCCGCTGCGGCCGCATTTAAGGATTCGGTTTTGCCCGGCATTGGAATCGTGATCTTTTCTTCAGCAGCTTGCAAGATGGCTTCAGATACACCGTTCCCTTCATTGCCGAATATAAATGCGATTGGTCCGGTTAATGTTAGTTGGTATAAATTCTTTTTTGCGTGTAATGAAGTGGCAACGACTTTGACTTTGCTATTAAATTTCTGAATGATTTCCTGGAGATTACATTTTTCATGAATCCTTATGGAAAAATGGGCACCCATTGCCGCACGCAGTGTTTTTGGTGACCATGTATCAACGCAATCACTGGAAAGATAGATATCGCTAACATTTGCCGCAGCGGCTGAGCGCAAAATAGAACCCAGGTTGCCCGGGTCTTGAATGGCCTCAAGCAACACACAAAATGAATTCTTCTGATCGCCTGAGATAGCTTTAGTTGCCGGTATCGGAATGGTTGCCAAAATACCGCTGGGTGTTTTCACAGGGGACACATGGCGAAACAATGTATCACTAACATGGTAAATCTTTGTTGTCGCTTGCCGGCCAATTAAATCAAGCAATAATTTGATTTCATGCTGGTCACTACGAGACTGATCGATAATAAGACAGGTTGGTGCACCAAAAACAGCATAATAAGCTTGTACAAGATGCGGGCCATCCAGCAATGTCAAACCATTTTTCTTACGAAACTGCGTGGATTTCTCCAGTTTAACCAGTTGCTTGATAACCGGGTGATCACGGGAAGTGATGATGGACATGACATTTTCCCGAAGTTATGAAAAAAATCTCGTGCGGAGCACAACCTGAAGTAATTGAAGCTTTAGTATGCTTGAATTTCTGAAAGTCATGCCTCAAAAATCGAATGAAACTCAATTGGTTCCAGATTATACATCTTTATAAATATGATGCAGCAATCGATTCGGGGTGCGAATTGCCTCACTATAAAAGTAACCCAAGGATATCGTAAAAAGCTATCGTTGCCTCATATTAAAAGTAACCGGCAAAACATACGAGGTTACCCATATGAACAGGCAAGAGAAACAAGCGTATTATGAAGCGATTCGTAAACGTTATAAGCAATCGAGCCGCCAAGAAAAAAGCCGTATACTGGATGAATTCTGCACGGTATGCGGATATCAACGCAAATATGCGATCCGCAAGCTTGGCCAATTGCTTAAAACAACAGCAAGGAGGAATCCGGGGCGTATTTCAGTTTATAACCAAACGGCGGTTATCAATGTTATCCGAACGATCTGGTTAGCAACGGATCAAATGTGTGGCAAACGCCTGGTTGCAGCTATACCAGAATGGCTTCCCCATTATGAGCGGGTTCACCAAGTGCTGAAACCGGATCTCAGGCAACATGTACTATCCGCATCGGCTGCCACATTAGACCGTCTGCTCAAACCCATACGAGTAACAACAGTGAAAGGAATGAGCGGAACCAAACCGGGTACATTGCTTAAGGATCACATACCCATACGAACGGGTTTCTGGGATGTGTCTGTGCCGGGCTTTATGGAAGCCGATACCGTTGCTCATTGTGGGAATTCACTTGCTGGAGATTTTGTCTGGAGCTTGACATTAACGGATATTTTAACTGGCTGGACAGAATGCCGTGCCACCTGGAACAAAGGTTCGGCAGGTGTTGTGAAGCAAATTAAAGCGATTGAACAGGCACTGCCTTTTACCTTACGCGGTTTTGATTGTGACAATGGTAGTGAGTTTCTCAATTACCACTTGCTGCGGTATTTCACAGAACATCCCGAGAAACCGCAGTTTAAACGTTCTCGTCCATACAAGAAAAATGATAATGCGCATATTGAGCTTGAGACATGCGGTGCAATGCGCTTTGCTTATTGACACCCTACATACGCCTTACGCTTTGTTTGCTCAGGAAAACACGATTACCAAAGAATATTATGCTAAGGGCGCTTCTGAAAATTCAGAGTTCACCCAAATGCAAGACGCAGAAAAAATTTTATAGCACAGCATATGTTTGATATGACAGCAATAAATTTTTTCTGTAACACAGCAGTTGTGATGAAATCTGGGTTTTTAGAAGTGTCCTTTATTCAAAACTCAACAAAGTAAACTGAAAAGATTGCGCGTCGGTTAAAGTCATTTGCACATTATTAACCACGGTGGTGGGATCAACCATCACGGAGGGGACGGTTAGTAGGTCATTTGCGGCTGAAAACGTGGCGATATTGGTGGGGTTTGTTTGTAATGTGGTGACACTGGTTGGGCCCAGCTCAAAAACAAACTTTGGGTTGGATGCGATCAGATTAAGTTTGACTGCCAGCAGATCACCACTTCCAGTCGTTACGGCAAAGCATTAAAATGCCTTCGCTGAAGATGCCGGTGGTGTCGGTTATTGCTACAGTATTGATGCGCACGAGGTTATCAACTAACAGTTGTTCGCCGTCAAAATTGATGGTTGGTGCTTCGCCCAAGTTGCCGCCCAGATTTGTAACGGGTAGATTCTCAATCGTATCAATGACAGTCATGCCGCCAAAAATCACGCGCCCGAATACGGTAAAGCCACCGTTTTGATTATCTAGGATTGCAGGGAGTTCTGGTGACACAAGACTTAATTACTGATAGTTGCGTATTGTAATGGAATGGACGCCCACTATCTGAAACGGCATCAATGTGCCAAAGTAGTGATTTTAAACCACTAGAGATCAGAGAGGAGCGTCCGAAATGAAGATTACAACAATAGGTATTGATTTGGCAAAGGAAGTATTTCAAAT
>JAJFJK010000195.1 GCA_021774075.1 Nitrosomonas sp. | reverse complement strand
TTCCGCAAAGAAAGTCATCTATCTGGCAATAAAGGCTGCATCACATAAATGGACGATGCCAATTCATAACTGGAAACAGGCGCTGAATAGATTTACAATCGAATTTGAAGGACGGTTGACGGACTACATTTAACTCAGACAGTTACACAGAAAACTTTACACCCTCATGACCGCTCCTAAAAGGTATAGAGACAATGCGTAAATCGTGCTTTTGCTGCTTCAATAACCGCCTCATTTCCTTCTGCAACTGACCCAACCCATGCTTATAAGCGTTCTGGCCTGATCTGGCCTTACCTTCCGCTGTCTTTGCCCCTGTCGAGTGTTTCCACGGTTGCCATGTCCTGATTAACGCCGCTTGTTTCAATCGTTCCTCTGGTGTCCAGTGTCGCATTGCTATCCTCGCTTAATAGTTCGTTTGAAGAATTTAATGTTTTTCCCGTGCGCGTGGATTGATTGCCATTGTTCACTTGCTGGTGGCCGTGTGCAATGTTGGCTTGTTTGGCAAATATCACAGGGGGATTTTTAAGGGTTGCTAATACTTCAACGGTTCTGGCGCACTGTGCTTGTGCTTTCAATGCTAGGCGCGTATTTATTTCCATCTGGTTCAAATACTCACTTGAAGCGGATCGTCTTGCTAAGGTATCAAAGATTGCATTTAATGAAACGACTTGTGCGGTCAGTGTCGATTCTAGTTCACTCAAATCACCCGCAATGATCTTGTCTGACTTTTCTTGCATAACTGCAACTGCTTCAGTCAAATCTACGTCACACACAAATGACTTTAGAAAAGACTGCGCTGTAATCGTGTTCAGTATGGTGGGCGATAACTGCACCTCAGCAAGTTTGCGTTCTGTACTCTTGCCTTTTTCTTCTGTCAAATTGAGCTTGTGTGGGTCGGGTTTGGTGGGTGCTTTGGTTTTCTTCTTGGTTGTCATATTTGCTCTCATGAAAGTGATTTGAGAATGAAACGCTATACACAGGATAGCGAATTGTCTTTTTAGGGATCAAAACGCTATATAGTGTTTATGGTTTTTCCTTTACCTTTTGAAGTCATGATCTGCACAAATGATTTCCCGGTATATTTTGCAGGTTGCCGCTTGTATTCAACTCCCAATAATTGAGCATAGGGTAGCGGGTCATTTTGAACAGCATCACGCACACAAGGCCAGATCATTGATTTCTTGACCGGATCAGCAGCCAATGTATGTAAAACCTGTTTTGCAATGTTCGCCTTATCCTGACTGGTGAATCGTTTGGTTTCGTTTCTGCTTAAGCCGTAATGTCGGGCAACTTCAGCATGAAACAAATTAATAAGCCGCATTAGATTACCCTTGCCGCCCATGATTTCATGACCCTTCATTTTGTTATCTACTAAAGGCAAGATCAGTGCATGGGCATGAGGTGCGCTCTCATCCAGGTGAACATCAAAGGACAGCAACACGCCCGGTATGTGTTGCTTAATCCATTTCAGACAATCCTTAAAGAATGGCCGGGTGTCTTGCTGGTGTCGATCTATTGGCAGGCTAAATATCACCTCCAACGCCATCACCCCATTTTTGCGGGGTTTGTCTATGCCAGCCTGAACCAACAATACTTTTGCAGTACGGTCGATTTGTTCAGCCGTTGCCGGGTCAGTTAGTGAATAGTTAAGTGGTGTTCTGAACACATCAATATTCGTACCTGCACCACGTTCAGCCTGTAACGTGCGTTTATTGTGTTTTAAAGCGTTCAGAATACCGTTCTTGCCTTTCACCTTACCCATTCTGAATAGGTGGCTTCCTGCCATCGTTTAGCCGTCAGCCAGTCGGGATAAGTGCAAATAAACAGCCCATAACTCAATCAAACTGAGTGAGGCCACATCAGCACTTATACCCAAATGGGAAAAACGAATTAACAACATTTCAAGGTGTTGCAGCCATACTTGATTATTCATGGCCGCCACCACTGCACAGAACATAACAACCCACGCGGTGTTTATCACCATTTTCGGCCACGATTGTTTGCCAAATCGTGCTTATTTTGTGGCCTTGTTGACGCAGTTGTAATATTCGTGCCGGTGGGTGATAAATACCTAAACCACGACTGGCTTCAAAGGTGTTAATGCTGAATCTTTTTAACGCCTGTAAAAGCCGGGCGCATTGTTCTTTTGCGCTATCACCAGTAAAATGTCGATTGATTTCTTGAAAAGCCGTTTCTTTATGAGGCGGTATTTTTTTTGTCATTTTTATCCCTCCCCATTTTCGGTGATTGCTAACGCTTGGCGTAATTCACCCACATTCCAGCAAGTCGTTCTTGGTGATAATTTGCGTGGCTTAGGTATTCGCCCGGCATTGACACCACGCCACACACTTGCAGGTGAGCAAGCATAGAGTGCTTGAACGACGGGCTGCCTAACACTGGCAGAATTGGGGAGTTGATCGAAATTTTTTAGGGCTTCGGGGATTTGATTAGAAGTAACTTGTTGAGACATGTTAAGCACCTTTATGTGATTGGGTGCTTCACACAATATTGCATCAGGGTACCGTTATGGCAAGGGGTAGAAACCTGATAGCAGGTTGAGGGTGGCATGAGGGCTTTATTTTCCTCTGGCTTGATCTGGCCTTGTTACTATATCAATTGACTTTGCTTCTCGATCTGAAAGTTGATACTCGCTTTTTAACCAATCAACAACAATCTGTTGAGGTGCCCAGGTATCACTATCGTTCATGTCGAATTGTTCACCATAAAAACGATCAAGAACTTCTTTTTGTATTCTCATTAATTTTGTATTGTGGTTACCTGAAATACCATTTAATACTGGTTCATATGTTTCTTGTTTGCCACCAAAAACATCCTTTTGCCCAATTATTTTTCTAAATGCGGTTCGTCTCAACTGTATGGTTCTATCATCATCTAGATCATATATTTCACTATCATAAAATTGTTCAAACGCATCTATATCATCACTTTTAAAATAATATTTTCTTGTCCAGTCTGGTAAAGAATCTGTCTCCATGAGCTTTGGCCTCAAGCCATCATAAAAACCTCTCATAAAAATGTAAATAAAATCACAACTTGACTCTGATACTATTGAAAAACCATTCAAATTATTTTTCTTGTAAAGTGGTAGCCCTCTATAAACAGAAGCATATATATGCCAGATTGAGTCACTAAGATTCTTTTCAAGAATTTTAAAAATACCTCTCAAAATATCTTTGGAGTTTAGTTCTCGGCCTATACCTAATTCTCGGTCTACACGTAAGAGCCCTAATTTATTAGCGTGATAATAATAATTTTTAATAATGCTCTGAATTAGATCTTCATTAAGATAAAAATCTCTTTCTGTAAAACCAGATAAAGATATATATTCTTCTTTACCAAAATCGATACTATTTACCATACAAATATTAATTTTATTAGTAATAATCCTTGCTAAGTCAGTCCATTGCTTTTTTCGCCGTTTACTAAGACGTACAAGTTTGCCAAATGGGTTGTTTTCTGTTAAAAAATTTCCTTCATAGTTAACGCCTTTGCAAAGTAATAGCATTATTTCCATTGGATACTCATCAACATACTTTTTTAAGTACGATAGAAAATTCTGATGCAACTCAAGTCGATCAATTTTTTCTAACTCGCATATTAATTCAGGCAAGCTTAATTTTTTTCCCATTGTCTTTAGTGCCCCTTTGCACCTCGACCCTTAAATCAGAAACCACGCCAACCGGGTAAGGGTTTCCCGGTGTTCGCCCCGTCGGGCTAGGCGCAGTTAAACTTGATCATACTTTTGGAAAATTGACTACCTTGGCACCTGCGGCCAGACTATCCAGATGATCAGCCCACCAATTCATCATTTCCCGTCTTTTGGTTAAGTGTTCAGCATAGTTATAAGCCGCCACAACCTTATTACGCTCTGCATGGGCTAATTGTCGTTCTATGGCTTCATGCGGCCAACCATGCTCATGTAACAGCGTACTGGCCATGCTGCGGAAACCGTGCCCGGTCATTTCATCTTTTTCATAACCCATGCGCCGCAATGCGGCATTGATGGTGTTTTCTGACATTGGCCGTGCTGCACTGCGTATGCCTGGAAAAACATATTTCCCTTCACCTGTTAATGGCTGGATGGATTGCAGTATTTCTATGGCTTGGGGTGACAGTGGAATGATGTGCGGTTCTTTCATTTTCATTTTATGGTCGGGTATTCGCCATTCTCGCTTATCAAAATCAATTTCTTGCCATTCTGCATGACGTAGTTCACCCGGCCTTACAAATACCAGTGGTGCAAGCTGTAATGCGCACTTGGTAATGTATGAACCACTGTAGCCTTTAATTGATCGCAATAACGCGCCAATGGCGTTGGGGTCGGTAATGCTGGCATGATGTTTTACTTTGACAGGTGTTAATGCGCCTCTTAAATCGCCGCTAGGGTCACGTTCTGCCCGTCCTGTAGCGATGGCATAACGAAACACCCGCCCAGCATATTCACGGCAACGCTGTGCTTTTTCATGTGCGCCACGGCTTTCTATCTTGCGCAAAACAGCCAGTAATTCTGGTGCTGCTATGTCTTTGATAACTCGATTACCTAGCCAGGGAAAAATATCTTTTTCAAGATAACGCTTGATATTGTGCGCTGTTGATTCTGCCCATGTAGATGAGGTTTTAGCGTGCCATTCAAGGGCTATGGCTTTGAAGGTGTTTTCTGCTGCGTATTGTTTTGTCTGTTTGTTGATCGCCTTAACGATTGCTGGGTCTACATCTTCAGCCATCAGTTTTCTTGCATCGTCCCGTTTTGTTCTGGCATCAACAAGGGAGATAGCTGGATAAACACCGATGGCCAATGTTTTTTGCTTACCCGCAAAACGATAATTCATGCGCCAATATTTACCAGTAGTTTTCACCAGTAAATACAGTCCACCACTATCAGTTATTTTGTAGGGTTTGTCTTTGGGTTTAGCGTTACGGGCTGCGACATCGGTAAGCATTTGATGGTACCTTGCATGGTGGTATCAAAAAGTACCATCATAAGTACCATCAAATTGATGGTATGTCAAAAGATAACAAGATATCGTATGAAACAAACAAGGGAGAAAAATACTAAGAAATTCAATGATTCTGATGCTACATGAGGCTTCCTGAAAGTCTCTATTGGTGCCGGGAGGGGGAATCGAACCCCCATGATGTCACCATCGCTGGATTTTGAATCCAGTGCGTCTACCAATTCCGCCATCCCGGCAAGGATCTGTGTCTCTCACTGCGTCTCTCTGTATATCTGAGAATAAACAGAAGGCGCAATTATCACTGAAAACCAAGGTGACAGCAAGCTGCAAAAAAGTAAAGCCTGCGTTTAACGGGATTTTCCAGGATAATAGGCGAAATGAAAACACAGGATTTTGATTTTAATCTTCCTTCTGAACTGATCGCGCAATTCCCAACTGAACATCGCAGCAGCAGTCGCATGCTGTATCTTGATAGCTGTAATAATCAGCTACAAGATGCATTATTTGCCGATTTGCCAAGTTATTTACGTCCCGGTGATGTGATGGTTTTTAACGATACGCAAGTGATCAAGGCGCGTTTAACCGGTAACAGAAGCAGCGGTGGCAGGGTGGAAGTAATGGTGGAGCGCGTGCTGGATGATCAGCATGTATTGGCATTCATTCGTGCCAGCCATGCACCCAAAGCCGGTTCACAGTTGTTACTGGCTGACTGTATAGACGTTACCATCGAGGCGCGTGATGACATGCTCTACACCTTATGTTTTAAGCATGAGAAAAGCGTGACAGAATTACTCGCATGTTATGGTCAACTCCCCCTGCCGCCCTATATTGACCGCCCGGCAACGACGCTTGACGAAGCACGTTATCAAACGGTCTATGCCAAAAATACGGGCGCTGTTGCCGCACCGACTGCTGGTTTGCATTTTGATGATAATATGCTGGAAAAAATGCGTGCAATGGGTGTCATCATTGCGTATGTGACATTGCATGTGGGGGCAGGCACGTTTCAGCCGGTACGCGTTGAACATATTGCTGAGCATACGATGCATAGCGAGACATTCCATATCCCCACTGCAACCGTCGAGGCAGTTGAACAGGCGCAAAATTCAGACGGCAGAATTCTCGCGGTTGGCACCACATCGCTGCGTGCATTGGAAGCCTCTGCGTCTGCGCATGATGGCCAATTAACCGCCGGTTATGGAGACACCGATATTTTTATTACACCGGGTTATCATTTTCAGGTTGTAGAACGCTTGTTAACGAATTTTCATTTGCCGCGCTCTACCCTGCTGATGCTTGTTTCCGCCTTTGCTGAAATGGATAATATCCGACGCGCCTATCAACATGCGATAACCAACCAATATCGTTTTTTCAGTTATGGTGACGCCATGCTTATTGAGAGAAAATCATGAAGTTTCAATTACATTGCACTGACCAGGCAGCCCGCCGGGGCACCTTAACGCTGGCGCATGGCACGGTAGAAACACCGGTTTTTATGCCGGTGGGCACTTATGGTGCGGTCAAGAGCATGTCACCGGCAATTTTGCAGGATGTTAATTCGCAAATTGTTTTAGGCAATACTTTCCATTTATGGCTGCGTCCCGGCATGGAGGTCATCAAAGCGCATGGCGGGCTACATAAGCTGATGGGCTGGCACGGCCCGATATTGACGGATTCCGGTGGGTTTCAGGTTTTCAGTCTGGGAGAACTGCGTAAAATTACAGAAGAAGGCGTTAAATTCAGATCGCCGGTCAATGGTGACCTGTGCTTTTTAACACCGGAAGAATCCATGCATATCCAACGCATTCTGAATTCGGATATTGTCATGATATTTGACGAATGCACGCCATATCCAGCTGATGAAAGTACCACAAGCATTTCAATGCAACTCAGTATACGTTGGGCGGAACGCTCTAAACAAGCACATGGCGACAATCCCAATGCATTATTTGGCATTGTTCAGGGTGGCATGTATGAAAATCTGCGTGAGCAATCATTTGCCGCATTGCTGGACATTGATTTTGACGGCTATGCCATTGGTGGTTTATCCGTTGGCGAGCCTAAAGCGGATATGCAACGCATACTCAAGCATACCGCCCCGCTACTTCCTGCGACTAAACCACGTTATTTGATGGGCGTCGGCACACCAGCAGATATTGTGAATGCAGTGGCGCAAGGTATTGATATGTTTGATTGTGTGCTACCCACACGCAACGCACGTAATGGTTGGCTGTATACGCGCAAGGGTATTATCAAGCTGCGCAACAGCCAATACCGGTTGGATACGGCACCACCTGATGACGAATGCGTTTGTTATACTTGTCAGAATTTTTCTCGCGCTTATTTGCATCATTTACAGCGCATTAATGAAATGCTTGGCGCACATCTAAATACGGTTCACAATTTATTCTATTATCAGCAATTAATGGCAGAAATTCGTGCCGCAATTGAGTGCGGGCAATTTGAAGAATATGCACGAGAGTTTCAAGCATAAGCTCGCATCATGCTAAAATATGCGTTTTTTAATTTTATAGTTTCTGGAGAAATTTCATGCTGATTAGTGATGCATTTGCTCAAGCTGCCGAATCTGGCGATACTGGCTCTGGCTTAATGGGCCTGTTACCGTTGTTTGGTATCTTTCTTATTTTCTATTTTTTGCTCATTCGGCCACAAGCAAAACGTGCCAAAGAACACAAGCAACTGATTGAGGATTTGCAAAAAAATGATGAGGTTATTACCAACGGTGGCATATTAGGTGTACTCACCAACGTCAGCGAAAGCTATGTCATCGTCGAGATAGCACCCAACATTGAAGTCACGATACTAAAAACATCGGTGCAAACTTTACTCCCCAAAGGCACACTGAAAAGTATAGAACCACCTAAGAGCGGCAAAAGAAAAACAACCGCCAAGAATACTGCCAATCAGGAAGATAAGAAAACGCAGGAAGCTGATGATGCATCTGATGACAATGATGATGATGCAAAGAGTAACGCGAAAAATTAATAACCTACTGCAAAGGCGAATGACCTCACCTTTGCAGGTTTTCCACTTTTATCTAATATCAAGACATAAATAACCATGAACCGCTACGCGCTCTGGAAATATCTGATTATTGCGGTTGCACTTGCGCTTGGACTGCTTTATACCTTACCGAATTTTTACGGTGAATCACCAGCAGTACAAATATCCCCATTACGGATGACATCAAGTGCTGATACCACGTTACAACAACGTGTATTATATGATTTTTACAAATCCGAGATCTATACCAACGGAATGCTGCTTGAAGAAGGCAGTATTAAAGTACGTTTTACCGATACTGATATTCAAATCAGGGCAAGGGATCTCCTGCAATCAGCACTTGGCAATGACTACATCGTTGCATTGAATTTACTGCCAAACTCACCGCAGTGGTTGACAAACCTTGGTGCACTACCGATGTATTTGGGGCTTGATTTGCGTGGTGGCGTTCACTTTATGCTTGAAGTTGATATGGATGGCGCGCTGAGCAAAGCACTTGACCGGTATAGCATTGATATGCGCAGCAGCCTGCGTGAAAAGCGCATTGCCTACACGGGTATCGAGAGACAAGGCCAGCAACTGATCGTTAAGTTTCGTGATACGGATGCACGCGCAGAGGCAGAAGAAGAGCTAAAATCAATTTATCCAGACCTCAGTTTTAGTCAGGAAAAAGTTGATAACCGCTTCCACCTTAATGCGACCATCCACTCTGATGCACGCATACGCATGCAAGATTCTGCGGTGCAGCAAAATATCACCACACTGCGTAATCGTGTTAATGAATTGGGTGTTGCAGAACCTATCATTCAAAAAGCCGGTGCTGACCGCGTCATTGTGCAATTACCTGGTGTACAAGATACCGCCAAAGCCAAGGATATTTTAGGGCGTACAGCGACTTTGGAAATCCGCATGGTAGACGACGAGCGCGATCTTGATGCCGCATTACGCGGGCAAGTTCCATTCGGTACTGAGCTGTATGAAGAACGTGGCGGTGGTCCATTGTTGGTAAGAAAACAAGTATTGCTAACCGGTGAACGCATTACTGACGCGCAACCAGGCTTTGATCAAGATAATCAACCTGCTGTACATATCAGCCTGGATAACAATGGTTCACGTATTTTCAGGCAGCTAACGCGTGAGAATGTGGGCCGCAGAATGGCTATTTTGCTGATTGAACGCAATATCGCAGAAGTTGTTACAGCACCTGTTATTCGTGAAGAAATTGGCGGTGGGCGCGTGCAGATCAGTGGGCGCATGTCCAGCATGGAAGCCCGTGATGTTGCTTTATTGTTACGCGCGGGTGCTATGGCCGCACCGATGGATATTATTGAAGAACGCACAATTGGGCCTAGCCTTGGTGCTGATAATATTGCCAGAGGCTTTAACTCAACGTTGTACGGGTTCCTGGCTGTAGCTATTTTCATCATGGCTTACTACATGTCAGTCGGCATTATTTCAGTCCTTGCACTGAGTATAAATCTGTTGCTTCTAATCGGTTTGCTGTCAATTATGCAGGCAACCCTAACGCTACCGGGCATGGCAGCGATGGCATTGACTGTGGGTATGGCAATTGATGCCAATGTGTTGATTAATGAACGCATACGAGATGAATTGCGTTTGGGTGTTTCGCCGCAGTTAGCGATTCAAGCAGGTTATGAACGAGCAACGGGCACGATTCTGGATTCCAATATCACAACGTTAATTGCGGGCATTGCACTGTTTGCATTTGGTTCAGGCCCGGTTAAAGGATTTGCGGTTGTGCTTTGTCTCGGCATCTTAACTTCGGTATTTACGGCCATTTTTGTATCCCGAGGCATGGTTAATTTTATGTATGGCAATCGTAAACTTGCCCGTGTTCCAATTGGTCAAATCTGGATACCGCCTGCGCCAGCCAAAAAAACGTCTCTACTTAAAACACAGACTGCATCATTGGGCCTTGCAAAAAACAATGCAATGGATACTGATCAAGAAGATGATGATCTGTATCCAGAAAGACCCGCGCCCAAGGTTGCAGCAAAGCCTGTCCAAAAACCTGAAGTGACGGCTGTTGAGCCTGAAACTGAGGTTGAGGCTAAAGCTGAGGTCGAAGTTGAAGATCAAACGGGTAATGTTGCTGCGGTTAGTAAAACAACGCCTGGTGATCAAAGTGAGTCCAAAGCCAGCAATAAACCAAACACCAGAGCTAGAAATAAGCGTAAAGCAGCAAGCTCAAAGAAATCAAAAAAATAGCAATAATCGGCTAATAAGGAATTAACAATGGAATTTTTTAGATTTAGTCGCGATATCCCGTTTATGAGCTGGCGTCGTACTGCGGCTATCTTTTCGATCATCACATTTATTTTATCCGTCTTCTTCATTGCAACAAGAGGACTGAATCTGGGCGTGGACTTCACGGGTGGAACAGTACTGGAAGTAAGTTACGAACAAACTGCAGATCTAAACAGAATAAGATCTGTTTTAGTGGATATGGAAATGACAGATGCCACTGTGCAAAATTTTGGCACTTCACGCGATGTCATGATCAGACTGCCTGTCAAGCCCGAATATTCCAGTGCCCAATTGTCAGAAACTGTTTTAAGTGCACTCAGGCTGTCGGATGATACGGTCGAAATGCGCCGCGTAGAATTTGTTGGCCCGCAAGTTGGTAAGGAATTGCTGGAAAATGGCGCGTTAGCGCTATTATTTGTCTCACTGGGTATTGTGGCTTATCTAGCGGTACGTTTTGAGTGGAAATTTGGCATTGCGGGCATTATTGCCAACTTACATGATGTTGTTATTATTCTTGGATTCTTTGCATTTTTTCAATGGGAATTTTCACTCACCGTATTGGCGGCAGTTTTAGCGGTGTTAGGTTACTCTGTTAATGAGTCCGTGGTTATTTTTGACCGTATTCGAGAAAATTTCCGCAAGCTTCGCAAAGCAACAGTCATCAAAGTTATTGATAACGCCATTACACGCACCATGGCACGTACCATCATTACCCATGGTAGTACACAGATGGTTGTTATCTCAATGCTCCTGTTTGGTGGTGAAGTGCTTCATTACTTCGCACTGGCATTAACGATTGGTATCTTCTCCGGTATTTATTCATCGATTATGGTTGCAAGCCCAATCATCATGTTACTGGGTGTCAAACGAGAGGATCTGGTTAAGCTGGAAGAGAAGAAACCTGAGAATGATGGGGCTGTTGTTTAAGGAAGTTATTGCACCAGTTCGTCATATTCTATAGGGCGCTTCTAAAAATCCAGAGTTCGCTCAAATGCAGCAAGGCGCAGAAAAAATTTTGCAGCGCAGCATATGTAAGCAATGAATTTTTTCTGCAACACAGCAGTTGGGATGAAATCTGAATTTTTAGAAGTGCCCTATATGTCTGTTTGTGTACCCAAGACTTCACTTGCTGGTTTTTAACTTGTCCTGTTTGGAATTGAACATACATGCTCCCTATACCGCAGAGTAACTGCGTCTCCGGTCGCGAGCACGCTCAATTCCAAACTGTTCAGCGTTAAAATTTCAGCAACTGGTGCATGCTGCTCTAAATGGATTTAGTTTGATGTTTTACATCTGTGGATATTGAGTGCTTTTCTAGCGGAATATTCGTCGGTGCGGCTTGGCCTAAACTAATATAGGTTGTGAGGAAACTAACGAAAGCAAGTTTGCCTGCTACTATCATGAAGTATATAAAACCATGCATTAAATTAGTGTCATCGCTTTGGTTGCTATCAGGATTTTGAATGGTGCGTTGTTGTGACATGTTGGGCTCCTTGTACATTAATCAAATTTGACTCAGGAACAAGAACGAACATTCAGGCATAAAGTTTAGTCTTAAGATCCTGGTGGCCCCACTACCTTTTCCAAGGCTGGAAGCTTTGCGTCCTCACCTCGCGATGAGTTTGCCTTTGTCAGTTTCTTGCTACGTAGATATTGTATGAGAAATCTTAGGAATTCTTATGTAGTAATAACGGGGTATTTCTGTATTATTTTGTGGTGAATTACGTATTGAAGTCAGATAAGGATAGCGTGGGTGAGATCAAGGCCTCGCCAGATAAAATTTATCTGGCGAGGCAGCGGGTCATTTATAAAAGATTTACATATTCAGCAATGATCGCATCAATTGTCGCTCTGGCTTGATTCGCTTTTGATACATCATTTGCATCGGTGGCGTCTTCCAAGCTGCGCAATGCATTTTCTATTTTTACGCGTTGCAATGAACCCAAGAGTGATTCAAGCTCTGCAAGAAATACGTCGGCATAAAGCGAAGCGCTTTTTGCCGCAACCATTGCCTGAATTTGATCTGTACCAATCGTTGATTCGTTAATGCTTAAATTACGATTGAGTCGACCAACAAGCCCTCTACTGATTTCAGCGACAATTTGTTCTGCGACTACACTTGATACACTTCCAGTTAGCTGGGATCTTATAACGCTGTTTCCTGACGGATTATCTTGCGCAATAAATCCTTCAATAATACGATAGAAGAAATCACCTTCAGTTTGTTTTTCCAGTGCTTCATCAATTTCCCGGTCTCTATTCACAATAATCCCATCAACTTCTCTGAGCACACCGATAATAAAGCTTCTGACCAGAGAGAGAACAATGACTTCTCGTTCAACTGTGAGTTTTGCTTTGTCATCCGCATTTTCTTTATTTAATGCTTTCTGACCCCGTATGAATGCTGCTGTTATTTTGCTGTCAAGACTTGGATTACTGCCCGTTTGAATCGACAATCTGTCTGCGGATAGCACCTTGTTGTCCCGCGCAGCAGTGCCAATAATTGCTAAATAAGCCGCAAATGCACGGTCCCATTCAAGCAACAGCTCATCCGTTGACATGCTGTCAAAAGCATTACTTACAAGTGTCGTGCGGTCATATACGGCTATGCCAAATACTCGCTGTAATGTTTTGTCGATGACCTGCACGGCTAACTTTACTTCATTATTGTCTCTGATATCTTGTATGGCTGTCAGAATAGTATTATTAAGTGTCACGCCATATATTTCATCAACAAATTGCGTTAGCTGTTGTAATTCCCCCGCATATTCCGCTTCGATTGCATCAGCATCGACAGGATCTTGCCTGCGTAATATGCCAATTGCCTGGAAAGATAATACGGCCGGATCGACGAAACTGGTTGTATTGGTTTTATTATATTCAGCCAGCACCAGTTCATTCTCGTAATTTGCCAGGATATCGCTTATCTCCTGACGTGCGTCACTAGCCTTTGATGTGTCGTCATCATTACTGGCATTTTTCAAATTGGTTAATGCGCTCACAAAGTCATTGCGTGTAGCGGTGCTCAGGCGCAATTCAAGATCGTCAACAAATACATTTGCATAAAGCAGTGCCTCTTCTGCGACAATTTTGGCGCGTTCCCGGTCAGTACCTACACTGGCCTCATTCGCGCCCAATTCAGCTTTTACACGGCCAATAAACCCTTTACTCAACTCACTGACAATTTCATCAGCCACGACATTCGCCACATTACCGGTCAATTGGTCTTTTATTAGGACATTGCCAGCAGGATTGTCACGCGTGACAAAACTTTCGATAATACGATAGAAAATCTCGCCTTCTTTTTGTTTTTCCAGCGCTTCTTCTAACTCTCTATCTCTATTCGAAATAATGCCTTCAACCTCGCGTAGCACACCGATATAGTAAGCCCTGACTAAGGACAGTCTAATATTTTGACGCTCAATACCAATGGTGATTTTGTCCTCTGCAGCATTTTCCTTGCTCAATGCGGCCCTGCCACGTATAAACGCGTCAGATATCTGAGCATCAAGACCGGGATTATTTCCAGTTTCAATGTCTTGCCTGTTTGTAGTGAGCACCTTATTATCTCTGGCTGCTGTTCCTCTAATTGCTTCGAATGCCGCAGTTGCCTCATCCCATTTAGGGACTAACTCTGCTGTGGTCTTGTCATCAAAATCATCGCGAACTGAAGTGATACGATCAAGTACTGTTTGAAAAAAAACGCGTTGCAATGTTTTATCAATGACCTGCACAGCCAATTTTGGCTCATTATTGTTTCTTACATCTTCAATGGCCGCCAGAACATCACTATCCAAATGCAATGCAAATTGAGCATCAACCTGCTGTGCCAGTGATTGTAATACTACTTTATATTCCTGCAAAAGCGCATCCGCATCAATTGGATCTTGTTTTCTTAATGTACCAATTGTTTGAAATGAAGTAACTGCTGAATCAATCGGTTCTGCAGCAGAAACTGTCTCCAGTGTCGCAGCATAAACTTTTGCGCCCTGCCCTCCTGGCATCACAAAACCAATAAATAATATTAAAACACCGCTTAAAGACAACAAAAATCTAGATAAATAAAACATACAACCCCCTCTAATGATAATCAGAATATTAATGATAATTATTACTATTTGCAAATAAAAAATATATAAACTAAATTTAAAACAACCTAATGATTAAAAAATTCCTTCCGGCCGATTGCTTGAGAGCAAGCTCCCAAGTGTTCTTACGTTAATATCCCAGCAATATTCAAATTAGAAATTAATGATTAATGTTGCCCGTGCAGCTATCGGCGAACCAGGTAACATATTATTATTGTTATGGACAGATGCTATATATTTGGTGTTGAAAATGTTTTCTATATTCACCTGAGCGCGAACCTGCCTGCTCAGTTGCGCATACAATGCAGCATCAACTCGTGTAAAGCCTTGCACCCTGACTGTATTGTCCGTTGAAGCGAACATATCACTGCGATTAATCACACCAAATGCCGCACCATATTTTGGCGTGAAATCATAGCGGCTCCACATCGAAAATGTATTACGCGGCAATTCCGCCACGGTTGCTCCTTCTGGAGCAGCAGCATTTTCTGTACTGGTGATTTCACCATCCTGGAATGCATAGCCACCCATCACGCTCCAATATGGTGTCAGTTGACCACTTATACTTAACTCAACACCTTTTGTTCTCTGGCCTTTTGTTAAGAAGGTTCTGGATGAATCATCAGGATCAACCGTAATCACATTATCACGATCCAATTGATAGACCGCACCGGTAACTGCCAGATCAGGACGAATATCCCACTTAACCCCTGCCTCCAGAGTAGTGAATTTCTCCGGCTTGAGCGTTGCCCTGGTCACGTTAATAGAGGTCAGTTGCTCCCCTGCGCGCGGCACAAACGCCTGACTATAACTGGTGTAAATTGAAACTGGTTCAATCGGTTTGTAAATGATACCAAAACGTGGTGATATCAAATCATCGCGGGTTTTTAATTGGGTACCGCTACCGTTTCTTTTGACAAAGTCCACCTCAAACAAATCGTAACGCACACCAGCTATGGCCTGTAATTGTGGCAGAATCTCAATTTGATCCTGAATATACAATGAGGTGATGTCCACAATACTGTGGTTGTTTGCATCACTATCCAAGTTTTGATAATTTATACCCAGCCCGTTGTTTAGTCTGGATGCATCAATGACCGAGTTACTGAGCGGAACCGTAAACCTAACAGGTTCACCCGGTCTTTCTTCATTTACACTGAGTAAGCCTGTGTGACGTATATCATTTGTTACCTGTCGACCTACTTCTATACCTGCTAGCAACGTATGGCTAATCGGACCAGTTTCTAATGAATACAGAAAATCAGTCTGATTAAATACATTCTTTCGTTCCGTTGAATTATTATATGCACTTAAAGCAACTTCACCTGCTCTGACCTTGTCACTGGCAAATACGTTCTGATAGAACTTATCGTAATCTGCATAATTGGTGCGATTGCGAAGCGTGAGACCAAATTCGAATTTATGCTCAATAAATGAGTTGAATGAAAGCACTTCTACATCAGAATGATTAATTCTTGGATCACCAAAGAACTGTGAGCGCCCAACGTTGACCGGACGCCCATTAAATGACGGTATACCCCGGTCAGCGGTACGATCATCATGAAAGCGTTCCATATTTAAAACAACTGTTGTGCGTTCGGTAGGTTTGATTGTTAACGTTGGTGAAATACCGCGACGCCTTAAATTTACGCCATCCCGGAAACTTCCGGAATCCTCAAACATCCCATTGACACGAAACGCAATTTTGTCGTTAATAACCTGGTTAAAATCTGCCGTGATACGTTTTCTGTTGAATGATCCACCCTGAAATGAAAACTCCCGAATCGGAGCCCATCCGGCTTGCTTGCTTACACGATTGATTACGCCACCGGAACCGCCACGTCCAAAAATCATACCATTGGCCCCTTTCAGCACTTCAATGCGCTCAATATTGTATAAATCACGAAAAAACTGAGCATCATCACGTGTGCCGTCAATAAAGAAATCTCCAGTGGAGCGATTGCCCCGGAAAATTAATGCATCACGATTACCTTCACCTTGCGACACACCCACGCCCGGCACATAACGCACAGCATCACCCAGACTTTGTACTGCCTGATCCTGAATCAATTCATTAGTCAATACAGAAATAGACTGCGGCACATCACGCAATAATGTGTTTGTTTTGGTCGCCGTGACACTTGTTGCCGCGTTATAACGGGCCACACTACTTGCGGCTACTTGAATTGAAGGCAACACAGTAATCCCAGCAGTTGATTGTGACTTGATCACCGCATAACCATTATCTTGTGCCATCGCTTGCAGCTCACTGCCAATTAACAAAAAATTCAGCCCGGATTGGATATCAAAATTACCAGACAATCCTTGCGTTCTAACATCTTTTACAATAGCCGTATCAAAAGTAAGTTTGACACCGCTCTGCTGCGAAAAATGGTTTAATGCGTCTTCTAATGGACCCGCTGGAATATTAAAATTTTGTACAATATCAGGTGCAGCACGTTGTGAATCAGCAAACGTAAAATTTGATAACGTTAATGCAAATACGACAAAACAAATGAGCAAACTTTGTATGCATGTCAAGAATACACTTTGATACGAATCATTATTTTTATTTAATCTGGCAAGCGCTTTTATGATTACGCGCATTGTCTCTACTCCTGCTCCTATTATGTTTGTATCAAATACCTGAAAGGTATTTGCGCCATAAGCTGGCTTGTCGGTGGAGGTTGGTTTTAAATGCTGAGTTAGATTAAGACGACGGGGTAAATTCAGGAATCGTCACAGCGTTCCCTCAGGCAGTTTGGTATAAATGAGGCGTGTTTGACGAAAGCGGTTCCGCTTGACTTTGCTCCATACGTGTTTGATCTAATACTTCCTTGGTATGGCAAGCACAAAGGCCACATTGCCCGGCAACACCCAAGCAAGCCTTTAAATCGCGCATTCGATCAGCGCCTTGAATAACGGCCTCACGAATTGCACTATCGGTTACACCCTTGCAGATACAAATATACATTTTGAATGCTTAAAATAAATTTAGAAATAATATTGCTAATGAGAATGATTCGTAATTATATTCCTATTTTTTAAGAATGCAAGTATAAAATTTAAATTATCTTTTGTTATGTCTAATTTATTTTGAAACTTGACTACAAGCTGATTGAAAAGCAAAAGAAAACTCTGGGATATAAAGGTAAAGGTGTGTTATTCATTTTAAGGGCACTTCTAAAAATCCAGATTTCATCCCAACTGCTGTGTTACAGAAAAAATTTA
>JAJFJK010000194.1 GCA_021774075.1 Nitrosomonas sp. | reverse complement strand
CCGGTACCATGAGCCCGTTCCAGCATGGCGAAGTGTTTGTGACTGAAGATGGTGCGGAAACCGACCTGGATCTTGGTCATTACGAGCGTTTCATCAGTACCAAAATGACCAAGCGTAATAATTTTACGACGGGTCAAATTTATGAAAGCGTGATACGCAAGGAAAGACGCGGCGAATATCTTGGTGGCACCGTACAAGTTATTCCACATATTACCGATGAAATCAAGCGCCATATTAAAACCGGTGCTGGCTCAGCACAAGTGGCTATTGTTGAGATTGGCGGCACCGTAGGCGATATTGAGTCACTGCCATTTCTTGAAGCCATCCGTCAAATGGCGGTACAAAATCCGCGTGAAGACACTTGTTTTATTCATCTCACCTTGCTGCCTTACATTGCTTCGGCCGGCGAACTAAAAACCAAACCGACACAACATTCTGTTAAGGAATTACGTGAAATCGGCATACAGCCGGATGTATTACTATGCCGCTCCGATCATGATTTACCGCAGGACGAACGTCGTAAAATAGCACTCTTCACCAACGTGCGTGAAGAAGCCGTTATCTCAGCAATTGACGTTGATTGTATTTACAAAATTCCCGCTTTGTTACACGAGCAAATGTTGGATGAAATTATTTGTCACAAATTAAGCATTCTGGCAAAACCTGCTGATTTAAGTGTCTGGAAGCAATTAATACATGCGCTGGAACATCCGAAATCTTCGGTCACCATTGCACTGGTTGGAAAATATGTCGATTTAACGGAGTCCTACAAATCCTTATCCGAAGCATTGATTCATGCGGGTATCCATACCTGCAGCAAAATCAACATCACCTATGTCGACTCGGAAAATATCGAAAAATTTGGCACCGATTGTTTGTCAAATGTCGATGCTATTTTGGTACCGGGGGGGTTTGGCAAACGCGGTGTTGAGGGGAAAATCAAAGCTATCAATTACGCCCGCATAAATTGTATTCCTTATTTGGGTATTTGCCTTGGTATGCAATTAGCCGTAGTTGAATATGCCCGTAACAAGTCCAAGATGGAAGGCGCGCATAGCACTGAATTTAATCCCAACACACCTTATCCTGTGATCGGTTTGATTACCGAATGGCGCACCCGTGATGGGCGTGTTGAAACGCGTAATGAAGATTCAGACATCGGCGGCACCATGCGTTTGGGTGGTCAGGAGTGTGTGTTAACGAAAAACTCTCTGGCGAGCAAGGCCTATGGCGCAGATAAAATTATTGAGCGCCATCGTCATCGCTATGAAGTCAACAGTGTTTATCTGCCGAAACTGGAACAAGCCGGCCTGTGTGTCAGCGGGCGCTCAATGGAAGAAGATCTTTGTGAAATGATGGAACTGCCGGAAAAAGAACACCCTTGGTTTCTGGGTTGCCAATTTCATCCGGAATTCACATCGACGCCAAAAACAGGACACCCCTTATTCAAATCATTTATCAAAGCCGCCATTGATTTCACCACTAAACAGCATAATGATCAAACTTCCGAAGAGAAAATTAAACAGGTCGCAGGTAAAAATTTGTAGCTGCGGTCATCAAACAATAAGAAAGATAATGCGCTAAATTATAATTAGGCAAAGAATCCGATTTAAATAGCGCTTTAGAACCAGATGGATATACTATAATATCCAGCAGTTACAGTAACAATATCATAAACAACACTAACTTAATAATACAGGGAAAATGCAGCATGAGTGCAATAGTAGATGTCATCGCCCGTGAAATTCTAGATTCTCGCGGCAATCCAACCATTGAAGCCGATGTGCTTCTGGAATCCGGCGTACTTGGTCGCGCATCCGTGCCATCCGGCGCGTCAGTTGGAACCAAAGAAGCCGTAGAGCTAAGAGATGGGGATGCACAACGCTACTCAGGCAAAGGCGTACTCAAAGCGGTAGAAAACGTCAATACTGAAATTTCCGAAACATTAATGGGACTCGATGCAGTGGATCAAAGCTTCATTGATCAGGCGCTAATCGACCTGGACGGCACAGAAAACAAATCAAGAATAGGCGCCAACGCAATTTTGGCCGTTTCATTGGGCGTCGCAAAAGCCGCTGCTGAAGAATCCGGTTTACCGCTATATCGTTATCTTGGTGGCGCAGGTCACATGTCCATGCCGGTACCGATGATGAATCTGGTAAACGGTGGTGCCCATGCCAACAATAATATCGATATGCAGGAGTTTATGATTATCCCATTAGGGATACAAAACTTCCGCGATACCATACGCTGCGGCGCGGAAGTATTTGATGCCTTAAAGAAATTAATCAATGATAAAAACATGCCCACCACAGTAGGTGATGAAGGCGGTTTTGCACCTAATTTGGCGGACAATGAAGCGGCCCTGCAACTCATTGTGCAAGCGATTGACCAAGCGGGTTATCAACCCGGCACTGACGTAGCGATCGGTATTGACTGCGCCAGCTCAGAATTTTATCAGGATGGAAAATATCATCTGGGATCTGATGGACTACATTTAACCTCCGCACAGTTAGTTGACTATCTGGCGACATGGGTGGACAAATACCCCATCATCAGCATTGAAGATGGCATGAGCGAACATGACTGGGATGGGTGGGAATTACTCACCAATAAACTTGGTAAATCGGTACAGTTAGTCGGTGACGACATTTTTGTTACGAATGAAAAAATACTACGTGAAGGCATTGCGCGTGGTGTGGCCAACTCGATACTCATTAAAGTCAATCAAATTGGCACGCTCACCGAAACGCTGGCCGCTATAGAAACGGCTAAATGTGCTGGCTATACTGCAGTTATCTCACATCGCTCTGGAGAGACTGAAGATACCACCATTGCTGATATTGCAGTAGCCACCAATGCATTGCAAATCAAGACCGGGTCACTCTCGCGTTCCGACCGTCTGGCAAAATACAATCAATTACTACGTATTGAAGAAGACTTGGGCGATACAGTCAACTATGCGGGCCGAAGGGCGTTCTACCAGCTGAAATAATGAAAAGCCTGGCTTTCATATTAATCACACTAATTGTTTTATTGCAGTACCCTTTATGGCTTGGCAAAGGCAGTTGGCTTAAAGTATGGATAGCAGACCGCGAAGTAACCACTGCACGCGAAGGAAACCTCCGGTTACAAAATCGTAATATGATACTGGCGGCAGAAGTTAATGATTTAAAGCAAGGCTTTGATGCAATTGAAGAACACGCTCGCAGTGACTTGGGAATGATCAAGCAGGATGAAGTATTATTCCAAGTCGTTGAGCGCACTTCGTCAACCCCTCCTTCATCTAATACGCATGACGACGCATTACACTGATCCATAACGATCAGTTAATCGCACAACCCAAGTATTACAGTTATTGTTCCAGCCCATAAAAATTAACATTATCTTGAAGGCGCTTCTAAAAATTCAGAGTTCGCCCAAATGCAAAGCGCAGAAAAAATTTTGCAACGCAGCAGATGTTTGATCTGTAAGCAATAAATTTTTTTCTGTAACACAGCAGTTAGGATGAAATCTGGATTTTTAGAAGTGCCCTTGAGAAAAACAACAATTTCATCGTCATATCTTCACAGAGTATATGAATGAAAAGAATATTTCTTTTTCTAGGAGTCTGTCGGACTTAAGTGATCGTAGCGAGCAAAGCGGGAAAGACGAATTAGATTGATTCAATTTTGAGGCGCATAGTTATTCTATGTGACGATAAATTGAGCCAATATAAGTCTCTTGTCCCATTTGCGCAGTAGATTAATCTTAAGTCCGACAGACTCCTAGCCACCTACATGGCAATTATTGTGGTTCTGAGTATCACTTTACGCTTGTTTGGTTTTGAAGGAATTTCGATGAATAAGACGCTGGTCTTGATATCAATTCATTATTAATATTTGCAGCGGTACTTGGCTTTGGTGGGTCATTTATGTCTTTAGCCCTATCTAAATGGACAGCGAAACGCTTCACGGGTGCCCAGGTTATAGAGATGCCTCGCAATAAACAAGAACACTGGCTGTTCACCACGGTACAACGTCAGGCAGAAGCTGCCGGTATTGGTATGCCGGAAGTGGCTATTTATAACGCACCAGACGTTAACGCATTTGCTACGGGCATGTCCAAAAACAACACGTTAGTTGCAGTTAGCACAGGACTACTGAACAGCATGACTCAAGATGAAGCTGTGCTGGCGCATGAAGTGAGTCATGTGGTTCAGCCGTCAGCGTGAATTCCGTGCCGATGCCGGTGGCACCAGTCTAGCGGGCAGCGAAAAGATGATTGCGGCACTGCGTCGTTTGCAATCCACGGTCAAACAACCGCACTTACCTGATCAATTGTCAGCATTCGGGATTTCAGGCGACATTGGTTCCGGAATAAAACAATTGCTCATGTCTCACCCACCTCTGGAAGAAAGAATTGCCGCGCTTCAGGCGCAAGAACGATAAGTTCGTGATAATTGCTCTAAGTTTGATTCTTTCCCAAAAACAAAAACGCCGCATCTTAAATGATGCGGCGTTTTTTTATAATAACTTCTATTTACAAATAAGACGTCTCTGTTGAAAAATCCTGCCAAATATAATTCGGCCGGACTGACGGCTGAGTTGGCACTAAGAATGTCACAACATCCAGCGCCCCAATAACTGTACGCGCAACGGTGTGCATCACACCGGTTACGACACCAACCGTAACGCCATACGCAACACCATCATGCTGCGTAGTCAAAATGATGTTCTTTGGAAGCTCAACAACTCCGGTTGCCACATTGGCAATACCATTCACAAATTTCTCACCGGTAATACTAATATAACCTGACCCTGCGATAACCTGAGAAGAAAAAAGAAATAAAACTACAAGTGGCAAAGATAATTTAACTATTTTTCTCATCAAAAAACTCCTTTTTACAAATTGAAATTACTTTTATCCCATCACCCATTTAGCTCAGAACTTATCAGCGGTTCCTTAGATAAACATTGGAATACTCGGTTTTATTCAAAAATACTGTATCAATAAATGATTTTAACATGCCTCGTGTTCCCGCAATCCCGCAACACTTAGAGCAACGAGAGCACTATATTTTACAGCTAAATATTACGTGTTAATTAGCACATACTGAACCATATCCTTGGTTTATTTATTGTTTTTGAAAATAACCATATTATTTGGTTGTTATTTGTCATATGACTACGAGGTATCATCTCACATAATAATGCTCATCTAAAAAGGAGCTTGTTGACCATGTCCGAAACCGCTGAAGAAATTGAAAAAACTGAAAAAAAACCCAAAGGTAAGCGTCAATTACTATTCATTATTGTTGCCATATTATTAGTTCTCGCAAGCGGTGGAGGCATGTGGTATTACATGCAAGCACAGATCAGTGAGATACCAGAAGAGCCTCTGGAACCACACATGATGCCATCGGTCTTCCAGGAGCTTGATATTTTTACTGTTAATCTCATGCCGGAAGAAAACAATCAATATCTGCAAGTTGGTTTAACGGCAAAGATAACCGAAACACCGGAAGTGGAAGAAGAAATAACCAAACAAATGCCTGCAATCCGCAATCGGATTTTAATACTTCTCTCTAGCAAAACCGCAGCAGATATTTCATCCATAATTGGTAAACAGCAATTAAGTACTGAGATCACCAATGAGATCAGACAGTCTATTGATTCGGAAGAACTGCGTGCACATGTTTTAGAAGTTTTATTCACCTCATTTGTAATCCAGTAACCGGCTAATGGCTGAAGACTTTCTATCTCAAGATGAAGTTGATGCACTACTTAAAGGTGCAACTGGCGAACAAGATGATGTCCCGCAAGAGGAGGACACGTCTGGAGTTAGGAATTATGATATTGCCACGCAAGAACGCATTGTGCGTGGACGCATGCCCACGTATGAAATTATCAACGAGCGTTTTGCACGTCTTTTGCGTGTTGGGTTATTCAACTTTATGCGCCGTACTGTTGATATTTCAGTTGGGCCGGTCAAGGTTATAAAGTTCAGTGAATTTGTACGCAACCTGGTGGTGCCGACCAATCTAAACATGGTGCATATAAAACCACTACGCGGTACAGCGCTCCTGATTTTTGATCCAAATTTAATTTTTTTGATTGTTGATAATCTTTTTGGTGGGGATGGCAGATTTCATACACGTGTTGAAGGCAGGGATTTTACGCAGACCGAGCAACGTATGATTCAACGCTTACTGGATGTTGTATTTGCAGATTTCGAGAAAGCATGGAAATCAGTCTATCCCGTTAAGTTTGAATATATCCGATCAGAAATGAATCCTCAATTTGCAACCATTGCCACACCCAATGAGGTTGTCGTCACAGTTACATTTGATATTGATATGGGCAACAAAGGTGGGGAACTGCATGTTTGCATTCCCTATGCAATGATCGAGCCAATACGAGACATTCTCTATAGCTCACTGCAAGGTGATCATATGGAGGTCGATAAACGCTGGGTTCGATTATTATCGAAACAGATACAAACCGCAGAAATAGAAATGGTTGCGAATCTCGGCCATACCAAAGTCACATTTGAGCAGATTCTTGGTATGCAAACAGGAGATGTAATCCCCTTAGATATACCCGAATTGATTAACGCGCATGTTGATGGTGTACCGGTTATGGAATGTCGCTACGGCGTCATTAATGGGCAATACGCACTTAGAGTCAACGCAATGCTTTCCCCAGCAGAGCCAGATTAATTTAATGGAGACAAACATGTCAGAGTCAGAATCAACCATAAGCGAGCCAACCGAAGCTGAAGTCCAAACAAAAACCGGAGCTGAAACAGAAGCTGGAGTAGAAACCGAAGCAGAAGCAGAAATCGATGACTGGGCTGCAGCCATGGCGGAACAGGAATCCTCCGCGCCAGCCGATGCGGCTACTGATGAAGCGACAACTGGCACCAACACAGCAGAATCATCAGATGCAGAGGGTTCTATTGGTGGCGCACTGGGGTCAGACACGGCATCGGCAACTGTTTTTGAAGAATTTTCAAAAGATGGTGTATTAAGTAACACTCGCAATGATATCGACATGATTCTTGATATCCCTGTGCAACTCACTGTTGAATTGGGAAGAACCAAGCTGGCAATCAAGAATTTATTACAGCTGGCTCAAGGCTCTGTGGTTGAGCTGGATGGTATGGCCGGAGAACCCATGGATGTTCTGGTTAATGGCTGTTTGATTGCCCAAGGTGAGGTGGTTGTCGTGAATGATAAATTTGGTATCAGGCTGACAGACATCATCACCCCCAGCGAACGTATCCGTAAACTTAACCGTTAAAATAAAATATGTGTATTCGCTATCTCATGTTGTTATTGCTCGCACTTCCACACCATGTCAGTGCTGAGAGACCACAAACAAGCTATGTTCTACCGCCATCAGTCATCACCACAGAAGGTATGGTGCAAATGGTTATTGGGCTGCTATTGGTTTTAGCCACCATCGGTATCGTTGCATGGTTAGTCAAGCGTTTTGCCATTCTGCCGACAAACGCTTCCGGTGTCATGAAAGTGATTGCCACAACAGGCGTTGGTCAACGCGAACGTGTTGTTATCGTTGAAGTCGGCAACACCTGGCTGGTCCTGGGTGTCGCATCAGGTCGTGTCAATATGTTACATAGCATGGATAAAGCTTCGCCGGATAAAGCCGGAGACACGCTAAAAAACTTGGACCCTGAAAAATTCCCTGAACAGCTCAGTCAACATATGAGCAAAAAAAATGCGCAATAAACTTATATTGAATCATAATCCCAATGCTCAACAGGTGAAAACACATCTTTTCAAACGATTGAATTTGCGCCATTTATTGCAGATCATGCTTGTTGTCGCCGGATGCACTGCATTGCCCGCTTTTGCGCAACAAGCTGGTTTCCCCGCATTTACCAGCACACCAAGCCCGGGGGGTGGTGAGACCTATACGCTCACTATACAAACACTGCTGCTATTAACTTCCCTCACCTTCTTACCTGCACTGGTTCTAATGATGTCGAGTTTTACCCGTATTATCATTGTCTTATCATTACTACGTTTGGCTTTGGGAACGCAGACCTCACCGCCGAATCAGGTGCTCATTGGCTTAGCCTTGTTTCTTACTTTTTTTGTTATGTCGCCAGTCATTGACCGTGTTTATGATGAAGCTTATTTACCCTTCTCGGAGGATGAAATCAACATCATGGAGGCTGCAGACAGAGCCAGCGTGCCAATCAAAAAATTCATGCTGCACCAAACCAGGGAAACCGATTTGGCACTTTTTGTACAAATTTCCGGCAGTGATGAAATTGAAAGCTCAGAACATGTCCCATTGAAAATATTGGTTCCCGCATATATTACCAGTGAATTAAAAACAGCCTTTCAGATTGGATTTATTGTTTTTATACCTTTTCTAATTATTGATATGGTTGTCGCAAGCGTGTTGATGTCTATGGGTATGATGATGCTGTCCCCCATGATTATTTCACTTCCATTTAAATTAATGCTGTTTGTCCTGGTGGATGGCTGGCATTTACTGATCGGCTCACTGACGCAGAGCTTCTTTGTCTGACGAGGAAACATTATGACGCCTGAAAGCGTAATGACTATTGGCCGACAAGCACTTGAAATAACGTTTATGCTATCCGCCCCCCTACTACTGGCCGCGTTGGCAACTGGTCTTATCGTCAGTATTTTCCAGGCCGCCACACAAATTAATGAAATGACTTTGTCGTTCATTCCGAAACTGCTTGTTATGTTTCTTGTCATGGTAATCGCCGGGCCTTGGATGCTACAAATCATGATGGATTTCATGCACCGATTGTATACCGATCTACCTTGGCTCGCTTTAAGCTGACTTAATTCAGCATGAAGAATCAGCGCGTAAAGCAGTACCTGTTATGAATTTGCAAGTTCGTCATTAGACATGCAACTGCACCAGCATTTAGTGCATTACATGGCAACTTCTCTTTTTGTTGCTGCAAATATAAAATGTTAAGCATAACTTCCGCAGAACTCAATACATTGCTCATTACCTTTTTCTGGCCGCTCACCAGAATTCTAGCAATGATAGCAAGCGCACCAATTTTGGGTAACCCAAGTGTACCAGTACGCGTAAAGCTTGGCTTAGCCATTATGATTACACTTCTGGTAGTTCCAACGTTAAAAGAGCCAATTCCACAGATTGATCCTGGCTCCGGTATCGGCATGTTAATTCTAATGCAACAAATTATGATCGGCGTTGCCATCGGGTTTATCATGCGCATTGTGTTTGTTGCTGTTGAAATGGCTGGAGAAATCATTGGCCTGCAAATGGGTCTTGGTTTCGCAGTTTTCTTTGACCCACAAAGTTCCGGTCAAGTAGCGTTAATTGGACGTTTTCTTGGTGTCATCGCAAGCCTTGCTTTTATTGCCATTGACGGGCACCTGATCATGATCGCTTTAATTTCACAAAGCTTTCATACATTACCCATTGGTCCAACAGGCATAACAGAATCAACATTTACTGTGTTAGCCAATTGGGGTGGGGAAATTTTCAAATCCGGCCTACAATTGTCACTACCCGTGTTAACCGCATTATTAATTACCAACCTCGCTCTGGGTGTCCTAACGCGTGCCGCACCACAACTCAATATTTTTGCCGTCGGCTTTCCGCTAACGTTGTCAATTGGCTTCCTGATATTGGCACTAAGCATTTCTTTCTATGCACCAATATTAGAACAATTTATACTAGAAGCATTTAAATTGATGATGAATATACTTAACATCGACGAAATTGTTATGCCATAGATTTTATCATCAGACATTGGCTCATGAATTAATCGACACTTCCCAAACTTAACGGAGTACTTGATCATGATTTTCCAACTGGTAAACAGGCAATATTTGCCTTCTTTTTCGAGACAGAAACGAGATAGAAACTGATAAAGTGTTTCAGATAAACTCTGCTACTTAAAAAGTAACCATTAACTATGTCTTTTAAGTCTCGTTTAATTCAATCATTACGTAAAATCTCCTCGTTGCCCGAATCTCAGAGCAATGTGGATAACCCTATGCCTGCAACGGACAACGAGCTAACCAGCATCTTTAACAGCAATCGCAGACCGCCCTCACTACCCACTGCATTAGAGCTTCAACAACAATATGAAGCAGCAAACAAAGCACATTTGGATGCAGAAGATCATGCCATAAAAGAAGCGCATAAACGTATTGAAGCAGAAACCAGAGCCCATGTTGCTGCTGAAGCACGCGCCCGGGCGGAAGCCAATGCCAGGAATGCGGCGGAAGAAAGACTTAAAGCTGAAACAGCCACCACAGATGATGCCAGAGCACGTGCCAGGGCTGAAACACTCGCCACGGAAGAGGCCCGTAAACGCTATGCAATTGAAACCCAGGCGAAACAACTTGCTGAAGAAAAAATAAAAGCTGAGAAAGAATTAATGGTGTTTCAGCATGCCAAACTCAAAACTGAAGAATCTGTTACAAAAGCAACTCAAGAACGCGTCAAACTGGAAGCAGAAGCACTGGACAAAGAGAACAGCACCTTAATACTTGAAAAAAAAGCTGCTGAAGCCACAACAAAACGTATCAAGGCGGCTGAAGAAGCACGCCTGCTTGCACTAGCTGTAATACAGGAAGAATCTGAAGCGACTGCCGCGGCAAATAAAAAAATTAAGCTGGATGAAGAGAAGTTGATGTTGGCTAAAGCAAGTGCTGAAGTTGAAAAGAAAGCACTGGAAGAAATACAAGAACGCAAGCAGCTGGAAGCGCAGATACACTCACAAGCAAACAACCGCCTGGCCGCTGAAGAGGAGGCCAAAAAAGCTATAGAAGAAAGAATCAACGCAGAGACAATTGCAACCCGTGCCGCACAAGAAAAGGCAAAAGCAGAAGCCCTTGCCACAGAAGCTGCTCAACAACGCGCTGAAGCTGATAACATTGCAACCATTGCAGCACGCAACAAAGTTGATGCTGAGAAACTAGCAACAGAAACTGCTGAGTCTATTATTGCAAAGGAAAATGCTGCAGCTGAGGCTACAAAAGCACGTGTCTATGCTGAATCCCAGATACTTGAAGAAGTAGACCTACGCATGCAGGCAGAAAAAGATGCACAATCTGCAACTGAGGAAAAGCTTCATTCTGAGCAAAAAGCAAAACAAATAGCCATTGAAAAAAGAGATGCTGAGATTGCTGCAGCTGAAGCTGCCGAAGCACGCTTTATGGCAGACCAAATTGCAATCGGCGAAGCCTACGCACGCACAAAAGCAGAAAACAACGCCAAAAATGCAGCCGAGAGCAAAACACCCGTTGAAGCCCGTGCTAAAGCTTTGGCTGAAGCGAAAGCCAAGGCTGACGCACTGGCTGCGAGTGAAGCCAATGAACTGGCTGATATAGAACAACGCCTGTTGGAAGATGCCGAGCTACGTGTCAAAACCATTACCGATGCAAAATTGGCGGCTACGAAGCGTCTTGAAATGGAGCAAAAGATTACTGGATTGGCGATAACAAGAGCACAAGCGAAAATTACCGCAGCAAAGAAAATTGAAGAACAACTTGAGGCGGAAAAGACAGCCACTAAAACCGCTTTGGCCAAAGCAAAAGCTGAGGCTGAAACGCTGGCAGCTATTCAGGAACGCAAAGAACTGGAAAGCAAAGCACTGGAAGACTCTCTTGCTCGCAAAACCGTTGAAGTCATGGCAAAAGAAGCCTTACTCGCACGTACTCTGGAAGATAAAAAGGCCACCGCCACCGCTACCTCAAGAATACGCGCAGAAATTGCCGCAGCAGAGCAATCCCGTAATAGGGCCACTGCAAATAGCACCGCAAAACAACCAAAATCAGGACAAATACAGGAAAAACCAAATGCCTAGGAATCTGTCCGAGAATAGAATAATCTACTGCGGAAAAGCCATTTTGGTCATATTTCCCGATAATTTTCGTTAAATAGAACAACTATGCGCCTCAAATGATCAAAAAATCTGCCTCAAAATGGCTTTCCCTTGCTACGATTACTATTCTCGGACAGCCTCCTAGACAATTGCTGCTATTCGGTTTAATGTTATTTACAATCCACAGTCATTCTGCAACGCCCAAAGAAATCGTAGCAACCGCGCAAGACCAAAACAAACTGGCAATTACGATTTATCAGCAAAATCTCGCATTCATCAAGGATACACGACACATCCATCTGGCACATGACGCCAACCTTTTAGCCTGGCATGAAGTTTCCGCGCAAATGCAACCGGAAACGGCATTATTACGCAATGTAACCAACCCGATTGATTTTCATTTACAAGAACAGAATTTTGATTATGATCTACTGACACCGCAAAAATTACTGGAAAAACATACCAGCAAGCCCATCTCAGTTATACGCACCAACCCAAGCACAGGCGAAGAAATCAGAGAAGCGGCAACGGTTCTGACCACCAATGGCGGCGTCATTCTACAATTCACAGATCGCATTGAAACAGGCATTCCAGGTCGACTGGCTTTTCCGGAAGTCCCCAGCAATTTACGTAACAAACCGACATTTATCGCTTCTTTTACCAGCGCAACAGCAGGCAAGCAAGAACTTGAGCTGAGTTACCTGACTGCAGGGCTTTCCTGGCAAGCTGATTACATTGTTGAGTTAAACGAAAACAAAAGCCACATTAATCTCAATGGCCTCGCAACCTTGACCAACAACAGTGGCATTGCGTACAAGAACGCCAATTTACAGTTAATCGCAGGAGATTTACACCACGTCAGCAGCCCACAAGCGTATGCCCCCGCCAAGTTGAGAAGTATGGCGGCTGAAGTAGCAAGCAATGCCAGCATGCAAAGTGATGCGCTATTTGAATATCATCGCTACACATTGCCCAGACCGACAACGCTGGAAAACAACCAAAAAAAACAAGTTGCATTCTTCACCGCAAAACAGATCCCTGTTCACGAGACCTTCTTGTTACAAGGCCAGAATTATTATTACTCCGGGCGACATAACCATCTCAATCAAGCGCAAATGATTGATGTTTTCATTAATTTCCAGAATGCTGGAAAAGGCTTAGGAATCCCCCTGCCGAGGGGCATCATGCGCACATACATTAATGACTCGCAAGATGACCTACAATTCATCGGTGAAGACCGTATCAATCACACACCATACAACGCCGATATTCGCCTGAAGCTGGGCCATGCTTTTGACATAACCGCTGAAAGAACACAAACCGATTTTAAGAAACTACCTGCAGCAACACAACATGAGCGACATTTTGAAACAGCGCATCAGATCACAGTAAAGAATGCCAAAAAAGAAGCCGTCACACTAGACATCCAGGAACCCATACCCGGCGACTGGACCATCCTCTCCGAATCACTACCACATGAGAAAGAAACTTCAAATTTAGCCAAATGGCAAGTAACACTGCCGACTGAAAGTGAAGTTACGTTAACTTATCGGGTGCGTGTAAAGCTATAGGGCGAAATAGTCAAATCAGCCTCCTTCAGAACGGAATAACTGCATTTACAATCGCAAGCACGTTCAATTCAAAACAGTTCGGCATTTAAACCACCAACTGGTGCAATATTCAGCCTAATAGATAGATTCATTGCAAATATCAGATAGATGATTGGACGCAATTATCTCAGTTTGCACAAAGCGCTTCATAGTCTTTACCACCTACTTAATGTAGGATGTCATCATTAATAACTTTCTGCATCGAATACCCAAGTCATGATGAATTTTTTTACCTTGTTCGTATTCATATGCGCAATATTTTGGCTTACCGCTTGTTCTGGAAACGAAGAAAACGACTTAGCCCTAACACCTGTTCCCTGGGTCAAAACCGTACAAGTCCAGATGGGCAATCAATCTACACTGGAGCTTTCCGGCACTGTGCGTGCGCGATTTGAAACGCCGGTGGCTTTCCAACTTAATGGACGTATTGAGACACGACATATTAATGCCGGGCAACACGTCAAGAAAAATCAGATTCTATACAAATTGGATCCGCGCGACCTGAATCAATCCATTCATGCCGCTGAAGCCGACCAAGCTGCCGCGCAAGCAGCACTTGCTACAGCAACAGCTGACGTCGAGCGAGACCGAAAATTAGTGGCAGAAAGTTTTATCAGCCGACAGGCCCTTGAGCGTACCGAATTAATACAACGTGAAGCCAGAACCCGGCTCAATGCCGCACAAGCACAGTTGCAACAGGCACGTAATGCCTTGGGTTATGCCAACCTGCGCGCGGAAGATGCGGGAATATTGATCGAGGTGAGCGGCGAACCCAATCAGGTTGTGACCTTCGGACAACCGATTGCGGTGTTGGCCCGTGATGGCGTGCGAGAAGTTGAAGTGTTTTTTCCTGAAGACATTAAACCACGCCAAACTGGCAGTGTGCGCCTCGCGAATGGCAGCTTACATCCCCTAAAATTGCGCGAATCCGCAGGTGCAGCAGACGCTGCCAGCCGCACATGGCGTGCCCGTTATCGAATCACACAAGACAAGCACAATTTATCTCTGGGCGAAGTGGTGCGAACGCGTTTTATCAAAGATATCAGCGCCACTAAAACATTGAAAGTTCCCCTCGGCGCTTTGGATGAGCGAGGCGAAGGCGTCCGAATCTGGCAGCTACGAAATAACCAGGCAAGCCCAGTACCCACACAAATCATTGCACTAGACATGGAACATGCATGGATCACCGCTGATCTACCGGAAGGCAGTCACATCATCGCATTAGGCGCTAATCAGCTTAAGCCCGGTATGGCCGTGCAGGCACTCACGCGGTGAGTTTTCCAAACCTTTCCGCACTTGCCGTACGCGAGCGATCAGTCACCCTGTTTTTCATTCTGTTCTCAGTGATCGCAGGTATTTATGCGTTTCTCTCACTTGGCCGTGCGGAAGATCCCGCTTTCACCGTGCGTATCATGGTGGTATCGGTCGTCTGGCCAGGTGCTACTGCCGAGGAAATGCAAGATCAGGTGGTTGATCGACTGGAAAAACGCATACAGGAAGTTGAGCACCTTTACCGCATTGAGACCAGTATTCGTCCTGGCCGTACCGATATACAAGTCGAGTTTCACGATTATGTCACCAACGCCATGATTCCAGAGCTTTTCTATCAAGTGCGCAAACGCATGTTAGACGAGTCGCCCCACTTACCACGCGAAGTAGTAGGCCCGATCATCAACGAAGATTTTTCTGACGTTTACTTCACGCTCCTAGCCCTTACCGCACCCAGCATGCCCATGTGGGAACTAACCCGCGAGGCGGAAGCGATACGTGACCGGCTACAACGGGTTGAAGGCGTACACAAAGCTTTGGTACTCGGTGAGCGTAGTGAACGTGTCTATGTGGAATTTGATAATGCGCGGTTGATTAATCTGGGTATTTCACCGCTACAAATTTTTGACGCCATTGAAGCCCATAACCGCATGGTCCCCGCAGGCCACCTGGAAACTGCCGGACCACGTGTCTATCTGCGGTTGGATACGGATCTTTCCGACCCTGAGCAGCTAGCTGCAGTGCCTATCCGTATTGGTGATAGCCTATTACGTTTAGACGATGTTGCGACCATTCGTCGGGGATACGAAGACCCACCCAGTTATCTGATTCGCGCACAAGGTGAAGATGCCATTTTGCTCGGTGTGGTCATGCGCAGCGGGGAAAACGGTTTAAAATTGGGTGAACGTCTGGATGCATTCCTCGAAGCCGAGCACAATCGTCTACCTCTGGGCATGTCAATTACCCAGCTGACCAACCAAGCCGAAGTCATTTCAGCAGCGGTCGATATGTTCCAGGTGAAACTTCTGGTTGCGGTCGCCGTGGTGATGGGTGTGAGCTTATTGGCTATCGGCTTGCATGCCGGGTTGGTGGTAGGTATTGCCATTCCAATCACGCTTGGCATTACATTTCTGTTGATCAAGATTGGCGGCATCAATCTCGACCGCATCTCACTCGGCGCATTGATTATCGCACTGGGCTTGCTGGTGGATGATGCCATCATTGCGATCGAAATGATGATCGTAAAAATGTCACAAGGCTGGGATCGCGTGCGGGCCGCATCACATGCATGGACAGTGACCGCAGCACCGATGCTCTACGGCACGCTGGTAACAATCGCAGGCTTTGTACCCATTGGCTTTGCGCAGTCGGGTGTGGGTGAATATGCAGGCAATATCTTTTGGGTGCTCGCCTACGCCCTACTGGCGTCCTGGGTCGTGGCGGTGACCTTCACACCTTATCTCGGCACCCTGATTTTACCTGCCGTTCAGCAAAAACACGCACGCGCGGACACCCTTTATCAGACACCACTCTATAACAAAATACGCACGCTAATCAGTTGGTGCGTGGTGCGTCGCAAAACTATTGTGATCGGCACCATCGGCCTGCTTGCGTTAAGTATCGCCGGTCTGGCCGGGCCAGTGCAAAAACAGTTTTTCCCCAGTTCCGACCGGCCGGAAATCCTAGTCAGCGTTTTTATGCCGCAGGGTAGCGCGATCACCAACACCGATGCGACGACTAAAAGGATGGAAGCGATCCTGGCTGAGATGCCTGAAGTCAAAACACTATCAGCCTATGTTGGCGCCGGTGTGCCACGCTTTTTCTTCGCGGTAAACCCTGAGCAACCCGACCCAGCCTTCGCCAAACTGATTGTTGTGGCACACGATACCACCGCACGCGACAAAATCATGGCCGAGCTTGATCGCCATATCGTCAACGGCGCCTTCCCCGAAGCAAGAATCCGCGTCACCACACTACTGTTCGGTCCGCCGATTATTTGGCCGGTCACTTTTCGTGTGGTTGGTCCGGACCCGCTAAAGATTCGCGACATTGCCCATCAGGTCAAAGAGGTGATGAAAGCCAATCCGTACGCACATGATCCGCATTTGGAATGGGACGAACGCGCGCCGGTGCTACACCTCGCCATCGATAATGAACGCCTGCGCCTAATGGGACTGACACCCAACGATGTCGCCCAACAGCTTCAGTTCCAGCTCGACGGCATAGCGGTTACAGAAGTGCGCCACGGCATTCGCACCGTAGAAGTGCGCGCACGTGGTCTCAGAGACGGTGCGCCAAATCAGCTTGCATTCGAAATCAGGACGCAAGACGGGCGTAAAGTGCCGCTGGAACAAATCGGTGAGTTACAAATCCGCTACGAAGACCCCGTCATCAAACGCTATAACCGAGAATCCTTCGTCGCGGTAAATTCTGAAGTACGCGGCGCGCAATCAAGTGACGTGACCGAAGACATCTGGCGTGAACTCGAATCCATCCGGGAAGCGTTCCCACAAGATTACCGCATCGATATCGGTGGCGCTGTCGAAGATAACATCAGGGCTGATTCTTCCATCCAGAAACTACAACCACTCATGATCGCACTCATGCTGATCTTCGTCATGCTACAAATGCGTTCTTTCTCCGGCACCTTCATCGTGGTGGCCACCGCACCGCTTGGTTTGATCGGCGCAGTCGCAGCACTATTAATTTTCAACCAGCCCTTCGGCTTCGTCGCACTGCTGGGATTAACCGGTCTGGCAGGCATTCTGATGCGCAACACACTAATTTTGACACAACAAGTGTCCGACAACATCTCAGAAGGCATGGAGACTTTGCCCGCAGTGGTAGAAGCCGCCGTACACCGTGCACGCCCGGTAGTATTAACTGCAGTAGCCGCCGCATTAGCGTTCATTCCGTTAACCTATGATAGCTTCTGGGGCCCTTTGGCGTATGTGCTAATTGGCGGCGTCCTAGTCGGCACCGCAATTACGCTGTTGTTTGTGCCTGCGCTGTATGCGTTGTGGTTTAGGTTGGGGAAGGAGTGAATATTTCAGACTTAAGGACACTTCTAAAAATACAGATTTCATCCCAACTGCTGTGTTACAGAAAAAATTTATTGCTTACATATCTAACATATGCTGCGCTGCAAAATTTTTTCTGCGCCTTGCATTTGGGCGAACTCTGAATTTTTAGAAGCGCCCTTAGCGTAATATTCTTTGGTTATCGTGTTTTCCTGAGCAAACAAAGCGTATGTAGGGTGTCAATAAGCAAAGCGCATTGCACTGCATGTCTCAATCCACATAATCAGGTGGATTGAGACCTTGGGCGACCAATCCATGAAAAGTAGAATATGGCCAATCCGTTACAAATTCAACCAATCCATGTATTAGCGGATTGATATGCACATAATCCACCAGGTTCGGTGCAATGCCCTTCGATTATTGCACCCTACCGGGCTCAAATTTGCGCGTTAATCCCTGACTGCACAGAGTACATTTGTTACGGATACAACAGGATTGCCATTATCATCGACGATTTCCGCATCCACCGTTCCATTTTGAATAAATTCGGCACTGATTTCTGTCGCGCCCTGCGCAACATCATTGGCTGAACTGTCAAAATCAAACTCTACTTCATCACCAACAGCAGATTTAATCGAACTAACCGCCGAGTCGCTTCCCGATGTAACTGTTGCAGAATAATCGCCTGACGCAAGGTCTTTTCCGTCAACCGAGATTTTTGAGCGATTGGTGCGCTTTTCACAACGTACCAAAATTTTAGCGACACCAGGCTCAGAGACAGCGTCATCATCAAAAGCGGCAAAATCGTCAACTCGCTGACAATGCGCCGGGTCTTCTGATTCAGCAAAAATTAATTCATAATTAAAAGAATTGCCTCTTCTTTCAAGAATGACATCGAAAAACTGATTGTTCAAAGCCGCATCATCCGAATTTACAATTTGGACACACGGTACTGTTAATTCGTTTGAAATAAAATCCGCACGTGACACACCACTGATCTTGTCAGCCCAAGCCATGCTACAGAATACATATAAACCAACTATAGATACAAACTTGGCAAAATTCTTCATTTCATATCTCCTTTCATTACAAATGACTTATCCAGCATCTAACAATTTGAAATTCAAAAAATATTCTAACGCATTAAATAGAATAACCATAATAATTTCTTCGTAAATACGTAGCATTGAAGACTTTCCTATCTGCCACTTATTAGCGGTCAACTGATTTTTCTAGGATAGAATGTATTAGTCAATACGTTTAATCAAACCTGACTTCGCTAATTCCTAAGTATAATGGCGGACAATATCAATACCGAATTTCAATATGTTAAAAACATTTAAACAATTTGTAAAAGAGCATTTTACTGACAGCAATGCCTTAACAAAACCGAATACACATGATATTGCATTGGCTGCCGCCACCCTGATGTTTGAAGTGATCAAGTCGGATAGTGACATTCACCTGTTTGAGAATCAGCAAATGGCTGAACAACTGCGCAAGCAGTTTGATTTGTCGCATGAGGAAATTGCTGAACTAGTCGCTTTGGCCGAAAATGCTTCAGATGCATCTATTAGTTTGCAGGGCTTTACACGTCAATTATGTGACTCTTGGGATAATTCACAACGCTGCGAGTTGGTTGAAGATCTCTGGTTAATTGCGCTCGCGGATGGAAAGATTGATGCGCATGAACGGCATATTATTCGGAAAATAGCCGCACTTTTATATTTAACGGACAGGCAAATAGCACTTGCCAAAGAAGCTGCCAAATCGCGCAGCTAAATCTCATTCTTCCATTGCCAGTTCCAGCCAATATCAATCCATATGATCAACTCTTAATATATATTAACGATATTTGATCTACATGAGGCCTTATTGATCAAGACAACTGACGCAATGCCCTTTGGTTATTGCATCCTATTTCACTTTGGTTATCGTGTTTTCCTGAGCAAACAAAGCGTAAGGCGTATGTAGGGTGTCAATAAGCAAAGCGCATTGCACCACATGTCTCAATGCACATAATCAGGTGGATAGACACCTTGGGCGACCAATCCGTTACAAATTCAACCAATCCATGTTTTAGCGGATTGATATGCATATAATCCACCAGGTTCGGTGCAATGCCCTTCGGTTATTGCACCCTACCGGGCTCTTTATTGATTTTGCAATGTCACATGACGATGCTGGACGATATATGAAAGATAATCGCATACGCCACACTGCGGCTGTCACACTCATACTGCTGACACTGGTTATGCTATCGGGTTGTGTGCATCAGCAGTTCGTCAGTAAACCTTACCCCCGCTGGGGAGAAGAAAGCATTGTCAACCGGCCTAACAACGATCCTCCTCTGATTGTACGAAAAATGCTGCCACCAGATCCTACCAATGCACCTGCCTGTGTGCTTCTCGTCCACGGTATGAATGAACACATTGGACGTTATGACGAGATAGCCCGCTATTTTTCCCAGCGTTTCATCGTCGCAGGCTTTGATTTCTATGCCCATGGCCTCTCCAACCCGGCCCTTCAACAGGCAGACCAAGCACTTACCGCAGGCGCAGAAAAACAGGATGTTAGTGAAGCTTATTTAGCTCAAACACCGCTACGCAATCTGGAACCAATGCGACGAGACCTGGATCAGGCACTGCGAAGAGTCATCGCGCTTTGCGATGAGCAGAGTGAATCAGAAAGACCTGTATTTGTTGTTTCTCACAGCCTTGGCTCTTTAGTTGCCGCTTCTTATTTGCTGCAGACCCGGAATGAAGACGATCCAGCTATGCGTGTGCAAGGTATCGTATTGCTTGGGCCGGCTTTTGCTGTCACCGAACCGCCAGGTTGGCGTGGTTGGCTGGCAAATCCACTCATTAAATTATCATTTCATGCCGAGGAACATTTCCTGAATCCCCAAGATGAGCCTTTACCTCTGTTAGTGTTTAATCAATCACTGTCTCTGGTGACCGTACCATTGCTTGATGGATTGTTCGAAGTACTCTCCTGGCCGGGGCCTCGTAGTTTATTCTCACCAGTCGTTCCGGGTTGGGTAATAGACTATCTCACCGATAGTGAGGAAGAAAAGGCACGTCTTCGCACAGATGGCTGGATCATCCGTCGTAGCATTTTGCGCTACGTGAAAGGGATCGAAGAGGAAATCGTTCACTTTCGTCGTCACATGGAAAATTTTGACATACCTTATTTCCTAATTTACTCGGGACATGACCCGATTACGCCATCCTGGGGCAGCGAAGATTTCGCTCACGCCACCCTGAAGAAACACCCAGATAATGAACTGCTACCGTTACCGAATTTGAGTCATCACCAACATTTATTCTCAAATGAGCCTTTGCGACATGAATTACTGAATAATATAGAGCAGTGGCTGGATCGCAGGCTGCTTCATTGAGCCAGCAGAAAACAATAACAAAGCCCGGTTGATTGGGACTCAAACCCCAACAAAGAGCATCTTTCGGCCAACAACAGCCGGTCACCAGTTTCCAGTGAACGGCCAATCAACCTTAAAAAGCGGTCATTCAACAACGGCCAAGCATCCAAATTGACTGAGCGGTACAATGTTTGTTTTAAGCAAAGTCGAGTTTTAGCCTATAGCTGAAATGCAATGCTTAATTGCATTTTTAGCCATCATAAAATCAACATCAGAGAAAACCATGAATAAAGATGAAAGCCTTGGTCTTTATAAAGAAGGAATAAAAGCCTGGAATATTTGGGCTAATGATATGTTAGCCAAAAAAGCCAAGCTTGAGGAGGATGGGCTGTGGAAGTTTACCTATTTTAAAATAGGTTACGACTATCATCAAGTATTTGATGACAATCAAGCAATTACAGATTGGATTAATGAGTCGAGAGTTGATTTCTCCGATCATACTTTTCAGTTACAGGCGGATTTTTCTAATTTCATTTTTCCATCTTCTGTGTCTTTCGAAGGCACAACATTTAGCAATAAAGCGAGATTCTATAGAACAACATTTAGCGATGAAGCGGATTTCAATAACGCAACATTCAGCGGTGATACGTTGTTCAATAGCGCAACATTCAGCGGTGGCGCGGTGTTCAATAGCGCAACATTCAGCGGTGGTGCGGTGTTCAATAGCGCAACATTCAGCGGTGATGCGGTGTTCAGTAGCGCAACATTCAGCGGTGATGCGTTTTTCGAAAGCGCAACATTCAGCGGTGGTGCGAAGTTAGATAGCGCAAAATTTAGCAGTTATGCGGAGTTCGGTAACGCAACATTTAGTGGTATGACGTGGTTCAACGAAGCCTTATTTGAAGGTTATATCAGTTTTCATCATGTAATTTTTGAAGGCAAATCTTCCTTTATTGCCATAAAAGCACAAAGTTTTGCTTCATTTAAGGCGGCTAAATTTCAGTTCGTCCCGGACTTTAATCAAGCGCATTTTTTAGAGGCACCGCAATTTGACGATTCAGATTTCAGCAAGGCATTAAATTATGAGCAGTCCGAGGATAAAGTAAACTTATCTTCTTTTTGGCGTTCATTGAAACGATTAGCCATTCAAGGGCATGATCACGAACGTGAATTGCTTTTTTTTGCTGAAGAAATTAAATCACAGCGTGGTATACAGGATAAGTTATTACCTAGGCCACTAAATTACTGGAATAACAAGCCAGTATGGCCAGGTGGCACACGTTACTGGTTCGGAGGTTTTTATCAGTATTTTTCAGATTTTGGCCGTTCAGTAATATGGCCACTTCTCTGGCTACTGGGTTTCGGTGTCCTGTTTTATATTTTTTATCTGAATTACTCCATAGAAGATAAGCCTACACCTGCACACAATAATCCTATAACCCAAGTGACCAATTCATGTAACCGTTCAGAAGCAGCGATAATCCTTTCTGCTCGTAGTGCCCTGCCTTTTATTCCTGCAACCAGTTATTCAGAAAAAATAAATCGAAGCAATGAGTGCCTCTATGGAAAAAACAGTGATGGAAAAGGAAATATGCCGTATTGGGTGGTAATCGTTAGCATTGCTCAGACAATACTTTCAACGATACTGATTTTTTTGTCATTACTAGCATTAAGAAACCACTCCAAAATAAAGTGAGTGCGCGGGGATCATGATTAGACAAACTTTATTTGGAAGAACCAGGGTGATGCTAGTTATTATTACCTTTAGGAGTCTGTTTCTGGCTGGTAGATCGGGTTGGCACCACGAAATTGACTGTCTGCTTTGTAGGTATGCCGCCATTCAGGAATATATATTGAGTGGCTCTTCAGGGTCGTCAGCCGACTATCCGATTACATATTTCTCTCACTCTTCCATCGCCATTTCCAATTCCAGCCAGTTTTCTTCCAGCTCAGAAACTTTTTTCTCAAGCGTCACATGGGTTGTGTTGAGTTGATCCACTTCATCACGGGAACGGCTGGAATAAGTGGCTGGATCTGCCAATTGGCGGGCGACTTCGGCCAGTTCTTTTTGTGCGATGCTTAAGGCCGCTTCAAGTTTTGATTGTTTGGAAAGCAAAAACTTTTTATTGGGTTTGGATGGTGTTTTTTGTCTTGGCTTTGATACCGACGGCTGAGATTCTGCGGCTTCGCTTGATCGGCGTGATTCGATCCAGGTCTTATAATCCTCCAGATCACCATCGAACAGTTGCGCCTTGCCATCCGCCACCAACCATAATTCATCCGCCACTGCACGCACCAGGCTGCGATCATGCGATACCAGCACTACTGCACCAGTGTATGCCTCCAGCGCCAGCGTCAAGGCATCACGCATGTCCAGATCCAGATGATTGGTTGGTTCATCCAACAACAGCAAATCCGGCTTTTGCCATGCTAATAAAGCCAATGCAAGGCGGCTCTTCTCCCCGCCCGAAAAACTGGTGACCGGACGATCTTCACTATCTCCACCCAGACCAAATCGTCCAAGAAATTTGCGCAAATCCAGTTCTGTTTGCTTGGGTGCCAAGCGGATCATATGTTCCAATGGCGTGGCATCACTATCCAGGTTTTCTAATTGATGTTGTGCAAAATAGCCGATACTAATATTCGGCGCTAATTCCACGGTGCCCAAGGTGGGCTTGATCTCGCCAATTAATAACTTGATCAGTGTCGATTTTCCTGCACCATTGGGGCCAAGCAACGCTATTCTTGCGCCCGCTTGTAGCACGAGTTGAACATGCTGGAATAATAAATCCTGCGCATAGCCAAAGCTCATATCCTTCACACGCAGCAACACATCAGGACTACGTTCAGGTGCGTCAATCTGTAACTGAAAATGCCCATCTTCAATATGCATTGGTGCAATGCGCGATATGCGTTCTAAAGCTTTGATTCGGCTCTGCGCCTGTTTGGCTTTGGTTGCTTTGGCACGAAAACGACGCACGAAATCTTCCATATGCGCAATTTTCTTCTGCTGTTGCTGGAGTGCCTGCGCGTGTTGTAATAGACGCTCAGCACGCGTGCGCTCGAAACTGTCATAATTGCCGGTATACATATCAATCTGTTTATTATGGATATAGGCGACGCGATTAATACAGGCGTTAAGAAACTCACGATCATGCGACACCACCATCAAACTCCCAGGGTAGCGAGCCAAATATTGTTCCAGCCAAAGTATGGCTTCAAGGTCCAGATGATTGGTCGGCTCATCCAGCAATAGCAAGTCTGCTCGATGCATCAACGCTCGCGCCAGATTCAAGCGCATACGCCAACCACCGGAAAACTGAGTCACCGGCTGTTCCAACGTATTATTGGCGAAACCCAAACCATTTAGCAACTGTGCCGCCCGTGAGCGAGCCACATAACCATTAATCGACTCATAACGCTGCTGTGCCTCAAACCAAGTATTATCATGCACATCCTGCGCCAGAACCTTTTCCAGTTGACGTAATTCCACATCACCATCCAATACAAATTCAATAGCGGGCTGACTCGAGCTTATGATTTCCTGCTCAACAAAAGCAATGGTCTTACCGGACTGGAAACTGACTTCACCACTATCTGGTTTAATTTCTCCACGAATCAGGCGAAATAGCGTGGACTTACCACAACCATTCTTTCCAACCAGACCGACGCGTTGACTGGCAAAAATTTGTAAATTGATATCTTGCAGTAATGGCAAACCACCCTGCAAGTACGTCTGATTCTGAATATTGAGCATAAGCTGATGACTAAAATAACTTTTATGTTTAAAACTTACTACACGAATGAGAAATTAAAAGAACGACATTATAAAACTAAAATTTCGTGAAAAAACATCGATTGGACCTAAACCAAATCGATGACGAGATGAGAAGTTGTAGCCATCTGATATTGGTTCATGAATTAATCAACATTTCCTCAACACGACCATACAATCATAAAAACAATAAATCTAATAACAACAACTTTTTAGGCTCTATTCTAAATTAAGCACATTAATTACTTATGCTGCTCTACTGAAATGATTCAACTTTATTTCAAGCCATGTTATTTCAAGAAATTACTTGACAACTTACAACAATCCACATCGTCCATAAAGCAGACTTACAAATGTAACAAAAACCCGCATGAGGCCTCACTATAAGAATAACTTGTTGTTTATTAACACGATATTGTAACGTATAAAAATTAATCAAACCAGAAAAAATCGTTATATTAGGGGAGGTTAATGTCAGAATTTACAAACTATTCACAAAGTTATCCACAGATTTTGTGGACAAGAAATTTTCATTTTTTTTTCAAAAAACCATATATTGTTAACTCGTTACGGACAAACCGACTGCAACCAAGCCTGAAAATCTGGATGATCACGCACCGGATCTAGATCAATATCTGTTTGCAAATGCTCGCAGGAAGCCAGCGTCTTATGTTCTTGCGCTATTTTTAGCCAATGCAGACAAGTTGCGACTTCACCGCGTTGACCATAAACGCACGCCAAGTTATACGCTACTTTTTCCGGCACAGCTTTCGCATGCTGCAAAAGTATTTTTTCAGCCTGGTCTTGTAACTGGCGTGCCTGATCATTGTCAATTCCAGCAATTGCTCTCGCTTCTGAAAATAGCGCAGCGCTCCAGTTATACGCTGCTTCATGTTTATCCAACTTGATGCTCAGTGCCTGCTGGCATTTCTCACCTGCCTGCTGCCATAAGCTACGTGCTGCTGACAGATCACTGACGGCTAATGCTTGAGCTTCAGCAGCCAATGCAACGCCCCAGTTATTCGCTGCTTCATGTTTATCCGGCTTGATACTCAGTGCCTGCTGGTATTTCTCACCTGCCTGCTGCCGTAAGCCACGTGCTACTAACAGGTCGCTGGCGGCTAATGCTTGGGCTTCATCAGCCAATGCATTGCCCCAGTTATACACCGCATCATGATCATCCGGCTTGATACTTAATGCCTGTTGGAATTTTTCACCTGCCTTTTTGAACAAGCGTATAGCTTCATCACCTGTTGAAATCAGGGCAAGCTGAGCAGCCCAATAACCCGTATTAAATAAGACATTGAAATCATTTACCTCTAACTCAACCAGTGCATTCCACAAGCTATAGGCTTTTTCGACCTGCTCTGCCTGACTGGCTTCAATCGCGGCAGCACGCAATTCTGAAGTGAGATCAAGTGTCTTGTCACTTTTCGCTGTGGCAACAGCTTCATTAATTTTTTGAGATTTAACCTCATCTGATTTTTCATCACTACGGTACTCTTTCAGAATACTGCCTATCTCTACTCCATCTTGCTTGGCCTGTTTAACAACCTGATCAGCCTCATACTGGTGCTGCTTGATTTTTCCGAGAATCTCTTCTACTTCCTTACGGGTTTTTTCAATCGCAACTTTGTCTCTTTCCAAAAGCTCTTTATTCTTTCGATACAAAATTATAGGTACAAAAATTCCATTGATTGCTAGCACAGCTGTCAATAAAGTTATCAATGAGAACGCCCAGTCTATGGCTTTATGTTGGCCTTCAACGATCATTTCATATTGTTTACGTTCTCTATCCTCCAAAGTATGCAAACGATCATTAATCGTTGCAATCACCGTCACTACATGATCCGGCTCTTTTGCAATGGCTTCCTGCGCAATCACAGGCATAGCATGACAGGCCAACAAGAAACCCATCAGCCAGAGAATAATCAATAATCGTTTATCAGAAAGAATCGTCATGTTTAGTTTTGATGCACTATGATGCGTGCAATTCTACCACTCAGGGCTTTGTATTCTGCTATAGTTTGAATCATTGCGTAACATCACTAACACGCACGACATATGCGAGGGGACAGGCGATGACAGATAATCATGATATGCGTGAGGCGATTGTTGATGCCGCTATTGCATTGGCTGAGCGCTCATCCTGGGAGGCGGTGCGGTTGTATGATGTGGCGTCCGAATTGAATATCACATTGGATGACATACGCCCACATTTTCGTGAGAAGGAAGACCTGGTTGATGCTTGGTTTGATCGTGCGGACAGCATTATGCTCAAGGTGTCTGAAGACGCGGATTTTATTGCGCTGCCCCATCAGGAGCGCATATGCCGTTTGATTATGGCTTGGCTGGATGCGTTATCAGCACACCGCAAAGTGACCCGGCAAATGATTGGTGCCAAGTTGGAACCGGGACATTTACACATTCAAATCCCCGCCATTATGCGTGTCAGCCGTACGGTTCAATGGGTGCGTGAAGCGGCGCAGCGTGATGCCACTTTTGTACGCCGCGCGTTGGAAGAAACTGGGTTGACGACGATTTATCTGGCCACGTTTGTTTACTGGATGAATGATATTTCTGAAGATTCACAAAATACACGTGAATTTCTACTGCATAAACTACAAATTGCCGAGACACTGGATCATGTGGTGTATGGTTCTCATCAACAGGATACCGAGCAAGAACCACGCCAGATTGAAGCCAAGCCCGCCGAACCGAATCACTAGGAGGCTGTCCGAGAATAGTAATCGTAGCGAGGGAAAGCCATTTTGAGGCAGATTTTTTGATCATTTGAGGCGCATAGTTGTTCTATTTAACGAAAATTATCGGGAAATATGACCAAAATGGCTTTTCCGCAGTAGAT
>JAJFJK010000193.1 GCA_021774075.1 Nitrosomonas sp. | reverse complement strand
GAGTTGCTTTTGGCTTTTGTAAGTGATCATGTGCAAGCTTTTTGGTGGTATCTCGTTGTTTTACTTGCATTATTATATCAAAAAATAGACAAATATACCATGCAATCATATGGTTATAGTTTCTGAGTGGACTCTACTTAGGGCTCACTTGATGGTTTTTAACTTGCCCTGTTTTGAATTGAACGCACATGCTCTCTACGCCGCAGAATAACTGCGTCTCCGGTCGCGAGCACGCTCAATTCAAAACAGTTCGGCGTTTAAATTCCACCAACTGATGCAATATCCAGGCTAAGCCGAAGGTCAGCCATTTTTTGATTATTTAGTTAACCTAACTAAACATTAAAACGGAAATGCATCACATCGCCGTCTTTGACAATATATTCTTTGCCTTCTAAGCGCATTTTGCCGGCTTCTTTGGCGCCTTGTTCACCGTTGCAGGCGATGAAATCGTCATAGCTGATGACTTCGGCACGAATAAAACCTTTCTCAAAATCAGTATGAATCACGCCCGCAGCTTGTGGCGCTGTATCGCCTTTATGCATGGTCCATGCTCTGACTTCTTTCACGCCGGCGGTAAAATAAGTCTGCAACCCAAGTAATTCATAGCCGGTGCGAACCAGACGATTTAATCCAGGCTCTTGCATATTAATGTCGGCCAGAAAAATCTGTTTATCTTCATCAGAAAGTTCTGCAATTTCCGCTTCGAGTGAGGCACAAATGGCCACGATAGGCGCACCTTCACCGGCTGCGAATTCTTCCACACGTGTTAGCAGCGGATTATTTTCGAATCCATTATCGTCAACATTCGCGACATAGATTGCTGGTTTTGCAGTTAACAGGCAAAGTGGGTGTAATAATTTCTGTTGATCTTTATCCAGATCCAGGGTTCGGGCCGGTTTACCTTGATCCAGGTGATTGCGAACCATTTCCAGGAAACTGCACAGTTTAATCGCATCTTTATTGCCTGATTTGGCGAGTTTGGTTTCGCGTTGTATGGTTTTTTCAACCGTCGCCAGATCAGCCAAGCCCAATTCAATTTGTATGACTTCAATATCGGAAATGGGGTCTACCTTGCCGGCAACATGTACAACGTTATCATTGGCGAAGCAGCGCACCATATTAACAATGCCGTCGGTTTCACGAATATTGGCGAGAAACTTGTTGCCAAGCCCTTCGCCTTTGGAGGCACCGGCCACCAAGCCTGCGATATCAACAAATTCAACAATCGCCGATTGTGTTTTTTGTGGATTTACGATTTCGCTGAGTTTTTGTAAGCGTGGATCAGGGACTTCGACAATCCCCACATTGGGGTCTATGGTGCAAAAAGGGTAATTTTCCGCAGCAATGCCCGCTTTGGTCAAGGCATTAAATAAGGTGGATTTCCCAACGTTGGGTAAGCCAACAATCCCGCATTTTAGACTCATGATCTGATTCTCATTGTGATTTTGGTCATTAGGGCGCTTCTAAAAATTCAGAGTTCGCCCAAATGCAAGGCGCAGAAAAAATTTTGCAGCGCAGCATATGTTAGATATGTAAGCAATAAATTTTTTCTGTAACGCAGCAGTTGGGATGAAATCTGGATTTTTAGAAGTGCCCATTAAGTTTTGGTGTGTAATTTGAGCATCGCTGCCTGACAATCGCCCTTTGCAAGCAGCGGCCATATTTCCAGGCTGCGATCAATGGCTTCATAAATCAACGGCGCTTCTTCCTTTCTGGCTGGGCGCAATACATAGCCCACGACAGCATTTCGATCACCGGGATGTCCTATACCAATGCGCAAACGCCAGAAATCTTTGGTGCCCAGTTGCGCAGCAATGTCTTTAAGGCCATTGTGTCCGCCTAAACCACCGCCCCATTTTAACTTGCAAACACCGGGCGGCAAGTCCAGTTCGTCATGGACGACAATAATTTCATCGGGTTGAATTTTATAAAAATGGCACAATGCGGATACAGAACGTCCACTCAAGTTCATGTAGGTTTGTGGTTCCAATAGCCAAAGATCAATATCTGCTTGATTTACACGTGCACATAAGCCATGAAATCGATGCTCAGATTTGAGCGTGACATTTAACTTGTCTGCCAAATGATCCACCCATAAGAACCCGGCATTATGGCGTGTATCAACGTATTCATTACCTGGATTACCCAGGCCTACAATGAGCTTCATGAAATTTCACAAGATATTGATTTTAACTGCCAGAAAAACAAAATCTGCTGGCATTTTCTCAATGCCAGCAGATTCATTTTCTATCGCAAGTCAATTTAAGATTCTTCAGTTTTTTCCTCTTCAGCCGCATCATCACCACTATCGCCTGCGGCAGCTTCTTCAGAAATAACAGCACGCGGTATAACAATGGTTGCAACAGGCAAATCTTCACCTTTAACCAGCATTGAAATTTCAACTTTCTTTGGCAGGATCAAATCACTTAAATGCAAGGTATGTCCGGCAGTCATGTCGATTAAATCAACCGTGATGAATTCCGGCAAATCGCCTGGAAAACATGAAACATCCACTTCAGTTAATACATGGCTCACAATACCACCGGAAGATTTGACACCTGGCGAAACGTCAGCATTGACAAAATGCAACGGAACTTTCATGTGTATTTTTTTGCTCTTATCAACACGTTGAAAATCAACATGTAATACTTGCCGCTTGAATGGGTGCATTTGTACATCACGTAAGAGTACAGGCTCTTTCTTTCCAGCAACATTTATCGTCAAAATAGACGCATGAAATGCCTCTAGCGCAAGCTTATGATATAAATCATTATGATCCAGTTGAATAGATTGCGCTGCATTTTCTCCGCCATAGATGACTGCTGGAACTAATCCAGAGCCACGCAGGCGGCGGCTCGCACCCTTTCCCTGCAAACTGCGCTGTTCAGCGCTTACTTCAATTTTCATTGCTACTTCTCCAAAATTGCGACTTATCCGCGACCAGATAAATCAATTAAAAAAACATCAAATATTTCTGTTGCTTTTGCTACAAATAACTGGCTAATCCTCTACTCCATAAACAATGAGCTTATAGAGTTTTCATTGCTGATTCTTAACATTGTTTCCGCCAATAAATTGGCGACACTTAACTGGCAAATGCGTTCACAGGCTTGAGCATCTTTGCGTAACGGTATCGTGTCGGTAACCACCAGTTTGTCCAATGCAGAGTTTTCAATGCGCTCAACGGCATTGCCCGATAATACCGCATGGGTGGAATAAGCTAATACCGCTTCAGCACCTTCTTCTTTCAATGCATCAGCAGCTTTACACAACGTATTGGCCGTGTCCACCAAGTCATCAATGATCACACAAGTGCGACCTTTAACTTCACCGATGATATTCATCACTTTTGCCTCATTGGCCTTGGGGCGACGCTTGTCAATAATTGCCAAGTCACATTCCAAGCGTTTGGCCATATGCCTGGCACGTACTACACCGCCAACATCCGGGGAGACAACGACCAGTTTCTGGTAATCGTGCTTCCACACATCGCCAAGCAGAATAGGCATGCCATAGATATTATCAACGGGGATATCAAAAAATCCCTGGATCTGATCAGAATGTAAATCCATTGTCAGCAATCGGTCTATGCCAACGGTTGTCAACATATTGGCAACAACCTTGGCGGAAATCGGCACCCTTACGGAACGCGGTCTTCTATCCTGACGCGCATAACCGAAATACGGGATTGCTGCAGTGATACGCCCAGCAGATGCACGTTTTAAAGCATCCACCATGACCAAAATTTCCATCAGGCTGTCATTAGTCGGCGCACAAGTGGATTGCAAAATAAACACATCTTTGCCACGCACATTTTCTAGAATTTCCACGTTGACTTCGCCATCACTAAAACGCCCGACATTTGCACGGCCGAGATGAATGTTAAGATGCTTAACTGCATCTTGTGCCAGTTTAGGATTGGCGGTACCGGTAAAAACCATCAAGCTGTCGTAAGACATGTTATTTCTTGACATAAATAAAAAGTTTGGAAGTCGGGTGCTGATCACCCCTGATAATATGACGGGCCTTATGAAGCCATGATTCGGGTCTTTATTCTATATTCGCCCGTTTGATCGAATTACATATCGGTTTTATAAACCCGATTCCTATTGAACATTTAACTAAATTGGCTGGGGAGGTAGGGATCGAACCTACGTATGCTGGAATCAAAATCCAGTGCCTTACCACTTGGCGACTCCCCAAATCTTTATTCCCGTGATTTGTAGAACGGATGATAATCCAGTCCGCGTGCCACAAAACCACTCATATCAGCAGGGATACTTTCAAAAGCTGTCCGTGCTGCAACTTCGGTTGGAAACTCGGCAAACACACAAGCACCTGAACCGCTCATTGCCGCTATTGTAGTATTTTCCAACTGTTTTAGCCACTCTAAACATCTTGCAACTAGTGGATATTTTTGACACACTACTGATTCCAGATCGTTATGTCCCTGCCAGATGGAAAAGGGCGGTATTCTGATGGGAATCGTGTTTCGTGTCAATTCTTTACTGGTAAAAATTTCTGCGGTTGAGACTTGTACGGGTGGCATGAGTACTAAATACCATGCAGATGGTAGTTCAACGGATGCCAGTTTTTCGCCAATTCCTTCTGCAAAAGCATTTTGTCCAAACACAAAAATTGGAACATCTGCACCAAGCTGAAGCCCTAATTCTATCAATTGATCCTTATCCCAATTGACATCCCACATTTGATTGAGTGCCAGCAATGTTGTTGCGGCGTCAGAGCTACCACCGCCCAGGCCGCCACCCATCGGAATCTTTTTCTGCAGAGAAATATCTGCACCCTGACTAACGCCACTTTCTTGTTTTAAAAGTTTTGCTGCACGCACACATAAATCCTGTTCCTCTGGCACACCGCTCGTTGGTGTATGCAGCTTGACTACACCATCAGTTCGTACTGCAAAACGTAATTCGTCCGAGAAATCCAAGAAACGAAAAACCGTTTGCAATAAATGGTACCCATCCTGTCGGCGTCCAATAACATGTAAAAACAGATTAATCTTGGCGGGTGCGGAAAATGTAAGCATAAAAATATGTTTATTCAGCTTCCCAGTTATCAACCACCATTCTGATTTTCAGGTCCTGATAATTGAGTTCAAGGATTCTGGGGCGTGCAATTTGTTCCGGCTGATCTGGGAAAAACCGATTGTAATGAATACGCCAATTGTCTTGTCTGATGGCGATGATACGCTCTTCATGATTAATGTCTTTTGCTGATGCTGAATATGGGGAATGATGTCCTTGTATCCAATATTGCAAACCGTTTAATGGCAAACGCCAGCCTAAAATTTCGGCTGTTAATTTTTCCATATCCTCGGCAAAAAAAGTTTCCTGCTTTGATGTAATCAAACGCGCACCATCCTGATCCTGCCAAATTTCTGCCACAGCCTGGCCGAACGGCGAAAACAACAATATTTCATCATTGGTGTGCGTGTGTTGCCAGCGTATGCTTCCAGAATGACGCTGGTGTCCGTTTTGGATGGATATTCTGCCGAGCAAATTGAAAGGGCCGGCTTTTACAATTTGGCCATCTGCAACAGGTTCGGTAAATATCGTTTTAACAGCTGTTTGCTGTTGCAATGCCGCGCAGCCTGACAACAATAGTAAAATGCAAACAACAAATTTCCAACATGACAGGGAACAGCGGTTTTTAATCTGATAATGATCGCGTAATAAATTTAACAGCATGTTTCTTAAACGCACACAAAATTAAGTGAGTGTCTTAGCACCTAAAAACCCAAAAATGTTCAGCCATGTAAACTTTTATCTGTTTGCTGATAATCGGGTAAAACAATGTTTAATTCCAGGGTTTCCTGATTATCATCTTGTTCAAAATTGACCGATATTGCATCTTGCTCAACATTGACATATCTACGGATAACCGCTAGAAGTTCTTGTTGTAGCTGCGGAAGATAAGAGGGCTGATTGCGATAAGACCGCTCATGTGCAACCAGAATTTGCAGTCTTTCTTTGGCAATAGACGCAGTTTTAGGTTTGGATGCTCTGAAATAGTCCAGTAGGCTCATGATTTACCTCCGAAAAGCTTTCTGAAGAACCCTTTCTTGCCGTCAATAAATCGATGTGGTCTCTCTTCTCCCAAGTAACGTGCCACAACATCGGCATAGGCCTGGCCCGCCTCACTCTTCTCATCCAAAATGACCGGAATACCGGCATTGGATGCAGTTAATACTGATTTCGATTCAGGAATAATACCGAGCAAATGCAAAGACAAAATATCCTGTACATCTTCAAGCCCAAGCATTTCCCCTGAGTGAACCCTGTCAGCATCATAGCGGGAAAGCAATAAATATTCCTTAATAGGTTCTTCATTTCTTTCGGCTCGGCGTGATTTGCTGGACAACAACCCTAACATACGTTCTGAGTCTCTTACCGAGGAAATTTCCGGGTTAGTAACCACAAAAGCATCATCAGCAAAATAAAGTGCTAAATTTGCCCCTCGCTCAATACCCGCTGGAGAATCACAAACAATATATTTAAAATCCTGAGATAACTCCTCTAAAACCTTACCGACGCCTTCTTTGGTTAGCGCGTCTTTATCACGTGTTTGTGAAGCCGGCAAAATATAGAGCATATTACAATTCTTATCACGAATCAGCGCCTGACTAATACTCGCCTCGCCATTGATAACATTGATGAAGTCATATACCACCCGACGCTCACAACCCATAATTAAATCCAGATTACGCAAGCCAACATCAAAATCAATAACGGCCGTTTTGTGGCCTTTTTTTGCAAGCCCCATGGCAATCGCTGCACTGGTTGTTGTTTTACCAACACCACCTTTTCCTGATGTCACGACGATAACTCTTGCCAATTTGAGTCTCCTTTGCTAGATAGTCTTAAGCAATTTCTTGAATAATTAAAGCATGGTCTTGTAAAAAGACTTGAACCGGTTTTTTTTGGTTCTGTTTATTTATATCTTCACTGGTTTTGTAATCTCCCGCTATAGAGATCAATTCAGCCTGCAAATCAAAACAAAAAATACGCGCGTCTTTTTTGCCTTGCACGCCTGCCAAAGCCCGGCCTCTCAATGTATTATAGACATGTATATTACCTTCAGCCATAATTTCAGCACCAGCGCTGACTTGTGACAAGATAATCAAATCCCCGCTAGCATAAACACGCTGCCCTGAACGAACCGGATGGGTTATTAAAGTCGTTGCAACTGTAGAGGGTGGCGAAGATGCCGCTGGTGCAATAGGTGCCTCAGTTGTTTCCTCTTTAGGCTGAGCAGGTTGTGTGGCAATCTCTTCTTCTTGTGTTTTACCCAATGACATAGGGCTGTCATTTGTACGCGCTGTGTCAATTGGAATAAATAATGCGCGCGCCTGATTATTTTGTTGATCATTGCCGCCACGCAGACCAATCGGGAACAAACCAATTTTACGCAACACCGTTGTAATTCCAGCAATATCAATTTCATGATTCAGTTTATTCAATTCACTCACATCAATCATTAATGGGGAATTTTTAAAGAAATCCGGTGCCAAACGAATCTTTTCCTGCAAGGACAGTTCGATTGTAGCGATATCATTTTTAAATAGAATTAGTATAGGCGCAAAAAAAGTACTGCTTTTGAATTCCAGTATAGTGGTTGTATTCGTAGGGTTTGTCGACATCAGCTGATCTTGTCTATGATTACATTGATATGGTTATTCAATAGTAGCATTATACTTAGCTGCCGCTAGCGATATTATACCCGCCAATTAATTGTGACAGATAGGAAATTCACTCAGAGCATGCGGATTATTCATCATTATCGCTACAGCTAGTGCTACGACTACTTGATATCGACGCTAATAAAATGACAAATAAGGCTTATACAATCAATTATTCTGAGTAAGGTTCACATAGAATGTTGTCCATAATCCTAAAATCCTCAGTTGGATGATGCTTAGAGTGCATTGTTGTTTATTTTTAGCAAGGCGCAGTGAGACGTAATAACTAGTTATTGCAACGCAGCAAAAGATAAAGAACGGTGTGCTATAAGCATCATAGCGTGGCTCACCTTTAGGGTGACTCGCATTTGACAAAATATTTGTTTTGTTTCATGGGATTGTCCATTGCTGAAGCGACTAACTGAGGATTTTAGGATAATCAATATACATGACCATTCGTATTTTTGTAGAGAACAATTTTCGTCTATGCGTACATTGTCGTTACTGTTTACAAGTTTCTTACTTGTGATTCCATGTTCATTAGCCATACTTCTTTTTTTGATCGTAGAAGAGGAACCGCATGTTGTTCGCCCTGTAGCCTTGGCGCCTGAGCATATTGAGCGGGCAAAGGAGATTATTAACGCACACCGACGCCAAGCAAACTCACGCATGTTATCCAGAGTCATCATTCTCTCCACAGATTTAGATATTGCTGCCAATTATTTGGCAAACCACTTTGGCAAAGGAAGCGCACAAGTCAATTTTGCTAAGCGGCAGGCAAAGATCCATTTAAGCTTTCCTTTGCCGACTGATCTGCTGGATGGTTATATCAATTTTGCGGCCACCGTAGTGCAGACCAATGAACTGCCACAAATTCAATCTGTTCAAATTGGAGACTTGCCGCTACCTAATTTTGTGACCAACACATTAATTTCCAAAGGCATAGCATGGTTACAACATCACCCTGAGTACCGCAAGGGCCTTGACGCCATAAAATTTATTTGCATTTCCACACGTGAAGTCAATGTGTTATACCGTTGGGAAGGTGGCTTTTCCGAGTTTAAGGCAGGCATTGCAATGCTGAATGAGCAGGAGCTGGCACAATTATTACGTTACCAATCATTTTTAGCGCAATATACCCGGCGCAATAATACCCGGATGATTTCACTTGCGGAATTGTTGCCGCCTTTAATGCAATTGGCTGCAAAGCATTCCGTTAACGGTGATGCGAAATCAGAAAACCGAGCGGCAATTTTAATCGCTACATTTCATGTATTGGGTGTGCCGATTCAATCATTAGTACCGGAAGCAAAAAAGTGGCCTCGTCCTATAGGTCAGGTGGTGACTATCGATAAGCGTAGCGATTTTGCAAAACATTTTATGGTGTCTGCGGTTATCATGGCTTACGCCGATACTGTTTTGTCTGATGCCATTGGTTTGTACAAAGAGATAGAAGACGCCCGTTCAGGCAGTGGTTTTTCGTTCGATGATATTGCTGCTGACCGTGCCGGCACAAGATTTGGCGAACGCGCAGTGAGCAACCAAGCCTCCGCGCGTCAGCTGCAAGCATTGGTGTCAACAGGGTTGAAAGATGCGGATTTGATGCCACCATGGTCTGACCTTCCAGCATCAATGCCTGAGGCCGAATTTAAACAACGCTTCGGTGGGATAGATGCGCCCGCTTATCAACAAATGATGAAAGAAATCGAACAGCGCGTTTCTGCGTTACGAATATTGAATTAAAGGGCGCTTCTTTAGGGCGCCTCTAAAAATTCAGAGTTCGCACAAATGCAAGGCGCGGAAAAAATTTTGCAGTGCAGCATATGGTTGATATGACAGCAAGAAATTTTTTTCGCAACTCAGCAGTTGGGATGAAATCTGGATTTTAAGAAGTGCCCTTTAGTGCATAAAACGTTTAATGGTATCAAGCAAGACTTCATTATCAGGATTTTCTTCCAGCGCGGATTGCCAAATGTTTTCAGCATCTTTTTTGGCGCCTTGCACCCACAACACTTCTCCCAAATGCGCTGCAATCTCCGCATCAGGTTTGGCCGCAAACGCCAGATTCAAATAATTTAGGCCAGCCCTCAAGTTACCCATACGATAATATACCCAACCCAGACTATCCATAATGTAGGGATCACCCGGGGACAACTCTACAGCCCGTTTAATTAATTTCAGTGCTTCGAGTAATTGATCACCGCGTTCCGCCATGCTGTAGCCCAATGCATTATAGGCGTGTGCATTATCTGGCCTGATTTCTATTAATTTGCGCAAATCACGCTCAAGCACTTCAAATTTACCAATTTTATCTGCGGCTAAAGCACGATCATAAAGCAGCTCGGGATAATCAGGCAGTTTATTCAGGCCATCGTCAAGAATATCAAATACTTCCTGATGTATACCGGATCGTCGCACAATTTGCGCCTCAGCCAGAATTAAATGTGCGGCTTGCTGATCATCTGCCGCAGGTAAACTGCGCAAGTGCAGGCGTGCCTCGTCTAAATGGCCTTTAAGCGCCAACAAATCGGCATAACGAATTTGTGCTGGCAAATAACGCCCGCCACTTGTAACCAGACGGTAGGTCGCCATGGCTTTATCGGTCTGATTTGTTTCCTCATAAATCTGTGCCAGTTGAAAATGTATCGCATTGCGATCTTTGTAATCCAACGCAAGTGCTCTATTGAAACTGGATTCGGTTACATCAAAATCACGTAATTTGGTTGACAAGATACCAACCGCCAGCATAATTTCAGCGTTATCCGGATTTTTTTCCAACAAGAAAGCGAGTTGCTTGCGTGCAATATCTTCATCGCCTTGAGCGATTAAGATTCTGGTATAACTGGTACGCACCTCATTTGCCAGCGGGTATTTTTTCAAATAATTTGCATAAAACGCAGCCGCATCAGCATTTGAGCTTCGTTGTAAAATACGCCCCTTCTGGACTGCCGCCATCTCCCAATCAGGACGTAAAGAAAGCGCTTTTTGCATTTCATCCAATGCCAGGGAATACTGGGTTGAGAACCATGCGGCCTGAGAAACTGCGAAATGTGCTTCGGGTAAATTTGTATAGGGTTGCGCTAACTGTTGTATTAATCGTAGCGTTGCTGCTTTATCTTGGTTACGGGACAGTAACTGATTCAATTGTAAAAAAGCCGGGCCGGTTGATTTTTTTTCTGAAGCCAGCAGCATTTCCAGGTGAGGACTTGCTTCATCCAGCTTGCCGAGACTTACCAACAGCGCAGCGAGTGTTTGACGCGCATCGCTCGATTCAGGTTCCAACTCCACCCACATCGTAGCTGCACGCTCTGCCGCAAATGGGTGACGCGCATGAAGCGCAATTTCACTGGCACGTTTAGCGATACGAGGGTCGCGGGTCGTGTCCGTTAACTTCAGATAACGACCCACGGCGATTTCTAAATTACCGCGTTGTAACGCAGTTTCACCCAACAAAAAGTCAAATAAGATCGGCGCGGTCAATTCCTGCTTTGGCAAATTTGCCTGACTTGCTTCAGCTTGTGCTGTGGATTTTTCTGTTTTTTCCATTCCCTCTTTAGTGGGAATCTGCGCACAAGCAACAAGTCCAAGCGGTAATAACAAGCTAAGAATTTTAAGATTCATGAAAAATCCAGTTGGTATTCAAACATAAAGATAAACAAAACAAGAATAACTTTCCTTTATATATTATTTTTATACGGACAGCAAAGTGAATAATTTATTACAAAAGAAATTATCCCAGATATAGCATGACATTGACAAACCAATCTTTTATTCAGTCATTTATCAAGAGTGTCAGCGCGTAACTGCTTTTATAGAAATATATGTAAGCACTTTGAAACGCAACACAACAGCCGATGATAATTAAGCTATGAGAACGGTATTATTTCATGAAAGTTCATTTAATCGAAGAAATTACGGGTCGATTAAAGCTAATCGTACGTCGCGCCACGTCACACTTTGTATTCTGAATATGCAAGGTTCTCATGACGTCGGTTTAAGCTGTTGGCCATCACTGTTATTGCTTCGCAATCTTGTATGATGATATAACTTTGCCAGAAGAGATAAAAATTAGGTAAATCAATGATCCTAAAATCCTCAGTTGGTCGCTTCAGCAATGGACAATCTCATGAAACAAAACAAATGTCTTGGCAAATGCGAGTCACCCTAAAGATGGACTACGCTATGAGGATTTTAGGATGATTGACACTTCCATGCGTAGCTGGCTGGACACAATATTCCTGGCGTTTCTTGCGATTGTAGTGGGTGCTGTTGTTGGTTATGCATCACTTGGTTTTTTATGGGCGATTCATTGGTTGCATGAATTGCTGTTGGGTGCTAACGGTACGAATCTATATACGCAGCTGGAAGAAACCTCACGCTTGTATCTGTTTTTCCTGCCCGTAATTGGTGCGGTGGTGGTTAGTTTTATCATCAAATATGGCACTCCAGAACAACGCAATCATGGGCCGGCAGATGTTATTCATGCAGCTCGCTTGGATAAAGGCTATTTATCTATGCGAGCAGGTTTGGTGAGTGCTTCAGCCAGTATTGTATCCATAGGTAGTGGTGCTTCTGTGGGACGCTACGGCCCTGTTGTACATCTTGGCGCAACATTGGGCGCGTGGTTGGCGCAACAACTGAAGCTTACTCAGGATCGAAGAAAAACCTTGTTGGCCTGTGGCGTGGCTGGTGCAATATCGGCTTCATTTTCAGCACCGTTAGCGGGCGTGGTTTTTGCGCATGAAGTGGTGCTGGGCCGTTTTGGCAGCAAATCTGTCATGCCTATTGTCATCGCTTCTGTGGTGGCAACAACGGTTGCTGATATGGCTACAACCAGTGGAATACTGTTTATGTTGCCTGAATTGCATGTTGCGCATACCTGGGAATATTTTTTATTTGCATTAGTTGGTGCAGTTGGCGGTGGCTTGGCGGTAATTTTCATGTCGATGATGTACCGGTCAAATCAACTGGTGCAACGATTGCCCGTTTCAACAGTGACGCGTGCATTATTTGGTGGGACTATTCTTGGCGCCATTATCGTAATTTTTCCGCAAACCTTCGGGTTAGGTGAACAGGTTATTCGAGATGCATTGATGTTGGAATTAACCGCTGGCGTCATGCTGGCCTTGGTGTTTGCAAAATTGCTAGCTACATCGGTTAGTTTTGCGGCAGGATTTGCCGGCGGGGTATTTGGACCCGCACTTTATCTTGGCACCATGATGGGCATGGTTGTGGGATTGGGTGTGCATGAGTTTACTGATGCCGCTTCATCACCCGCAGTATATGGTGTTGCCGGTATGGGTGCGGTTATTAGTCGGGTGATTGGTGCGCCGATTGCGACAATCCTGATTATTTTTGAACTGACAGGCAGCTATTCCTTGACGACTGCGGTGATGGTGTCCGTTGTTGTCGGCGGTACCGTAACCAGGGATTTTTTCAATCAGTCTTACTTTTATCACCAATTACGTGAACGTGGAATAGAGCCGGATGAATCTGCGGCACGCCAATCCTTGCAGCAAATGCCGGTCAGTACATTAATGGATAAAGTACCTGTGGTATTGAGGGCCGATATGAATTTGGCAATGGCGCGGCGTGCATTAATCGAGCAGAGCATTGAGGTAGCCTATGTGGTTAATGAGCAACAGCAATTGCTTGGTCAAATCAATGTATTAAAATTGCTTGAAATGAATGATGGGCATTTGCAAACGCAGCCAGTCAGCAAGTTTTTGTCTGAACCCACTGTCGTTTTAGAAGAAAACATGAATGTTCTGGAAATTTTTTCCAAATTAAAAGATTTTGTTGGTGTTAATATTCCAGTAGTTACCGATGCCACATCAAAACAACTTGTTGGGGTTATTTATGCAAGCAAGCTGGCAGATACTTATTTGCAGATTTTGGAGAAAGCGCGTCAGGATGAGCACTAACTTGAATATTGCATCAGTGCGTTAGATTTTGGCCTGTAATCGTTATGCCTATTGGTTTTTAGTACTTTTTGCGAAAATACAGTTTGTACGTTAAGGCTCGCTTGATGGTTTTTAACTTGCCCTGTTTTGAATTGAATGTACATGTTCTTTACGCCGCAGAATAACTGCGTTTCCGGTCGCGAGCACGCTCAATTAAAAACAGTTCGGCGTTTAAATTCCACCAACTGGTGCAATATCCAGGCTAAGGAAATGCCGAATTTAGTTATTGGTTCATAAAATAATTGACGTTTCCCAAACCTGCCCCCATGGTAACTAACCGTTTTTTCGGTTAAAATCGTGACCCATTTTACTTTGTGCCGAATTGATCGGCATGAGCTTTTTGATACTCATTTATGATTCTTGTTCTTATTCCAGATACCCGATTAGATAGTCCTGAATATCAGCAGTTATTGACACATCTTGCCAATTATCCAGGTATTTCTTCGCGGGTGCATACTGAAGTCGGTGCTGAACAAACACTCACCGAGTTATACCTTATTGGCGATACTAAAGCACTACCTATTGACGACATCCGTAGTTTTCCATGTGTTGATAGTGTTGTGCGTGTTTCTGAGGAATACCGTGTATTAGGTCGACATAAAAATGACGACCGCGCGACTTATTTTGACTATAACGGCGTTCGTTTTGGTCAAGATACATTGAATGTATTTGCGGGATTATGTGCAGTTGATGTCGTTGAGCATGTTGAGATGATGATGCAGGTGTTGCGTGATAACGGTCAGGTTTGTACCCGTATGGGCGCTTACAAACCGCGCACCAGTCCTTATTCATTTCAAGGACACGGCAAAAGTTGTCTGCCTTATGTATTCGAAATGGCTGGAAAATATGGCATTAAGGTAATTGCCATGGAAATAACGCATGAATCTCATTTAGAAGAAATTCGTGAAGCACTTGATCAGACTGGCAATGCAACAGGTGTCATGTTGCAAATTGGAACACGTAATACACAGAATTTCGAATTATTAAAAATAGTTGGCCGCCAGCAAGATTTGCCGGTTTTGATTAAACGCGGGTTTGGTATCACACTGGATGAATCACTGAATGCTGCTGAATATCTGGCATCAGAAGGTAACCGCAAAGTAATTTTTGGTTTGCGTGGCATGAAAACAAATATGGGTGATCCTCATCGTAATTTTGTAGATTTCGCACATGTACCTGTTATTAAACGACTGACACGTATGCCGGTTTGTATTGATCCTTCACATTCCGTGGGTACACGTGCCGGTTCACCGGATGGTATTCTGGATGTCATGCATGTAACCGCTCAGGGTATAATTGCCGGAGCGAATATGGTATTGGTAGATTTTCATCCCGTGCCTTGCAAAGCGTTGGTGGATGGCCCGCAAGCATTGCAAATGAAGGAACTGCCACAATTTCTTGAAGATATCCAGATTGCACGTGAGGCCTATGAAAAACGTGTTGCATTGGTCAAGCGTTATCAAGAGGAATAAACGGTAATTGCGTATTGGAGATGAACTAAATGATCAAAGTATTACTTTCAAACCCCAGAGGATTCTGTGCTGGTGTAGATCGTGCAATTGAAATAGTAGAGCGAGCGCTTGCAATGCATGGCGCGCCAATTTATGTACGTCATGAAGTCGTACACAATCGATTTGTGGTTGAGGATTTGGAAACCAAAGGCGCGGTATTTGTGGAAAATCTGGACGAAGTTCCACAAGGGAGCATTTTGATTTTCAGCGCACATGGTGTTTCCCACGCAGTTAGACGTGATGCTGCTGAGAGACAGCTGCAGGTTTTTGATGCCACCTGCCCACTGGTCACTAAAGTCCATGTAGAAGTTGCCAAAATGCGCAGGGAAGGTAAGGAAATCATCATGATCGGCCACCAAGGTCATCCGGAAGTTGAAGGAACTATGGGGCAGATTGAAGGTGAAGACAGAGGCATGTATCTGGTCGAAACAGAAGAGGACGCCGAAACTTTGCAAGTTAAAGATACGGGTAATTTAGCTTATGTCACACAAACCACCTTATCTGTCGATGATGCTGCACGTATTGTGGATGCTTTAAAGAAACGTTTTCCGCTGATTAAAGGCCCTAAAAAAGATGACATTTGTTATGCCACGCAGAATCGTCAGGATGCGGTCAAACAAATGGTTGATAAATGTGATCTGGTGATTGTCGTCGGTTCGCCCAACAGTTCAAATTCAAATCGTTTGTGTGAAGTGGCGCGTAATGCAAATGTAGAATCCTACATGGTGGATCGTGAAACACAATTGCAAGAAGAATGGTTTGTCGGCAAGCGCCGAATTGGCATCACAGCGGGGGCTTCTGCCCCGGAAATATTGGTTCAGCAGGTGATTTCGAGACTCAAACAAATCGGCGCAAAACAGACCGGCGAAGAAGTCGCGATTGAAGAACTAAGTGGTGTTATAGAATCAGTTGTGTTTCCATTACCGAAAGCATAATCAATTGTTTTATGGTGCATTTTGCTCGAAGAGATACCCGAGGTGACATTGACGTTGCAGTAAGTGAACAAGATGGGCTGCGTTCACTGCATTTGGGTGGCAACATGACACAAAGCACCATGAGAATTGCGGCTCCCAATGATCTGGAGCTGGTTTATACGCAATGTATGATGAGCTTCTTGTTGTTTCGTCCCGTGCCAGAAAATATTCTGATGATTGGATTGGGTGGCGGGTCATTGGCAAAGTTTGTATATCATCGGATGCCACAGACAAAAATAACCGCCGTAGAAGTAAACCAGCAAATTATCACGACTGCTCACAATTCTTTTGGATTGCCTGAAGAAGATGAACGCTTCGAAGTGATTCTTGCAGATGGTGGTGCGTATATTGCAAATAATCCATGCAGTGCTGATATCGTGATGGTCGATGGCTTTGACGATGACTGCCAGATTTCTTCGCTTTGTAGCGAAAACTTTTACAATCAAGTGCGCCAGATGTTGAGTAAAGAAGGCATCCTGGTGGTTAATTTGCTGAGTCGGGATAAGCATCTCAACAAATACCTACGGCGTATAGAAGTCAGCTTTAATGGCCATGTTGCCGCGATGTTATCAGAAGTACGCGGAAACTTGATTGTTTTTGCCTTTAAACAAAGCCCCGTAAAATTAGCCTGGAAAACCCTAAGAAATCACGCCAAGACACTGGAAAAAGAATACGCCTTACCCTTTCCGGATTTCGTATCCAAGTTAAGAAAATATCATTCTGGGAATGGTAACTATTTGGTGGTTTAGGGATATGATTTTTGTGGGAGAAAACCCACAAACGCTATAGATCTTCAACCAAGCTTATAGAAGTTTAGTCGAACCACAAATCTGGGCAGATCGTGCCTACAATACGTAAAGGCCTTGCCATCTTGTACATGTGCATATGGGCTATACAATATCGCTCGTATGAGGTTAAATGAGTGTAAGGCATCGTATAGTCTCCTGATTTTAAATTGTGACGATTTAAATTTATCAGATTCTTACGATGTCTTCCTCTTCCCTGAAACTGTTGCACTTAGAGCTTGAATTCACCAAAAGGAAGCGTAAAAATGGCTCTGCCCCCTTTAAGGGAGAAAAACGTAGCGTGTCAAAATGAACCAGAAGTGACAAACACACAAGCCGTGGATCTTTTGTGCTTGCATGATTCACCAATAGTGCGTGCATTGTATTTGGGCGCCGGTTTTCTCGCTTTGGCATTGGGTGCGTTGGGTGCCATATTACCGATTTTGCCGACTACGCCTTTTGTGTTGTTAGCTGCTGGTTGTTTTGCCCGGGGTTCGGAACGCTTCCATAACAAACTTTTGGCTAATCGTATTGCCGGGCCTATTATTCGTGATTGGTGTTTGTATCACAGTATTCCGCGCCGCGCTAAACGCTGGGCTTATATTTTGATGGCTTTATCATTCGGCAGTTCGATTTTAATTGTGCCGGAATTGTGGCAGAAGATCATGTTGGTTGTTATTGGTAGTATCCTGGCTTTTTATATTTCGCGTATTCCTGTTAGAGAAATGTCGGAAAACTCATGAAGTAAACTATAATAGCGAGTATTTTTCATCCCGTTATCGATTTAGCTCAAAATTAATCAGTACTTTCTCAGTATTAATTCAATCGGCGATTCCTAAAATGGCGACATAGCCTTACAATATAGCCTTTTTGCTTCACCACACAATTTTCGTTTTATGAATCTATCGCTCGTCGCGTTAACACCATTTTTGGGTGCAATTTTTGTTGCCCTGATTTCCCGTATGGGGCGACTGCATGCTGCCTGGGGTGCAGGTGCTGTTGCCTTTCTTGCGTTGGCCATATTATCGCCATTAATGGCTGATACTTTTGCAGGACAAGTTTTTGTGCAACGCATCAGCTGGATGCCAATGCTGGGTCTTGATATTGTATTCCGTCTGGATGGCCTGGGATTGTTATTTGCATTGATGATCCTGTGTATTGGCTTGCTGATTATTCTGTATGCCCGTTATTACCTGTCTGAGCATGATGACATGGGGCGTTTTTATGCGTACCTGTTGCTGTTCATGGGTTCAATGCTAGGTATCGTGCTATCTGAACATATCATTCAGATGCTGATATTCTGGGAATTGACCAGCCTGTCATCTTTTTTGCTCATCAGTTATTGGCAAACGCGACAGGAATCACGCACCGGTGCACGTATGGCATTGGCAGTAACCGGCGGCGGTGGCTTGGCGTTACTCGGTGGTTTCTTATTATTGGGTGAAATTGTCGGCAGTTATGAATTATCGGTCATTCTGGCGTCTGCTGACATAATTCAAAGTCACTCATTATATTTGCCGATGTTGGTTCTGGTGTTATTAGGCGCCTTTACCAAATCGGCACAGTTTCCATTTCATTTTTGGTTGCCTAACGCCATGGCGGCACCTACACCGGTGTCCGCCTATTTGCATTCAGCGACTATGGTTAAAGCCGGCGTATTTCTACTGGCGCGTATGTTTCCCGCATTATCCGGTACACCGGAATGGTTCTGGCTGGTATGTATTACCGGGCTGACCACGCTGGTTTTTGGCGCATACATTGCCATGTTTAAGGATGATCTTAAGGGATTATTGGCCTATTCGACTATCAGCCATTTGGGTTTAATCACTTTGTTATTCGGCATCGGCACACCATTGGCTGCAGTTGCCGGTGTTTTTCATATTATTAATCATGCCATCTTTAAAGCCTCGTTGTTTATGGCGGCGGGTATTATCCATCATGAAACCGGCACACGGGACATGCGCGTACTGAGTGGATTATGGAAATATATGCCGCACACGGCTTTATTGGCTATGGTGGCCGCAGCATCCATGGCGGGTGTGCCGTTGTTCAATGGGTTTTTGTCCAAAGAAATGTTTTTTGCCGAAACGCTATTTGTGATCAATGAGCCTTGGGGCTGGTTATTACCGACAGCGGCAACCATGGCTGGCATTTTTGCGGTTGCCTATTCACTGCGTTTTATCCATACGGTGTTCTTCCACGGCGAACCAACTGATTTGCCCAAAAAACCGCACGAACCACCACGCTGGATGAAAGTGCCGGTAGAGATCCTGGTGTTCTTGTGTTTACTGGTTGGGATTTTCCCGGCCTTAACCGTCGAGCCGATACTGGCCGTGGCTGCTGCCAGTGTTTTACAGGGACCGTTACCGCCGCATGATCTGGCCATTTGGCACGGCTTTAACACGGCACTGATCATGAGTATCATTGCATTAACAGGCGGTGTTTTAGCCTATCTGGGGCGACGTCCTTTAGCTGCATTTCAAGTACGCATTGATAAAAGACTGGAATTCAAGCGGTTGTTCGATTACCTCTTGCGTCAATTGTTTAAATTTTCAGGCAAAGTAACCCGTGCATTGGATACGCATTCTCTGCAACGTATGGTATTTGCTTTCATATTCTTTGTGTTGGTGCTTGGGACAACAGGCTTTATGGGTAGTGAGTTTACCTTGACCGGAGATCGTGTCTTATTGCCCATTGATGGCGTGAGTGCATTAATGACCTTAATTATTGTGACAGCGGCAATTGGTTCCGTTGTTATGCATCGGCAACGCTTGATTGCACTTATTTTGTTAGGCGCAGTAGGTTTAGGTGTTGCACTGGTTTTTGTTAAATTTTCGGCACCGGATCTGGCATTAACACAACTCTCTGTTGAAGTGGTCACGGTGGTGCTCATATTGTTGGCGTTATATTTCCTGCCGCAACGTTCGCCCAAAGAATCCAGCACATTATTGCGTAGCCGTGATGCCGTGATCGCTACAGCGGCGGGAGGTGGCGTCGCGGTTTTGGTGTGGGCGGTTTTAACGCGCCCTTATCAGAGTATCTCCGATTATTTCCTGGAACATAGCTTGCCCGGCGGGGGCGGTACCAATGTGGTGAATGTTATTCTGGTTGATTTTCGTGGTTATGATACACTCGGCGAAATTACCGTGTTGGCGCTGGCTGGGCTTGGCATTTACGCCATGTTGGATCGCTTACAACTGTCCGGTTCCTTGCATGATTCAGAAGATCGTCCCTGGGATAAAGACATGCACCCGGTAATCATGGCCTCGTTTGCACGTTTGTTATTACCCCTTGCACTATTGGTTTCAATGTACATTTTATTACGTGGGCATAATTTGCCCGGCGGTGGTTTTATTGCTGGTCTGGTCACCGCAGTGGCACTGGTGATGCAGTATTTGGCGAATGGTGTTACCTGGACACAAGAGCGTTTGCCAACCAATATGCATGTGGTGATTGGTGCTGGTTTGCTCATCGCAACAATTACCGGGATTGCCAGTTGGTTGTTTGGTTATCCTTTCCTGACATCAACCTTCAGTCATATCCATTGGCCATTAATTGGTGAATTTGAGTTGGCATCAGCCATGGCATTTGATTTGGGTGTTTATTTGGTTGTTGTCGGCGCCACCATGTTAATTCTTATTTACCTCGGTTTAGTTCACAGTCAGAGCCATCTGTCTCATGTCAGGAAGCGCATACGCTAATGGAAGCACTCGTATCGATAATCATTGGTGTGCTCACATCTTGTGGCGTTTACCTGACATTGCGTGGACATACTTTTCCGGTAGTTCTTGGTTTGACTTTTTTATCCTATGCCGTCAATTTGTTTCTATTGGTCATGGGGCGCCTCACGATTGGCAGTCCACCAATTATTGCTGAAGGTATGAGCGGCTACGCAGACCCATTGCCACAAGCCCTGGTATTGACAGCCATTGTCATCAGCTTTGCCATGACCGCTTTTGTCATTGTATTGGCACTCAAAGCACACCTGGAAATGGGGAATGATCATGTGGATGGGAAGCACAAGTCATGATCCTAAAAACCTCAGTTGACCGCTACAATAACAACCATCCTCATAAGAATAGAACAGTTTTGTTGTGTACAGCACGCATCTGTAGGGCCCGTGCCGCTATGATGTTTATAGCACGCTGTTCTTTCCTTTTTGCTGTGTTGCAATTCGTTGCAATAACCAGTTATTACGCCTCATTGCGCCTTGCCAAAAGGAAACAACAACGCACTCTAAACACCATTCAACTAAGGTTTTTAGGATGATCAACCATATCGTCATCGTCCCAGTTATATTGCCGCTATTGTTTGGCATCCTGCTATTACTGTTACAAAATTACAGCATACAAGTTAAGCGTATTCTGAGTATTACAGCTGTGATTGTGCAGATTGTCGCCGTTACCACATTACTAAATATAGTCAGCAGCGGGGAAATCCTGACTTATGCGCTGGGTAATTGGATGCCGCCGTTCGGCATTGTGTTGGTAGCGGATCGTCTGGCTGTATGGATGCTCCTGATTGCAACATTAGTTTCACTATGTGCGTTAGGTTACGCTGTGCGTGGCACCGATGCCGCCGGACAGCATTTCCATGTGTTATTCCAGTTACAGTTGTTTGGTTTGAATGGTGCGTTTCTAACGGGCGACTTATTTAATCTGTTTGTGTTCTTTGAAATATTGTTGCTGGCCTCATATAGCTTGTTATTACATGGCGGCGGGCGACTAAAGACCAAAGCGGGCCTGCATTTTGTTGTTATTAATCTGGTCGGTTCAACGATGTTTCTGTTTGCCGTGGGCATACTGTATGGCTTGCTGGGCACCCTGAACATGGCTGATTTAGCGGTTAAAGTGGCCAATACGACACCGGAAAATGTGGCTTTGATTCGTGTGGCAGGCCTGCTTTTATTCTCAGTGTTTGCACTCAAAGCCGCCCTGTTGCCGCTTTATTTATGGCTGCCTTCTGCCTATACCTATACCACTGCGGCTGTGGCCGCATTGTTTGCCATCATGTCCAAAGTGGGCGCATATTGCATACTGCGTGTTTATACGCTAATTTTTGGCGCACAAGCCGGCCCGGCGGCAAACCTGATTGAAGCATGGCTGCTGCCATTGGCGCTGGCTACATTAATAATTGGCATTTTGGGTGTATTGGCAAGCACACACTTGCGTCAGCAAGTCGCGTATCTGGTGGTAGCTTCAATTGGCACACTGCTCATTGGTTTTGGATTAAATACCCCTGCTGGTATTGCCGCCGGGTTATTTTACCTGCCGCATTCCACCTTTGCCGCTGCGGCATTCTTTTTGTTAGCGGATACCATTGCTAAACGCCGTGATGAAATGAAAGATAAATTTGAACCCGGCCCGGTGATTGCGCATAAACGATTATTTGGCGTGCTGTTTTTTATGGTGGCCGTACTGGCGGCTGGCTTGCCGCCATTATCCGGGTTTATTGGAAAATTCATGATTTTGCAGGCCGCTTTGCCGCATCCGGCCTTGCCGTGGATCCTGGCTATTGTGTTGATCACCAGCCTGTTTACATTAATTGCCATGGCACGTAGCGGTAGCATGTTGTTTTATCGGGCAATGCCAGCTAATTATTGTAAAATTGGCCCTGATCGGGAAGTGCCGCCAACCGCAATGGCGCTTGGCAAAGAACTGGTATCGATTGTTGGTTTGCTCCTGTTAAGCGTGGCCCTGCTGATTTGGGGCGGAACGATAACTGAATTCACTATGGCGACAGCAAATCAATTGCTGCAACCTGACGACTATATTCAATCCGTGCTGGGCACTGGAGTAATACCATAATGACACGCCTATTACCGCACCCAATACTTACCCCTGCGCTTGCAGGTGTGTGGTTGTTAATGAACAGCACCATAGAACCCGGCCATATTCTGCTGGGGCTTTTATTGGGTTGGATGATACCGATTCTCACCATACGCTTTTGGCCGGAAACCGTACGCATCCACAAGCCTTGGGTATTGCTGCGCTATATCTCTGTATTGCTGTTTGATATTGTCATGGCTAATTTTACCGTTGCGCGCTTGATTCTCGGTAACCCAGACCGGCTCAAACCGGCTTTTGCCCGCTTGCCGCTGGATTTAACATCCGATTTGGCAATCAGCTTGTTAGCCAACAGCATCACTTTGACCCCCGGCACTTTATCAGCAAAACTTTCAGAAGACCGCAAATTTCTGATAGTGCATGCATTGAATGAGACAGACCCGGAAGCCATGGTTGCCACCATCAAAAAACGTTATGAACGTCCGTTGAAGGAGGTTTTTGAGACATGTTAGAGATTGTGATTCCCATCGCACTGGCATTAGTTGCCGCCGCTATTGCCATGAGTTTCTGGCGTTTACTGCGCGGCCCGAGCGTGCCGGATCGCGTGCTGGCGCTGGATACTTTGTATGTCAACACCATTGCATTGCTTGTATTGTTCGGCATTCATTTGGGCAGCGCACTGTTTTTTGAAGCCGCGCTATTGATCGCCTTGATGGGTTTTATTGGTACTGTCGCGCTGAGCAAGTATTTGCTGCGCGGTGATATTATCGAGTAGGCGAGTCGTTCATGTTAGATTATTTTTTATCATTTCTTATTCTTACCGGCGCAATTTTTACCTTCATCGGTTCACTGGGTCTGGTCAGACTCAAGGATTTCTACACCCGCCTGCATGGCCCAACCAAGGCCACCACATTAGGCGTCGGCAGTTTATTAATCGCCTCCGTCATTTTTTTCAGCACGCGTGGTACAGGCGTGAGTCTGCATGAATTATTGATCACCTTATTTCTTTTCATCACCGCACCAGTCAGCGCACATATGTTGGCCAAAGCCGCCTTGCATTTAAACCTGGACTCTTTAGCCAAAATGCCAGTGGAGAAAGCACCGGAGGAAAAGGTGAAAAAGGTAAAAAAGGAAGTCGAGGAAAAAACAGATGAAATTCAGACGGATGAAAAAGCAGCACATGTTTCCTCAGAGGAACCCGCCAAGGAATCAACGCCACAAAATTCCAATGAAAAGCTGGCTGATTCGTAAATCGGCGACTCCTTAACGCGTAAGACGCAATGTAGGGTGTCAATAAGCAAAGCGCATTGCACCGTTTTTTTCACTTAACACCATTGATTACATTAAAATAATAATATAGCCATGATCACCATAAACGGTGCAATGCCTTTCAGTTATTGCACCCTACCGTGCTCACGTCAATTACAATTTATAATTTCGCAACGATAATGATTGGGAAATCTGCCTCAAAATGGCTTTCCCTCGCTACGATTACTATTCTCGGACAGCCTCCTAGCAATCACAGGAAAAATGAATAAAGAACTGCTTGCGCGTTTTGATCAGCTCTCTCAGGGTGAGCAGGACATCTTGTTGGCTTTATCGGCCATCTATGTGCCAATAGGTCAGACTCGGTTTCAACAGTTGCTGAAGGCTTTTGCTTGTGTTCCCGCTGACGTCGCAAATATGGTTGCCAAACCGTTGCGTGAAAAACTGGTTGACCTGGGCCTTATCGAATTAACCAATCTTGGTTGGGTTTGTAAATATTCAATTGCAGAATCCCTTTTAAAAAAAGCAGCTGAAAAACCTGCTTTCCTGGAATGCTTGGCTCGCATGGTCGTCAGCGATACTGCTTTTATGCCGCAAGGCTATCACTTTGAATATCACATCCGTATGCTGCGGATTTATCTGTATCAAAAGAAAGAGGTGGAATTTTTAAAGCTTCTTGAGAATATAAGGCGAATTAATTCAAGGTATTTAACAAAAACATTTCATCAGCTTTTTTTTCAGAATTTTGATGCACATTGGTTTGAAGGCCTGCCGCTCTCTATCCAACTAACAGTTCTACAAAACAACCTAATGCTGCATGCGCTAGGTATTGATAATAATAATTTGCAATATCGATTGATGAATGACTGTTTTAATAAAGCAACAAATATCCCGAAACTTGTCGTCTATCAATATGTGGAGTTGCATTTAATTCGAGGAGATATAACGGGCATAGAAGATATGCTGAAAGGAGATGATACGGTCCATGCCTATATATTCATGGGCACGTTGCGATTTTTGCAGAATAGAAATGACGAGGCACTGGAATACTTTGACACGGCCTTAAAGCAGGCAAGAAAAGAAACACGCAAACGCAATGTTTATTTTAGTGGTTTTACTGGTTATTTTTATAACCTGGCTTTATTACGTAGCCAATCAGAAGCTAATCTGCAGACCCTAAGGAAACAACTGCAATTCTCTATTAAGCAAGAAAATACACAAAATGGTTTTTATCTGGCCGAACACAGATTGCTCAAAGGCTTGGATATTCATCAAGCAAAAACGAAAGCCAGAGTTGAGGATAATTATATTTTTTTTCAATATGATGACGCGCCTTATGACTTGCTGTTTTATGCTTTATTACTTTATTGGCTGGGCGAGCTTAATGAGCAGATTGAGGAAGATCCGTCAATTGTAGAAAAACTCAATAAATATTGCCAGCAGGCAGATAAGAATGATTATTTCTTGCACGCGGCTGTCAGCTCAAATTTACTGAAAACATTATGCGCAACCGATAAAACCACCAAAGAAATTGCTCAGAAATACAATGAATCAACGTTTAATTTCATTGTGGACTTGCTGCCACGTATCGAACCCTGGCAACGTGCACTCGATGCACTTACAAAACTGGGTGGCCAGGGTAACCCACAAGAAATTGCCGCGTCAAAACAAAACAGTTTACGTATGGCTTGGTTTGTTACTTTGACAGACCAGAAGGCTGGTTTAGCGCCAAGGGAACAGCGATTAGGCAAAAATGGTCGCTGGAGTAATGGTCGTCCGGTAGCCGTTAAACGCTTACATAAGAGTCCTGAAAAATTCGATTATTTGACTGATCAGGACGGCCGAATTTGCAGCCGGATTGAAATTGGCTACGAAGATGATTATTACAGTTATTACCGTAAAGAAGTTTATCAACTCAATGAACGGGCTATTGTCGAGGCAATCGGGCATCCACATATTTATTGGGATAACGCAATAAACTTGGATTCTCCAGTCAACATTGCCACCGCTGAATTGCAATTATTGGTTTCAGAGCAAAAAGACCAATTGTTGATCAAGCTATTACCTTATCCACATCAAAAAGAGCATTATATTCTTGAAAGAACGGCAAGTGATGACATTCTGGTTTATAAAGTTGACCCGCAACATCAACAAGTTGCCGCAACCTTGGGCGAGAAAGGCCTGCTGGTTCCTAAGAAGGCCAAGCAACAAGTCATAGACTCGATATCCTCCATTGCGTCAATGTTGACGGTGCAGTCAGATATTGGCGGCCAATCCAGTCATGCAGAAACAGTGGATGCTGATCATAGATTGCATATTCATTTGCAGCCGATGAGTGAGGGTTTTCAGATCGATATTTTTGTGCAACCGTTTGCCGATGGTGGACCCGTTTATAAGCCGGGTGCAGGTGGATCAACCGTGTTAGCTGAAATTGACCGCAAGCAACTACAAACCACCCGCGATTTTGCGCAGGAAAAGCAATATCTGGAACAAGTTCTGGACAATTGCCCTGGTCTTTACCATACCGTTAATGCCAAATGGATATTGGATGATGTAGAAATGGCTTTGGAAGCCTTATTGCAATTACAAGCGCTGGATGATTTTGCTGTGCTGGAATGGCCTAAGGGTAAAGCCATCAAAGTCAGTCGGGAGACGGGTTTTTCTCAAGTACAATTTTCTGTGCGCAAAGAAAAAGATTGGTTCAGTGTCTCAGGGGAAATTCAGGTTGATGACGACCGCGTGATGGAAGTACAGAGTTTGATGGGATTATTGGCAGCAACCCCGGGGCGGTTTTTAAAACTTGAAGATGGACAAATCATTACGTTGACCCAGGAATTACGGCAACGACTGGATGATCTTTCAGGTTTGGGTGAGGCACATGGTGATAATCTACGTTTTCACCCGCTTGCTGCACAGGCTTTGGATGACATCACTGAGGGCATGCATGTAAAAGCCAGCAAACACTGGCAACAACAGTTAAAAAAACTATCTGAACTGGATGATCTGGATCCACAGCTACCAACCACGATGCAAGGTGAATTACGCGATTATCAGCTACAAGGCTACCAATGGATGGTACGTTTGGCGCATTTAGGTGCGGGCGCTTGTTTGGCGGATGACATGGGGTTGGGTAAAACCATTCAGGCATTGGCTTTGATTTTATCCCGAGCTACAGAAGGCCCAACGCTGATTCTGGCACCTACCTCGGTGTGTAATAACTGGCTGGAAGAAGCGCAACGTTTTGCGCCCACACTTAATGTGAGTTACTTTGGCATTGGCAGCAATCGTCAGCAACAGTTGGATGAGGCCGGCGCTTTTGATTTAGTCGTTTGCAGCTATGGTTTACTGCAAACAGAAGCCGAAAAACTGATAGAAAAACAATGGCACACGATTGTTGCCGATGAAGCGCAAGCCATTAAGAACCCGATGACCAAGCGTTCAAAAGCTGCCATGGATCTACAGGGGAATTTTAAGATCATCACTACCGGCACACCGATAGAGAATCATTTGGGTGAACTGTGGAATTTATTTAATTTCATAAACCCTGGCCTGTTGGGATCACTGCAAAAATTCAATGAACGTTATGCAAGTAAAATAGAAAATCAACGCGACCACGGCACACAGCAACGGCTAAAAAAATTGCTTCAACCGTTTATCTTACGACGCTTAAAAAATGATGTATTAAAAGAACTGCCCGCACGCACTGAAGTGACGCTACATGTGGAACTCAGTGCAGAAGAGCGAACGTTATACGAAGCACTGCGCCGCAACGCCATGCAAAGCATCGCTGATTCTCAAGAACAGGCCACCCCACCGGGGCAACAACATTTAAAAATGCTGGCGGAAATCATGAAACTACGCCGCGTTTGCTGTAATCCTCGCCTGGTGCTGGCGGAAAGTGATATCAGCAGTTCCAAGCTTCAAGTTTTTGAGGAGCTGGTTGAAGAACTGATATCCAATCACCATAAGGCGCTGGTATTTAGCCAGTTTGTTTCACATTTAACGTTGATCAAAGAATTGCTGGATAAAAAAGGCATTCATTATCAGTATCTGGATGGCTCAACAAGCATGCCGAAGCGCAAGGCTGCCGTTAACGCATTTCAATCCGGCCAGGGCGATTTGTTTTTAATCAGCTTGAAAGCCGGTGGCGCAGGTTTAAACCTTACCGCTGCCGATTACGTCGTACATATGGATCCCTGGTGGAACCCCGCCGTTGAAGACCAAGCCTCTGACCGGGCGCACCGCATGGGGCAAAAACGTCCGGTAACCATATACCGTTTGGTGGCAAAAGATACCATCGAAGATAAAATTGTTGAACTGCATAAACATAAGCGGGATTTAGCCAATAGTCTCCTCAAAGACGGTGATATCAGCAGTAAAATGTCGGTCAAAGATATGCTGGAATTGATTGGGGATATTAAGGAGGAAGAATAATGTTAGTTACTCAAAATAGGAAAAACAAATGAAGAAAGTAGATCCAACTTTTTATAAAAGAGCGGATGAACATATCCATCTATCAAATAAACAAGTCAGTGAAGAAATCGGCAGGGGCATGGTCAGCGCATCGTTTTTGTATTCCGCTGCCAGGTTTAACGCCTATGTCAGTGCCAGTGGTTTTAAGAGTTCTAAAGAGTTCATCGAACAGAAAGAAGCAATCATGGCGTATTTTATGGACGAATATAAAAGAATGCTGGAAGATAATCTGGACGACTATATCTCGAATTTTTCCAAATACTTGGCACCGAAAGAAAAGTAATAAAACATGGTGCCACGGCAAATTTGCAATTAATGCGCTCGGATTTGTTACACCTACGTTTAAATATATCTATGATACCATCCAAATATAGCAAATATATTTTAGGGGGTTGTTATGTCTCAGCTACATTGCTACGTGCCAGATGATGTGGCCAAAAAATTACAGGCGAAGGCAGAACAAGCGCACTTGTCTGTCTCAAAATATCTCGCGCTATTGATTGAAAGAGAAGTTGAGAACCAATGGCCGGAAAACTATTTTGAGCTACTTGGTAACTGGCAGGGAGAATCCTTAAAACGCCCAACCCAGGGCGACTATGAAAATCGCACAAACTTTGAATAAGTTCTTGCTTGATACCAATGTCTGCATTCGCTTGTTAAATAAAAAGCATACGGACATTGAGCAACATCTTCGACGGCACCAACCAAGTGAAATTGCCATTTGCAGTATCGTTAAGGCTGAATTACTCTATGGTGCACGTCATAGCCAACAAGTTGAGGCAAATCTGCAATTGCTAAATCAATTTTTCACACCACTAACCAGTCTACCTTTTGATGACCGCTGTGCAGAAGAAGCCGGTCTGATCCGTGCCGATCTTGCGACCCAAGGAAACCCAATCGGCCCAAATGATGTGCTAATAGCGGCAACGGCTCGCGCTTATGACACAGTTCTGGTTACCCACAACACCAAAGAGTTTGCGCGCATAACGGGATTGAGATTAGTAGACTGGGAGAAGAAATAGTACCTTAATCTGGAATTGATTTACTATTGGAAACCTAGGAGTCTGTCCGAGAATAGAATAATCTACTGCGGAAAAGTCATTTTGATCATATTTCCCGATAATTTTCGTTAAATAGAACAACTATTCGCCTCAAATGATCAAAAAATCTGCCTCAAAATTACTTCCCCACGCTACGATTACTATTCTCGGACAATCCCCTAGACTGGAATTTGTGAAAAGTTGATAGCAATGATATCATTTATTTCGACACTTTTTCAGGAATAACGCTATGGCTAATTTAATTGTGCGAAACATTGATGATGAGATTGCCAATGCCCTCAAACAGCGTGCCAGTCAACATGGACGCAGTGCTGAGGCAGAGCATCGGTTGATATTGCAGCAGGTGTTAATGTAATGGAATGGACGCCCACTATCTGAAACGGCATCAATGTGCCAAAGTAGTGATTTTAAACCACTAGAGATCAGAGAGGAGCGTCCGAAATGAAGATTACAACAATAGGTATTGATTTGGCAAAGGAAGTATTTCA